>NZ_JADDTS010000002.1:0-181969 GCF_015159675.1 Enterobacter cloacae complex sp. S2
TTATTCGCACCTTCCCTAACAAAACTTTGTTAAGCACCGGCATTACTACCGCTCAAATCAGCGCTAATGATGCTGATAGCACCGCTCATACTGCGTTAGCTGCTGCTGGAAATGCTCAAATCACCGCAGACAACAATGCAAAAAATATTGCTGTCGTGGCAGATCAAACACGTATCAATAGCGGGTTAATTAGTATTAACGATACCCGTATCACTGCACTTGAGAATGCACCAGTGCCGAAAGATGGTATTGATGGTAAAGAAGGTGCAAAAGGTGATGCAGGTGCTCAAGGGATTCAGGGTGTAGCAGGTGCTATCGGGGCTGAAGGTAAACCCGGAGCTAAAGGCAATGATGGTAAAGATGGTGCTGATGGTAAAGACGGTAAAAACGGTGTAACAACAATCATCACGAAGAAAGAAGTTGATACAGCTACTATCAACAAAATTAAATTACTCAATACTCAAACAGCGGCACAAGCTGCTGACCTGAAAGCCACTCAACATGTTTTTGCCCAAGCACAATCTTCAAGCAATGCTCAATTCAAAAGCCTGCAAAATGAAGTTGACGAGAACAAGAAAGAAGCGCGTAGCGGCGTTGCCTCTGCTATCGCTCTCGCTTCCATGCCACAAGTAGAGAAAGAGCAATCTGTAATGTTCTCCGCCGGTGTGGGGTCATTTAAGAATGAGCAAGCTATCAGCGCAGGAGCATCTTTCCATGCAGGTGAACACGCTGTAATCAAGGCTGGTATAAGTGATTCTACAAACAGCGATCTTGCTATGGGTGCAGGCATCGGTATTGGCTTTTAAATCAAAAGCCTAAAACCTCTATAATATTACTTGTATAACTTAACAACTATTCGACGTCACACTTTTATTCATTAAACAGAACATGCTCAAACATATTTTTATTTCAGCTGCCCTGTACGTGATGCTCATTTCAATCGGGATCTGGATCGGCATGATGTACGTTTCTTATTATTTGTGTCGTTTTTAAGGCGATAAAATGAAAAAATTAATGATATTAGTCATAAGTACTGCCGTGCTTACAGGTTGTGTCTCGCCTGAGCAACGCATCGCAAATTGCACTGCGAAAGGGGTCAGTTACGATACCTGCTATCTTTCTGAACAACAAAGGCAACAAGGCATCAACAATGCGTCACTCTCTGCTGCATATGCAAATGCCGCTCGTGCGGCGGACGCTAATCAAAAACATCACCACCATAATTAAGGGTATTTATGAAAACTAAATTTACGCTGTTGGCGTTACTTTTCTCTGTGGTGGTGACGCCTGCGCACGCCATAAACGCCCATTATCGCGCGCAATTAGAGCGTTCGGGATGCACGCAAATTAGCGCTGGCGATGGCTCTTGCGATATCAGCAAAACCAAAGCGGAAAATGCGGCACAACACGAACCAACGACATCCGTTCACGATCCCCTGCGTGAAGCCTCGTTCTCGTCGGATACGGTTAACGCCACGCTTTCTAACGGCTTCTTTAGCGCCACCGTAAACGGCAAAAAAGCCAGCGTTAAACGTCTGAATGCGAATTTCTATGAGATCCGTGGTAATGGTTTTGTGATATCGCTAAGCCTGGATGAAAACGGTATTACGGACGCGTCGTGGAATAAAACGAAGGGACGTGAACACGGTATTTTACGCGTTAGCCAGAAATAAACAGCGTAAGGAGGCTCACTGCCTCCTTTTCACCTGACAATCGCACGATTTGTCACACTCTTTTGTCTGATTTTACAATGCGGATAAATCATACGTAAGCTGCTGTTTTTATTTAGCATAAAGTGCAATCTCTCCCATACAAACGGCGATCTTCCCTGCCCTGTGCCCTGTGTCACAAAACAGTAAGCAAATTAACCATTGAGCCCGGTGACAAAAGGCTCTATATTGGCGGCGTTTTTTTCAGGCCCCATCTGTTTTTTAACTTTTTATTCAATCGTTGCTCATAACGAAGCGGCGGTTGTAGGAGTGATATGATGACGGATAAAGTCCGTATTGACACCGTAGATGCCCACAAAAGCAACGAAACCTATCTGGCCCGTCAGGCCGAATTTGAATCTAACGTCAGGAGTTATCCGCGCAAATTGCCTTTAGCGATTACGAAAGCAGAAGGCGTGTGGATCACCGATGCAGATAATAAAGAATACCTTGACTGTTTAGCAGGCGCAGGCACCCTCGCGCTTGGACACAATCATCCTGATGTGCTGAAAAGCATCCAAAATGTCATTACCAGCGGCTTGCCGTTACATACCCTGGATCTGACCACGCCGTTGAAAGACGCGTTTTCAGAATACCTGCTCTCTCTGTTGCCTGGTCAGGGCAAAGAGTACTGCCTGCAATTCACTGGCCCGTCCGGGGCTGACGCCGTTGAAGCGGCGCTGAAGCTGGCGAAAAAAGTGACCGGTCGTAGCGGTATCATCAGTTTCTCTGGTGGTTACCACGGTATGACCCACGGCGCACTGTCCGTCACCGGCAACCTGTCTCCGAAAGAAGCGGTTGACGGTATGATGCCAGAAGTCCAGTTCATGCCTTACCCACACGAGTATCGTTGCCCACTGGGTATCGGTGGTGAAGCGGGCGTGAAGGCGCTGACCTACTACTTCGAAAATCTGATTAACGACGTCGAAAGCGGCGTGCGTAAACCTGCCGCGGTGATCCTCGAAGCCGTTCAGGGTGAAGGTGGCGTGAACCCGGCGCCTGTTGAGTGGTTGCAGCGCATCCGTAAAGTCACTCAGGAACACGGTATCCTGCTGATCCTCGACGAAGTCCAGGCTGGCTTTGCCCGTACCGGTAAATTCTTTGCCTTCGAACACGCTGGCATTGAGCCAGACATCATCGTGATGTCTAAAGCAGTCGGTGGCGGTCTGCCGCTGGCCGTGCTCGGTATCAAAAAGCAGTTCGATGCATGGGCGCCAGGTCACCATACCGGTACTTTCCGCGGCAACCAGCTGGCGATGGCTACCGGTCTGACCACGCTGAAGATCCTGAAAGACCAGAACATCGCGGGCAAAGTAGCCGCACAGGGCGAATGGCTGAAAGGCCAGCTGAAAGAGATGGCGAAACGCTATCCGGTGATCGGCCACGTTCGCGGTCTGGGCATGATGATCGGTATTGAAATCGTTAAGCCACATGAAGCCGCCGATCACATGGGTTGCTTCCCGGGCGATGGCGAGCTGTCTGCACTGATCCAGAAGAAATGCTTCGAAGCCGGCCTGATTCTGGAGCGTGGCGGCCGTAACGGTATCGTTCTGCGTCTGCTGCCTTCTCTGCTTATCAGCGATGACGAGCTGAAAGTCTTCCTGGATAAATTCGAGCAGGCACTGCTTGCTGCGGGCGTTAGCCCGGCATAACAGGAGTTGTTGAATACGATGTCTGATTCAAACCCAATTTTGTTCTCCTCTGCGCAGAGCATTGAAGCTTACCAGCAGGCGATTGAACAAAGCACTCAGGCTGTGATGCAGTGGCTGAAACAGCCTGAGATGTACCAGGGCAAAACGGTCGCAGAGCTGCGCGACCGTATTAAGCTGGATTTCAACCCGAAAGGGCTGGGCAACGAAGCGGCGATCGAACGCGCCGTGGAGTTCTTCCTGAAAGACAGTTTGTCCGTTCATCACCCGCAGTGCGTGGCGCACCTGCACTGCCCAAGCCTGGTGGTTAGCCAGGCGGCGGAAGTGCTGATCAACGCCAGTAACCAGAGTATGGACTCCTGGGATCAAAGCCCGTCCGCAACCATCATTGAGATCAAACTGATCGAATGGCTGCGTACCCGCGTGGGTTATCAGGCTGGCGACGCAGGCGTCTTCACCAGCGGCGGCACCCAGAGTAACCTGATGGGGCTGATGCTGGCGCGTGACGCGTTCTTTGCGCGTCAGGGCCACTCGGTTCAGCAGGACGGTCTGACAGGCGATCTGCGTAAGATCCGCGTGCTGTGTTCGGAAAATGCCCACTTCTCCGTGCAGAAAAACATGGCGCTGATGGGTCTGGGCTACCAGTCCGTGGTGCAGGTGAAAACTGACGAATTCTCCCGCATGGATCTCACCGATCTGGCGGCGAAAATCGAACAGTGCAACGCGAACGGCGAGCAGATCCTGGCGATTGTGGCCACGGCCGGTACGACCGATGCGGGTGCTATCGATCCGCTGCGTGCTATTGCTGAGCTGGCTGCGAAACAGAATATCTGGGTGCACGTTGATGCGGCCTGGGGCGGCGCGCTGCTGATGTCTGAGCAGTATCGTCACTACCTGGACGGTATCGAGCTCGTGGATTCCGTCACCCTGGACTTCCACAAGCAGTTCTTCCAGACCATCAGCTGCGGTGCGTTCCTGCTGAAAGAAGCGCGTCACTATGAACTGATGCGCTATCAGGCGGCCTATCTGAACTCTGAGTTCGATGAAGAAGCGGGTGTACCTAACCTGGTCTCCAAATCTCTGCAAACCACGCGCCGTTTCGACGCGCTGAAACTGTGGATGAGCCTGGAAGCGCTGGGTCAGGAGCAATACGCGGCAATCATCGATCACGGCGTGACGCTGGCACAGCAGGTTGCGGCTTACGTGAAAGAGCAGTCTGCTCTGGAACTGGTGATGCAACCCCAGCTGGCAAGCGTGCTGTTCCGATTCCGTCCGCAGGCGCAGATGGATGACGCCGGTATTGCCCTGCTGAACCAGAAAATTGGCGATGCGCTGCTGGAGTCTGGCCGTGCAAACGTCGGTGTGACCGAGCATAACGGTATCACCTGCCTGAAGCTGACCCTGCTGAACCCAACCGTGACGCTGGAGGACGTAAAAATCCTGCTGTCTCTGGTTGAGCGTACCGCGCAGGAAGTGATGGCGAAGTAATACTTATCCCTCTCCCACCCGGGAGAGGGATTGTTTTTCCCGCGCTAACGCCTTTCCCCTTTTTTCCTCGAAGCATAACCGTATTCATACTGGCTGTACCCCGAGCTGTAATACAGCGCTGCGGATTTAACAATATCGTTGAGGATTGTGCCGCTGACCTTCACGCCGACGTGCTGTAACCGTTTAACGGTATTCTCCATCTCTTTCACGCTGGTTTTATCGAAACGGGCAACCATTAGCGTTGTTCCGGCTGCTCTGGCGACCAGCGCGGCATCGGTGACGGCCAGGACCGGCGGTGTATCAATGATGACGATGTCATATTGCTCGTTAACCCAGGACATGACGGAAAGGAATCGTTCGCTTAACAGCAATTCTAACGGGCGCAGGGGTTCCGGGCCGCAGGTGATGACGTCAATTCCCCCTTTTTCAGCATGCTGAATGACCTCCGCTAAGTCGCGTTTCCCTTCGAGCAGGCAGGACAATCCGTGGCGGTTCTCCAGACCAAAAATATTATGAACATAGCCCTGGCGCATATCCGCATCAATAAACAGCACCCGCTGACCGCTCTGCCCGGCGATGGCCGCCAGATTCGTCGCCACCAGCGTTTTTCCGCAGTCCTGCGTGGGGCCAGAAATCATCACAATGCGGTTCTCAGCCTCCATCATGGTGAAATGCAGACTGGTCCGCAGCCCGCGTACTGCTTCAACAAACATATCAGCAGGGCGATCGACGGGCAGGAAAGGCACATCCGAGGTTTTGTGTTTCCAGCGACGAGAAAACGGATTTTTTCTGCGCAACTGCGTTTTACTCCACAGCCACTGTGAACGTGGCAACGTAGCCAGAACCGGCATCCCCTGCGCTTCCAGCTGTTCGGAAAGCGTGATCCCACGTTTGAACGCCTGACGTACCAGCACGGTCCCCATTGAGAGCATTAGCCCGAACAGCGCGCCAAGAACGATGATTAACGCTTTACGCGGCTTTATCGGGTCCGGCAGCGTAACAGCCTCATCAATGATCCTCACGTTTCCGACAGCGCTGGAGCGGGAAATATTCAGCTCCTGCTGGCGCGTCAATAGCTGTAAATAAATCGTGCGACCCGACTCAACATCGCGGCTCAGGCGTAAAATCTCCTGCTGCGTGGAGGGCATAGCTGACACACGGTTATTGAGACGCTCCCGTTCCCGCTCAAGGGTCTGTCTCTTTTCATGCAATGCACGATAGGTAGGGTGACTTTTTTTAAAGAGCTGGGAGATCTCAGCCTCCCGGAACGTCAGCTCATTTAGCTGATTCTCAACGTTAACAACCTGATCCAGGACAGATTTTGCCTCCAGAGACAGGTCCACCGAGTCTCGCTGCGCCCGGTAGGCATTCAGCCGCGCTTCTGCCTGATCAAGGTCCGCGCTGATTTTCGGCAACTGCGCCTGTAAAAAATCCAGACTACGAGAATCCTGAGCCTCCTGGCGCGCGATATTTTGCTGGAGATAATTTTCAGCAATTGCATTCAGCACCCGGGCGATGCTGTCAGGATCTTCGCCCGTCAGGGTTAAGGTCACGATACCGCTCTGTTTCTCCGATTCCGCAACCGTGAGACGCTTCTTCAGCGCGTTGATCGTCTCAAGCCGCGCCAACGACTTAAGCGAAAATTGCGTGCCTGGCTCAGCCTCAATCGACGTCACCAGCAGAACGATCCCTTGCGTAACCAGCGTTTTCCCAACCTGGCCGTCGGCCTCAATGTTTTCGCCCGTCAGGTGATATTTTCCCGCTTCCTGTACGGTCAGCGTGAGCTCTTGCGCTTTGCCTTCCACCTGCGGGATCTGGAGTTCGCCTAACGTGATTTTGCCCTGCTCACGCCCTTGCAGACGCTGCCAGAGACGCCCCACCACAGGCAAAACGCGCTGCTTTGCCTGCTGTGTCAGAGCTAATTTGTCAACGGTCTCGCCGAGGATCATGCGGGATTTCAGCAGTAAAATTTCAGGGGCAACATCCGGCGACACATCGGTGCCCAGCTGGCTCAAACCTTTGAGCAGGTTGTTATCGTGTTTGTTTTCAATTTGCACCATGGCATCCGCCTGATAAACAGGTGGCGCAATCCAGGCATAGAGACCGGCGCACAGGATGAACAGGAACGTCACGCACAGAATCATCGTGCGGTGGTCGATCATCTCGACGAGCAAACGAACGAGATCGACTTCATGTTGTTGGGGTGCCGCTGCACCATAATTGTCTGTTGTGTAAGACGACATTAATGCTTCATTCCTTTCTGACCTAAACGACGTGCCCATTCCTGACTGGCTTTACCCAATAGCCCAAACACATATTCAAACGCTTCCCGGCTTTGACGGTAGGGATCGGGGATCTCCTGCGGCTCCAGCCATTGCCCAAAAAGCAGCGACTTTCCTCGAATCTCCGGCGCCATGGCCGCAATGAAGCGAAGATGTTCCGGCTCCATAACCAGGATAAGATCGGATCCCTGCATCAAATTGCGTGTCAGCCTGCGCGCCACATGACCGTCGAGGGAAATCCCATGCCGCCAGGCTACGTCCTGGGCGCTGTCATCCGCCGGGCACCCTTCAAGCCCGAATATGCCCGCCGAGGCGATATATCTGTCGGGCAGGTGCTGGCGCAAAAGCCGCTCCCCAATCGGAGAACGGCAGACATTTCCGGTGCAAACCACGAGTATTGATTTGAACATTATTGCGGCCACGATCTGATGTAACGAACCGTTTCGGTAAGGTAATGCACCCCGCTGATGGTCGGAACAAGCTGTGATATCACGCGATTCCAGCGGGACAGTGGTGCAGTGGTGACATAGACAATGTCATAGGGCTCAAGCTGAAACTCGGTGCCTAACACCATGGCTGATGCGTCCTGAGCATTGAGCTGGTAGAGGTTGGCAATTATTTCTGAACGCTCGCTTTTCGGCAGCGAACGAATGACAAAAATTCCGGTGGCATCGGCCATATTCTGGTTCAGCCCACCGGCATTGCCCAGCGCTTCCGCCAGGGTCATGCCGCTGCGATCCATTTTCAGCGTGCTCTGTTTAACGACCTCGCCCATGACGAACACTTTCAGCGCATCGTTGCGGGGGACAAACAGAATATCGCCGGGATAGAGCAGCTTATTTTGCGTGAGATCGCCATGCTGCATCAGCGCATATAGCGAGAGGCGCGTGTCCTTCCCATTATGCGTCAGCACGACATTGCGCCAGTCCGCGTCGGCAGAGAGCCCCCCAGCGGCGTTTACGGCATCCATGACCGTTAACGGGATATTGGTAATAGCCTGCTGCCCTGACTTCACCACCTCGCCCGTCACATAGGCTTTTTGTGAGCGAAAAGAGGCGACGCTGACATCCACCTGCGGGCTTTCAATAACATTGTTCAGCCGGGCCGTGATCTCCTCGCGTACCCGTGCGACCGTTTTGCCAGCCACCGGCAATTTACCGACATAGGGATAGAAAAGCGTGCCGTCGGCATTGACCCAGTTACCGGTGTCACTGGCGCTACGATACTGCCCTGCCGGGGTTGTCAGTTCAGGGTGATCCCAGACGGTGACGGTCAGAATATCCCCAACGCCGATACGGTATTCCCAGTTTTTGACCTGTTCATCCAGATTAGGATTTGCCTGAGATTTCAAAACCGATGGTCGCATTTTTTCAATTAACGAAGGCGTAAGAGGATAAACATCAATCCGTTTCTCAAGACAATCATTTGCATCTTCTGCGGCAATTATCTTTTTCCCAGCGAGATCGAGATGCTGGCCAGGGTAAAATACGCAGCCAGATAAGGGGGTAATAATTAAAAATAATATCGATACAACTGTTGTGTTTTTCATTTATTACATAATATCTTTTATAGTAGTGATTATCGTATACAGGATAAAACAGTAACATTTCACTCAAGCACAAGTTGCTGTTATTCAATGAATTAACAGAAACACAGAGAGTATTTATAAAACCACACGACATTCCTTTGGGCAGACTTTACAGCCCTGCATTGTCTTAATCAGGCATTCGGAAAGAGGGTTTCAGGCAATCTTAAATGTTCTATTTGTTGAATGCATGCCTGAATCTTAGTAAATTTGCCTTGAAAATGTTTTTTCAGAATTAATTAATAAACCAATAATTATGTTATCTGTATAAGCTCATATTTATTCGTCGAAGTAATAATTAATGACGGTTGCGACTACACAAAACCGTGCACTTTTGTTACATTTTTTGCAAACTCACCCTGTGAGGATACTTAAAATGAACTGTCTGCCATCCGTTAGCGGATCTGCACACAAAAAGTATCAGTAACGATATGACTGGAGAAAAAATGGCTAAGCGTAAATTGTTGCTTCTGGGTGTATTACTGTCACTGGCGGGGGCCGCGCACGCTGCACCGCAAACATCGACAGCGCCTTCCGGCATCAAGGCCTATGAAGAGCAAGAGTTTATTGCCGATTTTACGAAGTTTAAAATCGGCGACACCGCGCCCGCGCAGTATCAGACGCCTGAGTACACCATCAAACAGTACCAGCTGCGTAACCTTCCCGCGCCCGATGCCGGCACACACTGGACCTACATGGGTGAGAATTATGTTCTGATTGGCGATGCCGATGGCAAAATCTACAAAGCCTATAACGGAGATATTTTCTATCACCGCTGATACGATCCTAATCCGTCCGTGGCAGGAGAGCGATCGCCCTTTCCTGCGCACGCTCTTCCTTCACACCCGACGTGAAGCCTGGCCGTGGATGGACAGTTCTGCGTGGCAGCTTGAAGATTTTGACGCGGCAACCCTGGACGAAGGGATTTGGGTGGCGGAGCAGGATGGGCACCGACTTGGCTTTGCCTCAGTCTCGACGAACGATAATTTTCTGCACAACCTGTTTGTCGATCCGAACTATCAGAGCCTGGGCGTCGGACATGTGTTGCTTGAACACGTGCAGAAGACGTTTACCAGCACGGGTTCACTCAAGTGTCTGGTGAAGAATGAGCGGGCGGTTGCGTTTTACCAGCGCCACGGCTGGCACATTGAGGCGACGGGAGATTCTCCGGACGGAGAGTATTATTTGATGCACTATCGGCTTGGGTAAAGTCAGGTGGCGCTACGCTTACCTGACCTACAAAATCGAGCCAGGCCGGGTAAGGCGAAGCCGCCACCCGGCACTAACGCGCAGAGGCGTTACACCGCGCGGAAGGCGATTTCACCCGGAATGACTTCGCCCTGCCAGTAAAGCTGCGCCGCAACGCGCCCCGCCAGCTGACGATAGATTTCCGTGAATTCGCTATCCGGACGGCTGACCACCGTCGGCTTACCGCTATCCAGATCTTCACGCAGTGTGATATGCAGCGGCAGTTGCCCCAGCAGTTGCGTGTGGTATTGCGCCGCCAGCTTTTCGGCGCCACCGGTACCAAAGATAGGCTCATGGTGCCCGCAGTTGCTGCAAATGTGCATGCTCATGTTCTCGACGATACCCAGTACCGGCACCTCCACCTTCTCGAACATGACGATGCCTTTTTTGGCGTCGATCAGCGCGATATCCTGCGGCGTGGTGACCACGACGGCGCCGGTAACCGGAATGTTCTGCGCCAGCGTCAGCTGGATATCACCGGTGCCCGGCGGCATGTCCAGTACCAGATAATCGAGGTCAGGCCACATTGTCTCCTGCAACATTTGCAGCAGCGCCTTGCTGGCCATCGGGCCACGCCAGACCATTGCGTTATCGTCCGTGACCAGGTAACCAATGGAGTTGGTCGCCAGACCGTGCGCCACGATTGGCGCCATGTGGGTGCCGTCCGGCGAGGTTGGACGCTGGTTTTCCGCCCCCAGCATGTTTGGAATGGACGGGCCGTAGATATCCGCATCCAGAATGCCGACTTTCGCCCCTTCAGCCGCCAGCGCAAGCGCCAGGTTCACGGCGGTCGACGATTTACCCACCCCGCCCTTGCCCGAGCTGACGGCGATGATGTTCTTCACGCCGTTAACGCCCGGCTGATTTTTCACGCGCTTGAGCGTGGCGATGCTGTGGCTTAGCTTCCAGTCAATTGCTTTTGCGCCGGTAATGCGCAGCAGCTCAGAGCTGGTTTGCTCTTTCAGGGCATCAAAGGCGCTGGTCCAGACGAACGGCATCTGTAGCTCAATGTGCAGCGTATCGTCCAGCCATGCGACGTGATGAAGCGCTTTCAGCGTCGTGAGATTGTGCTTCAGGGTTGGATGCTGAAAATTAGCCAGCGTCCCGGCGACCATTGCTCGTAAGGCTTCCGGTGATTTGGCCTGGGATTGAGAACTCATCCCGACTCCTTTGTTCTTGTGAATAAGACCTTAGACAAACAAGTTTACCTGAAAGGCCGCGGTTTGTGCTTACTTAATAATGCCCCTTTTGGTAATATCGAAAACCCTTTTCACAGTTAAAAGAAGTAATGCCTACTATGACTCAAGTCGCGAAAAAAATTCTGGTAACGTGCGCCCTGCCGTACGCCAACGGCTCAATCCACCTCGGCCACATGCTGGAGCATATCCAGGCTGATGTCTGGGTCCGTTACCAGCGAATGCGCGGCCACGAGGTGAACTTCATCTGTGCGGACGATGCCCACGGCACGCCGATCATGCTGAAAGCGCAGCAGCTGGGCATTTCCCCGGAACAGATGATCGCCGAAATGAGTCAGGAGCATCAGACCGATTTTGCTGGCTTTGACATCAGCTATGACAACTATCACTCCACGCACAGCGACGAAAACCGCGAGCTGTCAGAGCTGATCTACTCCCGTCTGAAAGAGAACGGTTTCATTAAAAACCGCACCATCTCTCAGCTGTACGATCCGGAAAAAGGCATGTTCCTGCCGGACCGTTTCGTCAAAGGCACCTGTCCGAAATGTAAATCCCCGGACCAGTACGGCGATAACTGCGAAGTGTGCGGCGCAACCTACAGCCCGACCGAGCTTATCGAACCGAAGTCCGTGGTCTCCGGCGCGACGCCGGTGATGCGTGACTCCGAGCACTTCTTCTTCGACCTGCCGTCGTTCAGCGAAATGCTGAAGGCGTGGACCCGCAGCGGTGCGTTGCAGGAGCAGGTCGCGAACAAAATGCAGGAGTGGTTCGAATCCGGGCTGCAACAGTGGGATATCTCCCGCGATGCGCCCTACTTTGGCTTCGAAATCCCGAACGCGCCGGGCAAATATTTTTACGTCTGGCTGGATGCGCCGATTGGCTACATGGGGTCGTTCAAGAATCTGTGTGACAAGCGCGGCGACACCGTAAGCTTCGACGAATACTGGAAGAAAGATTCCGATGCCGAGCTGTATCACTTCATCGGTAAAGACATCGTTTACTTCCACAGCCTGTTCTGGCCAGCAATGCTGGAAGGCAGCAACTTCCGCAAGCCGACCAACCTGTTCGTACATGGCTACGTAACGGTGAACGGCGCGAAGATGTCTAAATCTCGCGGGACGTTTATTAAGGCCAGCACCTGGCTGAACCACTTTGACGCGGACAGCCTGCGCTACTACTACACCGCGAAGCTCTCTTCCCGCATCGACGATATCGACCTGAATCTGGAAGATTTCGTACAGCGCGTGAACGCGGACATCGTCAACAAGGTGGTGAACCTGGCGTCCCGTAACGCAGGTTTTATCGCCAAACGCTTTGACGGCGTGCTTTCTGCCGAACTGGCCGATCCTGAGCTGTATAAAACCTTCACCGACGCCGCCGCTGCGGTTGCCGAAGCCTGGGAAAGCCGTGAATTCGGTAAAGCCATTCGCGAAATCATGGCGCTGGCAGACGTGGCCAACCGCTATGTGGACGAGCAGGCGCCGTGGGTGGTGGCGAAACAGGAAGGCCGCGACGCCGACTTGCAGGCGATCTGCACCATGGGTCTGAACATGTTCCGCGTGCTGATGACCTGGCTGAAGCCGGTTCTGCCGCAGCTGGCAGCCCGCGCGGAAGCATTCCTGAACACCGAACTGACCTGGGATGCCATCCAGCAGCCGCTGCTCGGCCACAAGGTGAACACCTTCAAGGCGCTGTATAACCGCATCGAGATGAAGCAGGTTGACGCGCTGGTGGAAGCATCCAAAGAAGAGGTGAAAGCGGCCGCCGCACCGGTGACCGGCCCGCTGGCGGACGATCCGATTCAGGAGACCATCACCTTTGATGATTTCGCCAAAGTCGACCTGCGCGTGGCGCTGATCGAAAACGCGGAGTTCGTGGAAGGTTCTGACAAACTGCTGCGTCTGACCCTGGATCTGGGCGGCGAGAAGCGTAACGTCTTCTCCGGCATTCGTTCCGCGTATCCCGATCCGCAGGTGCTGATTGGTCGTCAGACCGTGATGGTGGCAAACCTGGCGCCGCGCAAAATGCGCTTCGGCATCTCTGAGGGGATGGTGATGGCCGCAGGCCCGGGCGGGAAAGATATCTTCCTGTTAAGCCCTGACGAAGGCGCGAAGCCGGGTCAGCAGGTGAAGTAATAAAAAAGCCGGATGAGAATCCGGCTTTTTTTTTTGCCCGGCGGCGCTACGCTTGCACGGGCCTACGGGTTTTGTAGGCCGGGTCAGGCGAAGCCGCCATCCGGCTAAAATCACCCCTTCTGGTTATGCACCCGCTGCGTCAACCCACGCAGGAAATAACGCAGAAACTGATCCCCACACTCGCGGTAATTCTTATGATCCGGCGCGCGCATCATGGCGGTGATTTCCGGCATCGACACGCGAAATTTCTGCTCGGTCATGATCGCCAGAATGTCGTCAGTTTTCAGGGAGAAAGCAATACGCAGCTTTTTCAGCACCGTGTTGTTATTCACCCGACGCTCCAGCGCCAGCTCAGGCGCAGATTCATCTTTGCCGCGCTTGTCGTAGATGAGGCCATTCAGAAAGCCCGACAGAATAATGTCCGGGCAGCGAACAAAACCCTCTTCATCTTCTTTAGTCATCCAGGTGTCGAACCCGGCGGACGTGGATTCCATGTCGGAGAGCGCAAGAATGCGCACCATGTCATTATTGTTCGCTTTCAGGGTGTAGCGCAGGCTACGAAGAATATCGTTACTTAGCATAGAGCCTTCGAATGTCGATGATGCAATGGCGCGCAGTGTACCAGTTTTACAGCCCTATCGCCTCTTTCAAACTTTTCAGGTAGCGACGACTGACGGGAACGGTTTGCCCGGCACGTAACACCAGCTCGGCCTGGCCGTTATCCTCCAGACGGATCTCTTTCAGGTGCGCCATGTTCACCAGATACTGACGATGGCAGCGGATTAGCGGCGTGCGGCTCTCCAGCGTGCGCAGGGTCAGCTCGGTAAAGCCTTCGTTGCCTTCGGCGCTGGTGACGTATACCCCGCTCAGACGGCTGCTGACAAAGGCAACGTCGTCCATTTGCAGGAGGTAAATCCGGCTGTGCCCGGTACAGGGTATAAACTTCAGGGGCTGCTGATGCTCCGGCAGCAGCGCCACGTCCTGCACGGTACGCTCCTGATGCAGGCGGGTCAGGGTCTTTTCAAGGCGTTTCTCTTCAATCGGCTTCAGCAGATAATCAAATGCGTGCTCTTCAAACGCCTTTACCGCGTACTCATCAAAGGCCGTCAGAAAGACGATATAGGGACGGTGCTCCGGGTCGAGCATGCCGACCATCTCCAGCCCGCTGATGCGCGGCATCTGAATATCGAGGAACAGCACGTCCGGGCGCAGTTTATGCACCGCACCGATGCCTTCAATCGCATTGGCACATTCCCCCACAACCTCGATATCACTCTGCTCCTGCAACAGAACACGCAGGTTTTCCCGTGCTAACGGCTCATCATCGACAATCAGCACTCTTAACATGCGTTCTCCTCCAGCGGCAATCGTAAGGTAATTCGGGTATAGCGGTCTGGCTCACAGGCGACGGTGATACCGCAGTCGTCACCAAAATGCGCGCGCAGGCGTTTATCCACCAGGCTCATGCCCAGACCGCCTGACGCGGAAGCTTCATACAGCCCCGCGTTGTCTTCAATATCCAGCACCAGATGGTGGTTAAAACG
This sequence comes from Enterobacter cloacae complex sp. S2, assembly GCF_015159675.1. Lineage (NCBI taxonomy): Bacteria > Pseudomonadati > Pseudomonadota > Gammaproteobacteria > Enterobacterales > Enterobacteriaceae > Enterobacter > Enterobacter cloacae complex sp. S2. Next base: position 14,837 of record NZ_JADDTS010000002.1, read on the forward strand.
GGAAGCGGAAATCATAATCTCTCCACTTCCCAGCAGCTGCGACGTCCCATGCTTAATGGCATTTTCTACAATCGGTTGCAGGGTAAAGGCCGGAAGATGCTGATACGCCAGATCGTCCGGGACGGATAACGACACCTGTAAACGTGACTGGAAGCGCGCTTTTTCAATTTGCAGATAGGCGTTTACATGCTCAATCTCGTCCGCGAGGGTGACGATCTCCGAGGGTCGCTTCAGATTTTTGCGGAAAAAGGTCGAGAGAAATTGCACCAGCTGCGCGGCCTGATCGCTGTCGCGGCGGATCACCGCTTTCAGCGTGTTGAGCGCGTTAAACAGGAAATGCGGGTTCACCTGAGCGTGCAGGAGCTTAATTTCTGACTGCGTCAGCAGCGCTTTTTGCCGTTCATACTGCCCCGCCAGGATTTGCGCCGAAAGCAGCTGGGCGATCCCCTCCCCCAGCGTGCGGTTGATGGAGCTGAACAGGCGGTTTTTGGCTTCGTAAAGCTTAATAGTGCCCATGACGCGCTGGTTTTCACCCCGCAGGGGAATGACCAGCGTAGAGCCGAGTTTGCACTGCGGATGCAGGGAACAGCGGTACGGCACTTCATTTCCGTCGGCATACACCACTTCACCCGTTTCAATAGCGCGCAGGGTATAGGCCGAGGAGATCGGTTTGCCCGGCAGATGGTGGTCGTCGCCGGTACCGGTAAACGCCAGCAGCTTCTCGCGATCGGTAATCGCCACGGCTCCGATATCCAGCTCTTTATACAGCACCTGCGCCACCTTCATACTGTTCTCCTCGTTGAATCCCTGCCGCAGGATCCCTTCCGTCGACGCCGCAACTTTTAAGGCGGTGGCAGAAAATGCCGAGGTGTATTTTTCGAACATGGCGCGTTTGTCGAGCAGAATGCGCATAAACAGCGCCGCACCTACAGTATTGGTGACCATCATCGGTGCGGCAATGCTGCTGACCAGATGTAACGCATCGTCAAACGGGCGCGCGATCAGCAGGATGATCGCCATCTGCGCCATTTCCGCCACAAAGGTAATCGCCCCTGCGGTAAAGGGACTGAACACTTTATCCGGGCGACCGCGCTTAATCATATAGCTGTGGACGAGACCACCGAGCAGCCCTTCGACGATGGTGGAGATCATGCAGCTCAGCGCCGTCATACCGCCCATCGAATAGCGGTGCAGGCCGCCGGTTAACCCCACCAGACCGCCGACAACCGGGCCTCCGAGCAGCCCGCCCATTACCGCGCCGATGGCGCGCGTATTGGCGATGGAATCTTCGATATGGAGACCAAACCAGGTCCCCATAATGCAGAATATGGAAAATACGACGTAGCAGAGGAATTTGTGCGGCAGACGGACGGTGACCTGCATCAGCGGGATAAACAGGCGCGTTTTGCTCATCAACCAGGCGATGACAAGGAACACGCACATCTGCTGAAGCAACAGCAGCACCAGATTAAACTCGTACATACTCACAAACCGCACATTCTAAAAACGCGTAACATACACTGATAGCGGTTAACTTTCTTTGAAACGTGCCAAAAAAGCGATAAATCGTGTCCGCCATCACACCTTTTGCCGGAGATAACCTGTCTTTCGTATAATTTGTACAAAAAAGAATCAAATCTTCCTGGTTCCGCAAAGTGGGTCTACAGTTAAGCTGGGGACGCGCAAGCCTGGGGGCGAAAATGGCGCTTTACACAATAGGTGAAGTGGCACTCCTGTGTGATATCAATCCCGTTACGCTACGGGCGTGGCAGCGACGGTATGGATTGCTTAAGCCGCAAAGAACGGACGGCGGGCACCGCCTGTTTAACGATGCGGATATTGACCGGATCCGCGAGATCAAAAGCTGGATCGACAATGGCGTACAGGTCGGCAAGGTAAAATCGCTTCTGAGCCAGGACGATCCAGATACGCAGCTTCTCTGGCGCGAGCAGCAGGAAACGCTGCTGAGGCTGTTGCAGAGTGGCAATTTGCAGCGTTTGCGCGGCTGGATCAAAGAACAGGGTCGAGACTACCCGGCGCAAACCTTGATCACCCATCTTTTTATTCCCCTACGGCGTCGGCTTCAGTGTCAGCAAACCACCTTACAGGCACTGCTCAGCATGCTTGATGGCGTGCTGATTAACTATATTTCCGTTTGTCTTGCCTCAGCGCGGAATAAAAACAGCAAAGATGCGCTGGTGATCGGCTGGAACGTACACGATACCACCCGACTGTGGCTCGAAGCCTGGATTGCCACCCAGCAGGGCTGGCGCGTTGACGTGCTTGCCCACTCCCTGGCCCAGCTCAGGCCGGAACTGTTTGAGGGACAGACGCTGCTGGTCTGGTGCGGCGAAGTCCCCTCCGCTTCCCAGCAGCAGCTCCTGACGGAATGGCGCGAACATGGTTATCCCGTTTACTCGCTGGGGCCAAATGCGTCGTAACGGCATTTAATGGTTCATTAACAGCTGCGCTTCACCGTATAATTGTTCCGTTAACAACAGGAGCACATGATGAAGGCAACGAAACTGGCCGTAATTACCCTCTTTGCACTGATGGCCATCAGCGGTATCGGTGGCGTTATGCTTGCAGGTTATTCATTTATTGTTCGCGGCGGTGTTGGCTGAGGTATCCGGCCAGACGTTCAAACAGGCGATCCACGACAATCGCCGCCAGCGCAACCAGAACCGCCCCCTGAATAATGTAAGCCGTATTAAACCCGCTTAACCCGATAATGATCGGCGTTCCCAGCGTATTGGCTCCGACCGTCGAGGCGATGGTTGCCGTACCAATGTTGATAATCACGGACGTTCGCACGCCGGCGATAATCACCGGTGCGGCCAGCGGCAGTTCGACCTTCACCAGCCGCTGCCAGGCGCTCATCCCCATCCCTTCCGCTACGCTCAGCACCGATGCAGGCACCGCCGCAATCCCCGCCAGCGTCCCTTGCAGAATGGGCAACACGCCGTACAAAATCAGCGCAATGATGGCAGGCTCCTGCCCAAAACCGATCGCCGGCACGGCAATCGCCAGCACGGCCACCGGCGGGAAGGTCTGCCCCGTTGCGGCGATGGTCTCCACCAGCGGACGAAACTCCCTGCCCGCGGGTCTCGTCACCGCAATCCCGGCGCCTGTGCCCAGCACGATGGCAATCACGCTTGACACCGCCACCAGCCAGAAGTGCGCCAGGGTGAGATTAACAAAGCTCTCCTGCTGGTACACCGGGCGCGGCAGCCCGGGGATAAGCGCATTAAACAGCGCCGCGCTGTGCGGCATCAGGTAGAGTAAGGCGATAAACAGCCCTGTCAGCCAGAGTAACGGATCACGGACCCACTTCACGCGTCACCTCCCCCGCCAGCAGATCGCGAAAATGGATCGTCCCGCATGGCGTCCCCTGCCCGTCCGCAACGGGTAATACCTCGCACTGCCGGGCGACAAACGCCGACAGAGCATCGCGCAGGCTCATCCCATCGTGCAGCGGTTCACCACCGATTTGCGCATCGTGCGGACGCAGATAGTCCCTGACGGTGCGCAGCGAGAGCAGCCTGACGCCCAGCTCGCTGCGGCCAAAAAATTCACGCACAAAATCATTCGCTGGCGAGGTTAACAGCTCAAGCGGCGTACCCTGCTGGACGACTTCGCCGTGATCCATCAGTATCAGACGATCGGCCAGCCGCAGCGCTTCGTCGATATCATGCGTCACCAGCACGATGGTGCGCCCTAGAATACGGTGGATGCGGCTCATCTCCGCCTGAAGTGCGCCGCGGGTGACCGGATCCAGCGCGCCGAAGGGCTCATCCATCAGCAGCACCTGCGGGTTAGCGGCCAGCGCGCGCGCCACCCCGACCCGCTGCTGCTGTCCGCCGGAAAGCTGGTGCGGATAGCGGTCGCGAAGCGACGCGTCCAGGCCCAGCAGCGCCATCAGCTCGTCGACACGCTCATTGATCTTCCCCCGGGACCATTTTTCCAGCTGTAGCACGGTGGCAATGTTCTGGGCCACCGTCCAGTGGGGAAACAGGCCGATGGACTGAATGGCGTAGCCCATACGCCGCCGCAGTTCCAGCACCGGCAGGCTGCGGATCTCCTCTCCGGCAAAGCGAATCGTCCCGCTGTCATGTTCCACCAGCCGGTTGATCATCTTCAGCGTCGTCGATTTTCCCGACCCCGACGTCCCGATCAATACCGAGAACGCCCCCTCGGCAAAATGCAGATTGAGGTGACTTGCCGCCGGACGGCCCGCAAAGGTTTTACTCACATCATGAAATTCAATCATTGGCTCTTCTCCTGAGCAGCGCGAGCCACAGGGCAAACAGGGCATCCAGTACGACCGCCAGCGCAATCGTGGGCACAACGCCCAGCAGCACCAGATCCAGCGCGCTGCTGAGCAGCCCCTGGAACACCAGTGCCCCAAAGCCGCCCGCCCCGATCAGCGCGGCAATCACCGCCATCCCCACGGTTTGCACCGTCACCACCCGCAGGCTGCGAACCAGCAGCGGAAGCGCAAGCGGCAGCTGTATTTTCCAGAAACACTGCCGCGCACTCATCCCCATCGCATGAGCGCTTTCCAGCACGTCAGGCGGAACCTGGCTTAACCCCGCCACCACGCCGCGCACCAGCGGCAGCAGCGCATACAGCACAAGGGCGATAAGGGCAGGCGTCAGCCCGGTTCCGGCAATGCCTGCCGCGGCCAACGCAGGGAAGGATTTCACCAGACCGGCCAGGGGGGCAATCAGCAGGCCAAACAGGGCAACGGAGGGGATGGTCTGAATAACGTTGAGCACGGTAAAGACGGCACCCTGGCGGCTGGGATGCCGGTAGCACCCGATGCCCAGCGGCACGCCCAGCAGCAGCGCCGGGATCAGCGTCCCGAACAGGATCGTCAGATGTTGCGCCAGCGCGTTGTCAAACACCTCCTGGCGGTTGGCGTACTCTTTTAACAGCGAGAGTTGATTCAGATCGCCGCTGAAGAGGATCAGCAGAGGGATGACCCAGAATTGCGCGTTCAGCAGCCAGCGCCAGACGGGTAGCGGCGTGAGACGGCGAATGGCATCGCTACAGACCAGCAGACAAAGTGCCAGCCACAGCCACAGCCCGCTGCCAATCGACGTGCGCGCCAGCGGGCTTTCAACCGAGGCCATCTGCGTTGCCGCCTGTCCCGCGCTCCAGAACAGCACAATAAACAGCGCTTCGCTGAGCAGAAGCGTCAGCCACAGGGCGGTTCGCCCTGGCCAGAAGGCTAAGGCTACAGTACTCGCCAGCGCCGCGCCCAGCAGTAGCGGCGTAAATGACCAGATCTGCCAGAGCGCGCGCGGTTCGCCCGACACCAGACGGTTTGGCGCGACATTTACAAAGGGTAACGCGACCGCCGCAATGGCCACACAGGCCAACAGCAGCAAGACGCGGTTATGACATTTTATTGGCACAGCCTTGTCCCGTTACTTCACAAGCCCTTGTTGTTTCAGGAAGTCGGCAGCCACCTTTTTGGCATCCAGCCCCTCAACGGCAATGCTGGCATTCAGCTGTTGCAGCGTTTTCGCATCCAGTTTTTCAAACACCGGTTTGAGCCATTCCGCAATATCCGGGTAGGCTTTTAGCACCGCCTCGCGCACGACCGGGGTTGGGGCGTAAATGGGCTGAACGCCTTTCGGGTCGGTCAGGGTTTGCAGACCAAGCGCCGCGACCGGGCCGTCGGTGCCGTAGGCCATCGCCGCGTTGACGCCGGAGGTTTGCTGTGCCGCCGCCTTAATGGTCACCGCCGTGTCGCCGCCCGCCAGCGAGAGCAGCTGAGACTGATCGAGCTTGAAATCATAGGCTTTTTCAAACGCTGGCAGGGCATCAGCGCGCTCGATAAACTCTGCCGAGGCCGCGAGCTTAAACTCGCCCTTCTCTTTCAGGTAGCGGCTGAGATCGTCAAGCGAGGTGAGCTTGCCTTTCTCGGCAATATCTTTACGCACCGCGATGGTCCAGGTGTTGTTGGCCGGTGCCGGCGTAAGCCAGACCAGCTTATTTTTTTCCGCGTCCAGCTTTTTGACTTTTTCGTACCCGGCTTTGGCATTTTTCCAGGCCGGATCGTTTTCATCCTTGAAGAAGAATGCCCCGTTGCCGGTGTATTCCGGGTAGATATCCAGCTCGCCGGACGTGATGGCACCGCGTACGACAGGTGTGGTGCCAAGCTGTACTTTATTGACCGTTTTCACGCCGTGGCTTTCGAGTACCTGCAAAATGATATTGCCGAGCAACGCGCCCTCGGTATCAATTTTGGAACCCACCTTAACCGGCTCTGCGGCCTGTAGCGGCAGGCTTAGCGCCGCCAGAAGCACCGCCGATCCTGTTATCCCCTTAATAATCGTCATTCTGCTTTCCTCATTATTTTGTGGCCTTTTTCATAGGCTTGAGACAAAAGCGTAGCTTAAAACAGCGAATTTAACCGTTTTTCGTACAAGATGAGAGGCATCCCCCGCCAGACGGGGGATGGGGGGAAGGTAAGATTATTGCAGTTCGAATTCGGCTTTGTTCACGCGGGCGGAATCCACGCCGATGAAGACGTTGAATTTGCCAGGCTCGGCATCGTATTTCATCTGCTGATTCCAGAACTTCAGCGCATTCACGTCAATCGGGAAGCTGACCGTTCTGGTTTCGCCCGGTTTCAGGTTGACCTTCTCGAAGCCGCGCAGCTGTTTCACCGGACGGCTCATGGAGGCCGTGACGTCCTGAACGTACATCTGGATCACCGTCGCGCCTTCGCGTTTGCCGCTGTTGGTCACCTCCACGCTGGCGGTCACTTTGCCGTCACGCTTCAGGGTCGGCGCCGACATTTTGACGTCAGACACCTTGAAGGTGGTGTAGCTCAGGCCATAGCCAAACGGATAGAGCGGGCCGTTAGCTTCGTCGAAGTAACGGGACGTGTACTTGTTCGGCTTGTCGGCGTTATACGGACGACCGGTGTTCAGGTGGCTGTAGTAAACCGGGATCTGCCCGACGGAGCGCGGGAAGGACATCGGCAGCTTGCCGGACGGGTTGTAATCGCCAAACAGCACGTCGGCAATGGCGTTACCGCCTTCGGTACCGGCGAACCAGGTTTCCAGAATGGCGTCAGCCTGCTGGTCTTCTTTCACCAGCGCCAGCGGACGCCCGTTCATCAGCACCAGCACCAGCGGCTTGCCGGTGGCTTTCAGGGCCGCGATCAGATCGCGCTGGCTTTGCGGGATGGTAATGTCGGTACGGCTGGAGGCTTCGTGCGCCATCCCCTGCGCTTCACCCACCACCGCGACCACCACGTCGGACTGCTTCGCGGCGTTCACCGCTTCGTCGATCATCTCTTTCGGCGTGCGCGGATCCACCTTCACCGCTTCCTCGTACTGGTTGAGGAAGGTCACGATGTCTTTATCGTTGGTGACGTTCGCGCCTTTGGCGTAAACCACTTTTGCATTATCACCCACGGCGCTCTTAATGCCGGTCAGCACGGTAACGGACTGATCCGCCACGCCTGCGGCGGACCAGCTGCCCATGACGTCGCGCTTGCTGTCGGCCAGCGGACCAACCACGGCAATGGTGCCGGATTTTTTCAGCGGCAGCGTGTCGAGACGGTTTTTCAGCAGCACCAGGCTTTCGCGCGCTACTTCCCGGGCTTCCTTACGGTGCAGACGGCTTTCGGCGTTAGTGTCCGCCGGGTCTGAATCCTTCGGCCCCAGATGGCTGTAAGGATCGTTAAACAGCCCCATGTCATATTTCACGTTCAGCACGTGGCGAGCGGCGTCGTCCAGCTCTGCCATCGTCACTTTGCCGCTCTTCACCAGCCCCGGCAGGTATTTGCTGTAGTACTCGTCGCTCATGCTCATGTTGATGCCGGACTTGAGCGCCACGCGTACCGCGTCTTCCGGATCGGACGCCGTGCCGTGTTTAATCAGCTCTTTAATCGCGCCGTGGTCAGAGACGGTAATGCCCTTAAAGCCCCACTGGTCGCGCAACACGTCTTTCAGCAGCCACGAATCGGAGGTGGCAGGCGTGCCGTTGAGAGAGTTCAGCGCTACCATCACCGCCCCGCTGCCCGCGTCCAGCCCTGCCTTGTATGGCGGCATGTAGTCGTTAAACAGGCGCTGTGGGCTCATGTCGACGGTGTTGTACTCTTTACCGCCCTCCACCGCGCCATAGGCAGCGAAGTGCTTGACGCTGGTCATGACCGAGTAACGATCTGCCGGGCTTTTGCCCTGCATCGCTTCCACCATGGTTTTGCCCATCGTGGCGGTTAAATACGTGTCTTCACCGAAGCCCTCCGAAGCGCGGCCCCAGCGCGGATCGCGGGAGACGTCAACCATCGGCGCCCAGGTCATATTCAGGCCGTCGTCTGCGGCTTCATATGCCGAAACGCGCCCGACGGTTTTCACCGCATCAAGATTAAAAGAGGAGGCTAAGCCGAGGCTAATCGGGAAGACGGTACGCTGGCCGTGCACCACGTCATAAGCGAAGAACAGTGGAATTTTCAGGCGGCTCAGCTCCATCACCTGATCCTGCATCTTGCGGATATCCTGGCGGGTAACGGTGTTAAAAATGGCCCCTACCTGCCCGTCTTTGATCATCTCGCGAATGGCTTCTTTCGGGTTATCCGGACCGACGCTGATCAGGCGCAGCTGGCCGATTTTCTCATCGACCGTCATCTTTTTGAGTAAATCCGTGACAAAGGCGTCGCGGGCTTCGGGCGTGAGCGGGTGATTACCAAACAAATCCTCTGCCAGCGCAGGTTGCAGCGCCAGGCTGACGGCGACACCTACAGAACATAGCCATTTCATGTTGTTATTCTCTCTCATCAATAACCGCGGGAAGCACCCGGCCAGACCGTGCGAAAAGCGCAGTGTGCCATAAAGCCTGAAAACCTTGCAGGGTTATTCTCTGATTTTTCTCATGAATACCCGACCGCTCAACGGCTAATCGCGCTATGCTTTACAGCGAGAAATTTGCCCCACCACAAGGAGTGGAAGATGTCTTCTGTTCGAACTGACGATAACACTACATTTATTAACGAACTGTCTCGCCTGGTTGGTCACTCTCACCTGCTTACCGACCCGGCCAAAACCGCCCGCTATCGGAAGGGCTTTCGCTCCGGCCAGGGCGACGCGCTGGCGGTAGTCTTCCCCGGTACGTTGCTCGAACTGTGGCGCGTGCTCAGCGCCTGCGTTGCGGCAGACAAGATTATTTTAATGCAGGCTGCGAATACCGGCCTGACCGAAGGCTCCACGCCGAACGGCAACGATTACGATCGTGACATCGTGATTATCAGCACCCTGCGCCTCGACAAACTGCACCTGCTGGACAAGGGCGAACAGGTGCTCGCCTTCCCCGGCACCACGCTTTACTCGCTGGAAAAAGCGCTTAAGCCGCTGGGACGCGAACCGCACTCGGTGATCGGCTCATCGTGCATTGGCGCCTCGGTGATCGGCGGGATCTGCAATAACTCCGGCGGCTCGCTGGTGCAGCGCGGCCCGGCTTACACGGAAATGTCGCTGTTCGCCCGTATCGATGAAAACGGCAAGCTGACGCTGGTTAACCATCTGGGGATCGATCTGGGCGTAACGCCTGAACAGATCCTCAGCAAACTTGACGATGACCGCGTGAAGGACGAAGACGTTCAGCACGATGGCCGTCACGCGCATGACCACGATTACATCACCCGCGTGCGCGATATCAATGCCGATACGCCGGCGCGCTATAACGCCGATCCGGATCGCCTGTTTGAATCCTCCGGCTGCGCGGGCAAGCTGGCCGTTTTTGCGGTGCGCCTCGATACCTTCCCGGCAGAGAAAAAGCAGCAGGTGTTTTACATCGGCACCAATCAGCCGGAGGTGCTGACGGAGATCCGTCGTCATATTCTGGCCGAGTTCACTCACCTGCCGGTGGCGGGCGAGTATATGCACCGGGACATTTACGACATCGCCGAGCGCTACGGGAAAGACACCTTCCTGATGATCGACAAACTCGGCACCGACAAAATGCCGTTCTTCTTCACTATGAAGGGCCGCACCGACGCGATGCTGGAGAAAGTATCGTTGTTCAAACCGCACTTCACCGACCGCTTTATGCAGAAGCTGGGTAACGTCTTCCCGGCGCATTTACCGGAGCGGATGAAGACCTGGCGCGACAAGTATGAGCACCATCTGCTGCTGAAAATGGCCGGGGACGGAATTGCCGAAGCGCAGAGCTGGCTCACCGAATTCTTCAAAACCGCCGACGGGGATTTCTTTGCCTGTACGCCGGAAGAAGGCAGCAAAGCCTTCCTGCACCGCTTCGCCGCGGCGGGTGCTGCCATCCGTTATCAGGCGGTGCATTCCGAAGAGGTGGAGGATATTCTGGCGCTGGATATCGCCCTGCGTCGCAACGATACCGAGTGGTTTGAACATCTGCCGCCGGAGATTGACAGCAAGCTGGTGCATAAGCTCTATTACGGCCACTTTATGTGCTATGTCTTCCATCAGGATTACATCGTCAAAAAAGGGGTTGATGCGCATGCGCTGAAAGAACAGATGCTGGCGCTGCTGCACGAGCGTGGCGCGCAATATCCTGCCGAGCACAACGTAGGACACCTGTACAAAGCGCCGGAGACGCTTAAACAGTTTTATCGCAAAAATGACCCTACAAACAGTATGAACCCGGGCATTGGTAAGACAACGCGGAAGAAATACTGGAAAGAGAGTGCCGAAACAGAGGAACACAATACGCAAGCCTCTGATGAACTCTTATAGCCAAATTTAAGAGATTGTTAAGCCCTCCTCAAACGTACTAGAGTATCTGCCTGTTGCCAGAGAAACGTTTCTCTGGCTTTCCAAACAAGGAGCGGGCAGAACATGTCGGCTGTAGAAATTTTCCCCGAAACTGAAATCGAGGTGCGCGACGCCCTTCCTGACGATGCGCATGCCATCTCGGCGATATACGCCTGGCATGTGCTTCATGGCCGTGCGTCCTTCGAGGAAGTTCCTCCCACCGTCGATGAGATGCGTCAGCGGATGAAGAGCGTGACCGACAGCGGTTTACCTTGGCTGGTTGCGCTGTATCGCGGCATTGTTGTCGGCTACTGCTACGCCACGTTTTATCGTCCACGCCAGGCCTACCGGTACACCCTTGAGGAATCCATCTATGTGGATGCCAGCACTACCGGGCGCGGGTTTGGCTCGGCCTTACTCCAGGCACTGATCGCCCGTTGTGAACAAGGACCCTGGCGGCAGATGATTGCCGTGGTTGGTGACGGAAACAATAATGCGGGATCGTTACGGCTGCATAAAAAACATGGCTTCGAGGTTGTCGGTCAACTGCGCAGCGTGGGGTATAAGAAGGGGGACTGGCGGGATACGTTGATCATGCAGCGTCCACTCAACGATGGTGACTGGACGCTGCCGGAGTAGGCGCTTTCGCCCGGTGGCGCTTCGCTTACCGGGCCTACGTATCGGGGCCGCTTTAGGGCCGTAGGCCGGGTAAGGCGAAGCCGCCACCCGGCACAGACAGGCGGCTCAGTCGTTCTGCGCCGTCGCCATCTGTTCCGCTTTCTGCTTTTTATACGCCAGCGCTGAAGCCGGCACCGGCTGCACTTTCCCGGTTTCAATCCAGGTGCGCAGGCGGCTGGCGTCCGCAAAGTGGGTATATTTGCCGAAGGCATCCATCACCACCAGCGCTACTGGCTTACCGTTAAACACGGTGCGCATCACCAGGCAGTGCCCTGCCGCATTAGTGAATCCGGTCTTGGTTAACTGAATATTCCAGTTATCGCGATACACCAGATGGTTAGTGTTGCGGAACGGCAGCGTATACGCCGGGTTCGAGAATGTCGCCATCTCCTCACGCGTGGTACTGAGCTGACCGATCAGCGGGTATTGCTTACTGGCGATCAGCAGCTTGGTTAAATCACGCGCCGTCGAGACGTTATGAATCGACAGACCGGTTGGCTCCACGAAATGGGTATTTTTCATCCCCAGCGCTTTGGCTTTGGCGTTCATCGCGCGGATAAACGCGTCGTAACCACCAGGATAATGGTGGGCAAGGCTTGCCGCCGCGCGGTTCTCAGAGGACATCAGCGCCAGCAGCAGCATATTTTTACGGCTGATTTCACTGTTCAGACGCACGCGAGAGTAGATCCCTTTCATCTCTGGCGTGTGGCTGATATCCACCTTCAGCTTTTCGTCCAGCGGCAGTCGTGCATCAAGCACCACCATCGCGGTCATGACTTTGGTTATGGAAGCGATCGGGCGCACCAGATCCGGATGACTGGCGTAGATCACCTTGTTGGTATTCAGGTCAACGATCATCGCGCTGCCGGACGCAATCTGGGGTTGCGCAGCAGCGGTGGCGACTGCGGTCGTTTTGGCGATGGCTGGCGCGGTAGCGGAGACGCCCAGCAGCAGCGCAAGACTAAGGAGTGACACTCGAAATTTCAGCATGATGAGACTTCTGATAATGATTCACGCACGTTATGACGTACACCGCCTGTGTCAACGGATAAACACAGGCTGGCTTCGGCATCATAGCGGTCACCGTGCGTTGTCGCCAGCGGAGAATCATAACCAGATGCTGCATTGCTGGCATTTACGCCAGCAATGCAGGGAACTTAAAAGAGACGGTATCCATAACCCCAAAGAATAACTGTCAGGGCCAGTAGCGCTTCCAGGACCAGCACGCCGATGGCAAGCGTAGAGCTGGAGAAGCTCAGGCCCTCTTCTTTATTGATATTGAGGAAGGTTGGCACCCCTACATACAGCAGATAACCGGTGTAAAAGAGGGCAACCGTACCGATCAGCGCGCACAGCCAGACCAGTGGATAGAGCGCGACAATACCGCTTAAAAACAGCGGGGTCGCGACGTATCCGGCGAAGACCATACAGTGTGCCAGCGACGGGCGCTGCGGATAGTTGCGCGCCATCCAGTGGATGACCCGCCCCATCACCGCCACCCCGGCCAGCATCAGGCCATAAAACAGAATGGCCAGGTACAGTCCGGTAAACCAGGAAAGCTGAACCACGGTGCCGTCACCAAAGTTCCAGCCTATCTGCGTAGTACCAATAAACGCGCAGACCACCGGCACCGCTGCCATCAGCAGGACATGGTGGGTATAGTGATGCGCGACCGTTTCGTTCTCGTTACGGATCACCTGCATTTCACGATCGGGATGGGAGAAAAGTCCCCAGACATGGTTCATAACGCCCCCTTGTTGTCGGCCCGTCAGCGATAGCTTAAGTATAATGCAGGCTTTAGATTATTTTATGTACAGTGGGAAATTTCCGTTGATTGCCGCGCGGTTGATGGATGGGGTATATGATTAACGCAGGCACAGTAAGGGAGATGACGTTTACGTAATGGATATCAACGGTCTTATTGAACAATATGGATACGCCGCGCTGGTGATCGGCAGCGTCGCGGAAGGCGAAACCATCACGCTGCTGGGCGGGGTGGCCGCACATCAGGGATTGCTGAAATTCTCGCTGGTGGTCGCCGCCGTCGCGTTGGGCGGTATGATTGGCGATCAGCTGCTCTACTTTCTGGGGCTGCGCTTTGGCCCGACGCTTTTGCAACGTTTTGCTAAGCATCAAAAGAAAATTCGCCGTGCTCAGCGGCTTATCCAGCGACGTCCCTGGCTGTTTGTGATTGGTACCCGCTTTATGTACGGCTTTCGCATCATCGGGCCAATACTGATTGGCGCGAGCCGCTTACCGCCGAAAATCTTCCTGCCGCTGAACATTCTCGGGGCGATTGCCTGGGCGCTGATTTTCACCACGCTTGGCTACGTGGGTGGCGAAGTAATAGGTCCGTGGCTGCATAATCTCGATCAGCATCTTAAACACTGGGCCTGGTTGATCCTGGTTGTTGCAGTGGTGATTGTGGTACGGCTGTGGATGCGGCACAGAGAGAAGAGGCGGGATCAGGAGTGAGTGCGGCCTGATGCCCTCACCCCGGCCCTCTCCCACAGGGAGAGGGGGTTTTTAGTTCCCTCTCCCACAGGGAGAGGGTTAGGGTGAGGGGAACCTATCCCTCCGGCTTAAACTGCGGATTCGCCAGCATAAAACCGCCGTCGACGATAAACGACTGCCCGGTGGTGTAGCTGGCGTCGCTGTCACACAGCCACGCCACCAGGCTGGCAATTTCTTTGGTATGCCCTGGCCGTGCCAGCGGGATTTCCGGCATTGCGCCTTCTTTCACTTCGCTGTCGTCCATATCATTCATCGGCGTGGCGATCGCTCCGGGCGCAACGGCGTTCACCAGAATCTTATGTTTAACCAACTCCAGCGCCATCGACTTTGTTAACCCGCCCAGCGCATGTTTGGCCGCCGTATAGGCGCTGGCGTCCGGCAATGGCGTATGTTCATGCACCGAGGTGATATTCACGATCCGCCCCCCTTCCCCCTGCTTCACCATCTGACGCGCCGCGATTTGCGAGCAGAGAAACGCGCCGTCCACGTCAACGGTGAATATGTGCCGCCAGTCGTCAAACGACAGGTCCAGAAATGGCGCTTTATTCATCGCCCCGGCATTGTTAACCAGCACATCCAGCCGCCCGAAACGCGTAATCAGGGTTTCAATGGCCTTTGCGCCTTCCGGCAAATTGCTTAAGTCGAGATGAATGGCCTCGGCACGCTGCCCGCGCGCTTCAATTTCACGGCAGGTTGCCAGCGCCCCTTTCTCATCTGAATGCCAGGTTACTCCGACATCAAACCCGCGTTCGGCCAGCATCAGGGCCGTCGTTTTGCCAATTCCTGAATCCGATGCGGTAACAATTGCGACTCGCGTCATACTCACCTCCTGATAATCTGCAAAGAGGTAAGTATAGATAATGCGCAATGTTAGCCGTGATGATATCCGCCACCCAGCGCGGAGGTGAGCTGGAGCGTGGCATCCACGTACTGACCTTTCAGCATCAACCCGGTAATACGCTCTTTGAGCGCCGGAATTTTTGCTTCACTCACCCGGGAGCCGGCAATGATCCCGGCGCTGAAACGCGCCTGTGCCAGCGCAACGACGCGCGCCGCATCTTTTTCGATCTGCTGCTGGTGCTGATTTTTGGCGGTCAGCGTTTCCACTTCGCTGGCCGTCCGGGCAACCTGGTTTACGGCATCTACCACGGCCTTGTTGTAGTTCGCCACGGAGAGGTTGTTTTGCGCCTGGGCGATATCCAGGTTCGCATTCAACCGACCGCTGTCAAAAATTGGCAGCGTCAGCCCGGCGGTTACGCCCATTTGCTGCGCAGATGAGCGGAACAGGTCACTCAGGTGCAATGCATCCTGCTGCAAGAATGCCATCAAATTGATGTCAGGGTAGAACGCGGCTCTGGCGGCATCCACTTCGCTCATGGATGCTTCGATATACCAGTGCGCCTCCTGCAAATCCGGGCGCCGAGCCAGCAGTTCATAACCGAGCGTTGATGGCAACGACGCCTCTGCGTCAGGTAAGGCATGCCGGGCGAGCGTGACTGAAGGGGTATGGGTCAACGCATTCAGACGCGCCTCAATGACCTTCATTTTGCCGTGCACGTCAGCGAGCTGTTCATCGGTTTTGCTGGCATTAATATCCGTTTCAACGCCTTCCACCGAGGAGGTAATGCCGTGCTGATAAAGCTCACGATCGGCACCGATGATATTTTCCTGCTCCCGTTTGATTTGCGCGAGTACGTCACCCACCGCGGCCTCGGTCTGCCAGTCCCAGTACAGCCGCGCGACGCTGCTGGCGAGCAGCTGGCGGGTCTGCTCCAGCTCCGCTTTTTGCGCATTCACCTGACCGATGCGGGCCTCAATTTGGGCGCGGTTTTTACCCCATAAATCCAGATCCCAACCCGCCGTCAGACCAAAGGTGCCGTTGGTGTACCAGGGGCCGGTTGTCCCCGCCGCCGGGTCGGTCAGCGCAAATGGCCCCATCAGCCCCTCTGCCGACATTTTTTGCCGTTCAACATCTGCGGAAAAATCCAGCTGTGGACCCTCAGCAGCGACAGCGGCTTTCGCCTGTGCTTCCGCCAGGGTGATACGCTGACGGGCAATTTGCATATCCGGCGCATCCTCCAGCGCTTTGTCGATCAGCGCGTTGAGCTGGGGGTCGTTAAAGTCTTTCCACCATTCGCTTTTTGGCCAGTCGGCATGACGCAGTTGGGTATTTACAGCTGCGGCGGCGGCTTGCGTTTTTACTGGAGACACCGTGGCATGTTCCGGCGCGCAGGCGGCCAGCATAAAAACAAGAGGAGCACTCAGAGATAAAGTAAGAGAACGTTTCATTACGCCATGAACTCAAAAAAATAAAGGCGCAACTTACGCTTACTGACGTTCCGTTTTTTAGTAACGCGTGGCAATCCGCATATTGTTATACATTTTCATATCCGGAAATTTATTCTCCAAGACAATGATTTAATTTCATGTATTCATGCTAATTATGAATTGGCTGCTACACTTACTTCGACAGACATACGCAGGAGAGGCGAATGAAAATATTATTGTGGGTTATTTTGATTATATTTCTGATAGGGCTGCTGGTGGTAACCGGCGTATTTAAGATGATTTTCTGATTCTGTTGCCCGGCTCCGCGCCGGGCAAACACTTCACACTTCGCTCAGGATTTTGACTGGATCACCCGGGCAATATCCGCAGACGTCTGTAGGGTACGGATCTCCTGAAATAATCCCAGCGCGTCGTCGTACTCTTTACGCAAATAACTCAGCCACTGCTTAATGCGCGCGACGTGATACAAGCCGGTATCGCCCTGCTTTTCCAGCCGCGTGTATTTTTGCAGTAGTTTCACCACATCCGCCCACGGCATCCGCGGCTCATTATATTTCACCACCCGGCTGAGGTTCGGCACGTTCAGCGCACCGCGGCCAATCATCACGGCATTACAGCCGGTCTCTTTGAGGCAGGCCTGCGCGCTCTCATAATCCCAGATTTCGCCGTTGGCAATCACCGGGATCGTAAGCCGTTTGCGGATCTCGCCAATCGCCTGCCAGTTAATGCGCTCGGCTTTATAACCATCCTCTTTGGTTCGCCCGTGCACCACCAGCTCGGTGGAGCCCGCCTGCTGCACCGCGTCAGCAATTTCAAACTGCTTGTCGTCGCTGTCCCATCCCAGACGCACTTTGACCGTCACCGGCAGGTGCGATGGCACCGCCTCACGCATGGCCTTTGCGCCGCGATAAATCAGCTCCGGATCTTTAAGTAGCGTCGCCCCCCCGCCGCTGCCGTTGACCAGCTTTGACGGACAGCCGCAGTTAAGATCGACGCCGTACGAACCAAGCGCTACCGCGCGGGCGGCGTTTTCAGCCAGCCACTCGGGATACTGGCCGAGCAGCTGGACACGCACCAGCGTACCGGACGGGGTACGGCTCTGACGATGCAGTTCCGGGCAGAGACGATAAAATGATTTTTCTGGCAGCAACATATCGACCACGCGCAGGAACTCCGTCACGCAGAGATCGTAATCGTTCACCTCGGTAAGCAGCTCGCGCACGAGAGAGTCGAGCACGCCTTCCATCGGGGCCAGTAAAACACGCATTCTGAGTACCTGTGAAAAAAGACGCGCTATAGTAGCTGCTCTCTATGTATGTTGAAAGCCCGGCGTTCCATTCCGGAATGTCTGGTATGCCCAAAATTCATGATGTGATCCGTGGCACATTTTCAGGTTTAATTGTATGATGAATACGTCTCAGCAAGGACTTTCACCATGAGCAAATCACTGAATACTATCTGGCAATACCTTCGCGCCTTCGTCCTCATTTATGCCTGCCTGTACGCCGGCATTTTTATCGCTTCGCTGCTGCCGATTACGATACCCGGCAGCATTATCGGCATGCTGATCCTGTTTGTGCTACTGGCATTACAGGTGCTGCCCGCGAAATGGGTTAATCCGGGGTGCTTCGTTCTCATTCGCTATATGGCCCTGCTTTTTGTGCCTATCGGCGTTGGGGTGATGCAGTATTACGATGTGCTTAAAGCGCAGTTCGGCCCGATTGTGGTCTCCTGCGCCATCAGTACGCTGGTGGTATTCCTGGTCGTCAGCTGGAGTTCACACATTGTGCATGGCGAACGCAAGGTCGTCGGGGAGAAAACAAAAAAATGATGGCGAATATCTGGTGGTCCCTGCCGTTAACCCTGGTGGTGTTCTTTGCTGCGCGTAAGCTTGCGGTGCGTTTCAAAATGCCGTTGCTCAACCCGCTGCTGGTCGCCATGGTGGTGATTATTCCTTTTCTGCTGCTCACCGGCATTCCTTATGAGCGTTACTTCGCCGGGAGCAAGATCCTCAACGATTTGTTGCAGCCTGCCGTGGTGGCGCTGGCGTTTCCTTTATATGAGCAATTGCATCAGATCCGCGCGCGCTGGAAATCCATCATTACCATCTGCTTTGTGGGTAGCCTTGTTGCGATGATCACCGGCACCTCGGTGGCCTTATTGATGGGCGCGTCGCCGCAGATCGCCGCCTCTATCCTGCCTAAATCCGTCACCACGCCGATTGCCATGGCCGTGGGCGGCAGCATCGGGGGCATTCCGGCCATCAGCGCCGTGTGCGTGATTTTTGTCGGTATCCTGGGCGCGGTGTTTGGTCATACGCTGCTCAATATCATGAAAATTCGGACCAAAGCGGCACGCGGTCTGGCGATGGGTACCGCCTCGCACGCGCTGGGCACCGCACGCTGCGCGGAACTGGATTATCAGGAAGGGGCATTCAGCTCGCTGGCGCTGGTGATCTGCGGGATTATCACTTCCCTGGTCGCGCCGTTTATCTTCCCGATTATTCTGGCAGTCATGGGCTAAAATTTGCGATGCGTCGCGCAATTTTCATTTTCATTTCATAAGTTGCACACATAATGAGATTTGGATCACATATAAAGGCCGTACGGCTCCGTACACTACCGATCCATTAACCTTGATGAGGCAACGTCATGCATCCACGTTTTCAAGCTGCTTTCTCTCAGCTTGCAGAGAATTTGCAATCAGCCCTGGCTCCGGTTCTGGCGGATGCGCATTTCCCCGCCCTGCTGACGGCAGATCAGGTCACGGCCCTTAAACAGGCAACGGGGCTGGACGAAGACGCGCTGGCTTTCGCCCTGCTGCCCCTTGCGGCTGCCTGCGCCCGCGCTGACCTTTCCCATTTTAACGTAGGCGCAATTGCGCGCGGCGTGAGCGGAACCTGGTACTTCGGCGGAAACATGGAGTTCATCGGTGCGACCATGCAGCAAACCGTCCACGCGGAGCAGAGCGCCATCAGTCACGCCTGGCTGCGCAGCGAAAAAGCCCTGCGCGCCATCACCGTCAACTATACCCCTTGCGGCCACTGCCGCCAGTTTATGAATGAGCTGAACAGCGGTCTTGAACTGCGTATCAACCTGCCGGGACGCGCACCGCATACGCTGGGTGATTACCTGCCGGATGCTTTCGGCCCGAAAGATCTTGAGATCAAAACCCTGCTGATGGACGAGCAGGACCACGGTTATGCGCTCTCGGGAGATGAGCTGAGCGAAGCGGCCATTGCCGCCGCCAATAAAAGCCACACGCCATACAGCAAATCTCCAAGCGGCGTCGCCCTTCAGTGCCGCGACAGCCGCATCTTCACCGGCAGCTATGCAGAGAACGCCGCATTTAACCCGACTCTGCCTCCGCTCCAGGGTGCCCTGAACCTGCTTAGCCTGAACGGGTATGACTACCCGGATATTCAGCGCGCAATCCTGGCTGAAAAGGCCGATGCGCCGCTGATCCAGTGGGACGCGACCGCAGCCACGCTGAAAGCGCTGGGCTGTTCAACCATCGACCGCGTGCTGCTGGCATAATCTGTTCGGCGGGCAGAGTTGCCCGCCAGTCTGACGAAAAACCCCTCAGTTGAATCGCTGTTTCTTGCGCTAACCAGGCGGGTACAGTAGCCTGAGGGAAATTTCATCATCGGTACGAGCCATCTGCATGTTAAAGCGCGTGTTTTACAGCCTGTCTGTCCTGGTCGGCATACTGCTGTTGATCGTGCTGGGTCTCGACCGCTGGATGAGCTGGAAAACAGCCCCCTACATTTTTGATGACCTACAGGATCTCCCCTACCGTCAGGTTGGTGTGGTGCTTGGCACCGCCAAGTATTACCGCACTGGCGTCATAAATCAGTATTACCGGTATCGTATTCAGGGCGCGCTGAACGCCTATAACAGCGGCAAGGTGAACTATCTGCTGCTGAGCGGCGATAACGCGCTGCAAAGCTATAACGAGCCGGTGACGATGCGCAAAGATCTGATTGCCGCAGGCGTCGACCCGGCCGATATCGTGCTCGACTACGCCGGATTCCGCACGCTTGATTCCATCGTGCGTACCCGCAAGGTGTTCGACACCAATGATTTCATCATCATTACCCAGCGTTTCCACTGCGAGCGGGCGCTGTTTATCGCCCTGCATATGGGCATTCAGGCGCAGTGTTATGCGGTGCCATCGCCAAAGGATATGCTGAGCGTGCGCGTACGTGAGTTTGGCGCTCGTTTTGGCGCGCTGGCTGACCTGTACTTATTCAAACGTGAACCGCGCTTTTTAGGCCCGCTGGTGCCGATCCCAACGATGCACGAAGTGCCGGAGAATGCACAGGGTTACCCGGCGGTAACGCCAGAGCAGTTGCTGGAAATTCAGAAGAAGTAATAACTTTTGTCGGGTGGCGGCTTCGCCTTACCCGACCTACGATCGCGATTTTGTAGGCCCGGTAAGCGTCGCGCCACCAGGCAAAAAAAGGCCCGCTACGTGAGCGGGCCTTTTCATTCTGAAGATCTTACTTCTTACGCGCGTACTTCAGTGAATCCAGCGCAACCGCGAAGATGATGATGGCGCCCTTGATGATGTACTGCCAGTAGGGGTTCACGCCGATGTAGGTCAGGCCGTAGTTGATAACGGTGAAGATGATCACACCGGTCACCACGCCCAGCACGGTACCCACGCCGCCGCTGAAGGAGACGCCGCCAACCACGCAGGCTGCAATCGCATCCAGTTCGTACATAAAGCCGAGGTTGTTGGTTGCAGAGCCGATACGGCCCGCTTCCAGCATCCCGCCGAAGGCGTAGAAGACCCCGGACAGGGCGTAAATCATCAGCAGGTTCAGAGCCACGTTGACCCCGGACACTTTCGCCGCTTCAGGGTTACCGCCGATAGCAAAGATGTTTTTACCGAAGCGGGTTTTGTTCCACAGGATCCAGACGAACGCTACCGCAATCAGCGCATAGAAGGTGATGTAGGAGAGACGGAAGCTGCCCAGCGCAACAAACCCCTGCGTGAAGGTCGAGAAGCCGCTGTCGAAGCCAGAGATTGGAGACGCGCCGACGAAATCGTAGTACAGGGAGTTGATACCATAAACGATGATCATCGTGCCAAGCGTGGTGATGAATGGCGTCACGTTCAGGTAAGCAATGATGATGCCGTTAATCAGGCCAATTACCGCGCCGATGGCGCACACGATCAGGATCACCACGAAAATCGGCATGGTCGCCATCTCCGGGAACACCTTGTTGGCGTTTTCCATCGACTGCAACAGGGTTGCCGCAATGACCGCCGCCAGACCCACCTGGCGCCCTGCCGAAAGGTCAGTCCCCTGGGTAACGATAAGTCCCGCCACGCCAAGCGCGATAATAATACGTACGGAAGACTGGGTCAGAATGTTACTCAAGTTCAGCAGACTTAAGAACGTAGGGTCCTGGAAAATAATAATCGCCAGCAAGACTAAAAGAACAACGTAAATACCGCCTTCTTTCAGATAAGTGAGAAAACTTTTTTTATTTAACGCACTCATGAGGAGCCCCTGATCTTAAAGGTGCAAAGACGCAAGACGCAAAATTTCGTTTTGCGTTGTCGTTTTGGTTTCAACAATACCGGCAACGAGACCATTGCTCATAACCAGAATACGGTCTGTGATCCCTAACAATTCCGGCATTTCGGAAGAAATAATAATGATCCCTTTATCTTTTTTCGCCAGCTCGGCGATCAGCTGGTAAATCTCAAATTTTGCACCCACGTCGATACCGCGCGTAGGTTCATCCAGCATCAGAATTTCAGGCTGGGTTAATAGCCAGCGACCAATAATGACTTTCTGCTGGTTCCCTCCCGAGAGTGAGCCAATTTGCGTGCGGTGGCCCGGCGTTTTCACGCGCATGGAGTCAATCACCCACTGGGTATCGCTCTTCATGCGGGAATTATCCAGCAGCCCGACTTTATTTTTGTAATTGCGAATATTAGAAATTAACGAGTTAAAGTTAATATCCAGATAAGCGTAAATACCGGTGGAACGACGCTCTTCCGTCACCAGCGCAAAGCCATTATTAATGGCTTCGTTGGCGTTGTGGTTGTTGATCTTCTTACCGTGCAGCGTAATGGTGCCTTCGGCTTTCTCACGGATACCAAACAGGGTTTCCACGATATCGGTGCGCTTAGCGCCCACCAGCCCTGCGATGCCAAGGATCTCCCCCTTGTGCAGATCGAAAGAGACATCGCGGATAGACGGCTGACGCAGCGAGGTCAGGTTACGCACCTCCAGAATCACTTCGCCTGGCTTGTTTTCTTTATCCGGGAAGCGCTGGTTCAGAGAACGGCCAACCATCATGGCGATGATCTTGTCCATATCCAGCCCTTCCAGCGGCTGGGTGGCGATCCACTGGCCGTCGCGCAGGATGGTGATTTCATCGCACAGCTGGAAGATCTCTTCCATTTTATGTGAGATATAGACAATGCCGCAGCCGCGATCTTTCAGCTTACGAATAATGGTAAAAAGGTGGTTAACCTCTTTTTCCGTTAATGACGATGTCGGTTCATCCATGATCACGATTTTCGCATCATAGGAGAACGCTTTGGCAATTTCGATCATCTGCATCTGGGAAACGGATAATGTCCCGACGCGTGCGCGCGGGTCGATATCAATATCCAGCTCATCAAAAATGGCTTTGGTGTCGCGATACATTTTATCCTGATCGACAAAGACACCTTTGGTTGGATAACGACCCAACCACATATTATCCATAACTGAACGTTGCAGAACCAGGTTTAATTCCTGGTGTACCATCGAGATACCGTTCTCCAGCGCTTCTTTCGCTGAATGGAAGTCGATCTCTTTTCCCTGAAAAAGAATGCTGCCAGAATCTTTTTGATAGATCCCAAAGAGGCATTTTAATAATGTTGATTTACCCGCACCGTTTTCACCCATTAACGCATGAATAGAGTGTGGACGAACTTTTAAATTAACATTATCGAGCGCCTTAACACCGGGGAATGACTTGTTGACACCGGTCATTTCCAACAAGTATTCACCGGACGACTGAGTAGTTGTGCTGACCATAATTATACCTTGTTGGCCTCGCATATCGCGTTATAAAAGGGCGCAACGAATTGCGCCCAGTGAAGACAATGCAGATAACTTATTTACCGATAAACTCAGCCAGGTTGGACTGGTCTACGCCCACGTAAGGAACGCGAACGATTTTGTTGTCAATTTTCCAGTTAGTCCCGTCAGCGGCGCCTTTACCGTCGGCCAGGTTTTTCGCCAGATCGAAGGTGGCTTTCGCCTGGTTGTTGGCATCGTTCAGCACGGTACCGGCCATAGCGCCAGATTTCACCAGCGCCAGCGCTTCTGGCAGGGCATCCACACCGAATACAGGAATGGCGGATTTGTTGTGGGCTTTCAGCGCTTCTACCGCACCCATTGCCATCGCATCGTTGTTGGCGATGACCACTTCAATTTTGTTGGCGTTCGGACCAGACAGCCACGCGTCCATCTTATCTTTCGCCTGAGCGGTGTCCCACATTGCGGTGTCTAACGCCAGCTGCTGGGTTTTCAGGCCCTTGTCGTTCAGCTCTTTAATAACGTAGGTGGTACGTGCTTCAGCATCCGGATGGCCCGGTTCGCCTTTCAGCAGAACGAACTGAATCTGACCATCTTTGTTCAGATCCCAGTTCGGGTTCGCCGCCCAGTGTTTCGCAATCAGATCGCCCTGGATAATCCCGGACTCTTTGGAGTCGGTACCCACGTAATACGCTTTGTCGTAGCTGTCCAGCGCCTTACGGGAAGGTTCTTTGTTGAAGAAGACAATTGGCACGTTCTGGCCGCGCGCTTTCTCGATCACCGTGCCTGCCGCAGCCGGGTCAACCAGGTTAATAGCCAGCGCTTTCACGCCTTTTGCCAGAAGAACGTCAATCTGATCGTTCTGTTTGGACTGGTCATTCTGGGAGTCATTCATCAGCAGCTGCACGTCTGGCGCTGATTTAGCATCTTTTTCAATTGCTTTACGCACAACGGACATGAAGTTGTCGTCGTATTTATAGATAGTCACGCCAATACGGGTATCCGCTGCGTGCGCTGCTGCGCCAAAAAGCATGCTTGCCATGACAGCAGACAGAGTCAACACCTTCTTATTCATGGTATCTCCGGTTTTTTTTATGCAGGGTAGTTCTTGTGAAAAACGGTCGGCGGGCAGAAGTTAATAAAACGTTACTGATCGCCGAAGTTCACTTATAAAATGTCCAGCTTCCGTGTTCGGTAACGCTCCAGAAATGCGTTTTATTCGTTGTTTGAGGCATGCTGGTAACGGTAAAAGTGAATAATCACCGTTACATTGTGTTTCAGCCCCTAAAACGCTGACATCATAGACAGCGGCTTGTTAAGATACTGTGAATTTACTCACAGATTGAAAACGGTTACATCACGTGATGTTATCAGTTAGTGATCGGAGCCACAGTTTGTCGGATAGCGACCGAATGGCGGCGTACTAAAGTCGGCATAAAACAATGCGTTGCGTCAGGATCTAACAGCCCTGCCGCCCCCTGTAACGCCAGCTCTGTCGCCAGTTTCGCCATCGACGCAATGGGGTAACGCACCGTTGTCAGCTGCGGATCGGTGTAACGGGCAATCGGGATATCGTCAAAGCCGATCAGCGATAAATGCTGCGGCACCGCAATGCCGTTGTCTTTCAGCGCGGTAAGCGCACCTGCCGCCATGCTGTCGTTATAGGCAAACACGGCCGTCAGCTGAAGATTACGCCCCAGCAGTTCCACCATTGCCGCTTCACCGCCCTGCATGTCCGGCGAACCGGTACCTACCCAGCTTTCCAGCGGCGCAATGCCCTGCTCTTTCAGGGCGTTTTGCCAGCCCTCGCGGCGCATCATGTCGTCTTCAATACCGTGGCTGGAGGCCAGATAACCAATGCGCTGATGGCCGTTGCTGATGAGCATCCGCGTCGCCATCATCGCGCCGCTGATGTTATCCAGACCGACGCAGCGGTGCGCGTAGCCGGGGACGATACGGTTGATCAGCACCATGCCGGGGATCTGCTCCATAAACCCGGCCAGCTCTTCATCGCTCAGGGCTTTAGAGTGCACAATCAGGGCGTTACAGCGCTGGCGGATCAGTACCTCAATGGCATAACGCTCTTTTTCAGCCTCGTGATAGCTGTTGCCAATCAACACATATTTCTGGTGCTGCTGGGCAACGACGTCCACCGCTTTGACCAGCGCGCCGAAGAAGGCGTCAGACACGTCCATCACCACTACGCCAATGGTATCGCTGACCTGCGTCGCCAGCGCCTGGGCATTAGCGTTTGGCCGGTACCCCAGCTGGGTCACGGCTTTCATTACGGTTTCACGCGTTTCAGGGCTGACCAGCGCACTGTTGTTCAGCACGCGGGAGACAGTAGCAACAGAAACACCCGCCTGGCGGGCGACGTCACGAATGGTGATCATATTCACCACCCTTTAAAGGATTGCAGCAACTCACAGACACCCCCTGTGTTTAGCAAGGTGGCTATTCTGGCAGCGAGAGAGAGGAGACTACGTGAAGAAGCTCACACAGATGAAAACGCTTACATCCGTTTTGTTAATGATTGTGATCCAGATCGTTATCTGGATGTATTACGCAATGACACGCCCGAAGCACGGGCGGTTAACCGTCGCCATGCCCATTCCAGCGGGCCCTGGCGGAAAAAACGCAGCCAGACAACCGAAAACACCACGTTAACAATCCAGATCGGAATAACAAACGCCAGCAGCGTCAGGCGGTCGAATTTCATAAACAGGCCGAATCGGTAGAAAAGCGTGGTGCATATCAGCGTTTGCAGGATGTAATTGCTTAACGCCATCCGCCCAACGCAGGCCACCGCACTGACGATCCACAGGCGGGAAAGCTGGAGCCAGAAGCCGTAGATCAGCGCCGCATAGCCAATAGTCTGGAACGGCGCGCTCAGTTCGCGCGGCACCTGCAACAGGAATGCACACCAGCGGTAATCCCACTGAAGATGCCACTGCATCATCACCGCCGGGAGGTTGATGATCACGCCGAGCAGCACCAGCCCTGCTCCCGTACGACGATAGTGTCGCAGGCTAAATTCCCCTTTCAGCCAGCCGGTGCGCATCAGGGCTGCGCCCATCAGCATCATCCCCGCCAGCTGCCAGCCGTATTGCGCGCCCAGCGCCAGCAGATTATCGCCGAGCATATCGGCCCGGTTGCCTATCGCTTCCATGCCGCCTTTCAGCTTCCAGAACTGCTCATATTGCAGGTTGGCCGCATCCGGGATCCATGAACGACTGGTGGAAGCATCGGCAATCATGCCAAGCAGCAATAACACGGCCAGTCCCATGACATAGAGCATCACGCCGGTATTAAACAGGCTTTTCACACCGGGCGCGTCGCGGATCAGCCGCCAGCAAATCAGCCCCACCAGACCATACGCGAGCAGAATATCGCCGTCCCAGAACAGCAGCCCGTGAATAAAACCGAGGATAACCAGCAGCGTTAAACGCGACTGGATCCAGCGCGTACCGCGTTTGAGGAGAAGCTGAAGTCCCGCGCCAAACAGAAGCGCAAAGAGGGTCAGGAATTTAACCTGTGCAAAGAGATCGAGGATTGCCCACGTCCAGGCGTCGCTGCGCGTGATGTCGCCATACCACGCAGGATTCAGATAAGCGGCCTTCGGCAGACCGAAGGCGCTGATATTCAGCAGCAGGATACCGAGAATGGCGACGCCGCGAACAAAATCGAGCGTGACGTTTCGCTCCATGGTCCCTGCCCTGTCTGATTAGTTGTGGTGACGCACGGCGCGCAGGAACTCCTGGCGGGTGTTCTGGCTCGATTTGAACAGGCCGCCCAGCGAAGTGGTGGTGGTTGCGCTGGTTGCATCACGCACGCCGCGCGCCTTCACGCAGTAGTGCACCGCGTCGATAGACACCGCCACGTTGTTAGTACCCAACAGAGTTTGCAGTGCGGTCAGGATCTGCTGCGTCAGACGCTCCTGCACCTGCGGACGCTGGGCAAAAAACTGCACGATGCGGTTGATCTTGGACAGGCCAATGACCGTATCTTTTGGAATATAGGCCACCGTCGCTTTACCATCGATGGTCACAAAGTGATGCTCGCAGGTGCTGGTCAGCGTGATATCGCGTACCGTCACCATCTCATCGACCTTCATCTTATTTTCAATGACGGTGATTTTCGGGAAGTTCGCGTAATCCAGGCCGGAGAAAATTTCGTCGACGTACATCTTCGCGATGCGGTGCGGCGTCTCCATCAGACTGTCGTCGCTCAGATCGAGATTCAGCAGTTGCATGATCTCCGTCATATGGCCGGCGATCAGACTCTTGCGGGTATCATTGTCCAGCTCCTGCACGGGCGGGCGCAGTGGCGTTTCAAGACCGCGCGCAACCAGCGCTTCATGGACAAGGGCTGCTTCTTTACTGAGTGATGACATTCTTTTCTCCTGCAGGTGTGGCGTCTTTTGCCCTCGTTGTGGCAAAAGTGTGCGCTCATTGTGCGTGAGGCGACGCACATAATCCAGTATTCACGACGATAATTATTGCAATTGCTGTTGCCTTTCAGCCTGACGGTTCCAGACTAACGCTCCGCCAACGAACAGCGCGATCCCCGCCAGCCCCAGCGCAGGTTCCAGCCGATGCGTGAGCCAGGTCGACAGTGCCGACGTGACCGGACCCACCAGCTGACCAATGGCATACCCGGTGGTGAGCAGTCCCGCCATATAACGCGTGTGGTCTGGCGCCAGCTCGCGACCGTACAAAAGAGAGAGCTGCACGGCGCAGAGGAACCCGCCGCCCACCAGCAGCCCACCCGTCAGCAAGCCGCCTATGCCCGGCAGCAGCCAGGCCGCCAGCACGCCAATCCCCTGTAACCACAGAACAATCGCCAGCCTGCGGTTAGCGCTTGATGTATGCCGCAGGGCAATGCTGAGCGCAATTCCCACCACCGAGGCGGCGCCAAATATCGGCCAGACAAACTGGGCAAACAGGCTGCCAGGAAAACGCACCGCCGCCATTTGCGATAAAAAGGTCGCCGGGAGGATATAGCCGAACCCTGCCAGGCTATAGCTCCAGACCAGACGCTTGAGATCTGCGGTCAGCAGCAGCGGTTCAGGCGCGGTACCGGGCCGATGGAGCTGCCCGGACCGCGGCAGGTAGCGCGCCACCAGCACAATCAGCACCAGCGCCAGTACGCCGTAGATTTGCCATGCCGCCCCGGCGGACAAGGATTTCGCCTGAATATAGACCGCCAGCAGGCCGCTCAGAGCGATGCCGGCCCCGGGTCCGGCAAAGACGGCCGCACTGAGTCCCGGTTTGCCCAGCTGCCCCAGCCGCTCGTTGGTCCAGGCGGCAATCAGCACCATCGACCAGCCGCTCATGCAGCCGATCACAAAGCGCAGCAGACCGTGAACAACGGCATTATCTGCCGCCGCGGAGAGCAGCGTTAGCGCCACCGCACCGGTGATGCCAAGCCAGAGACGCGTTTCAACGAAGCGATGGGCGCGCATGGCATCCCATGCCCCCACCAGATAGCCCAGATAGTTCATTGCCGCCACCAGCCCCGCGCTGGTAAGCGTGAGTTGCCCGGCGGCTATCATCAGCGGCACCTGAGGCGTGAAGGCGAAGCGCCCTATCCCCATCGCCACGACCAGAACCACAAATCCGCTGAGCGCGATACGCAGCGCCATGATCGCTCCAATTGTTAAAGAAAAGTAAATTTATGATGCAACATCTCGCCGTCCTGCGAAAGTGAAAGTTGCTCACAGGTCAATGAAAACTCTGTATTATGCGTTTTATGAATCGTCTTACCTTTAAGGAGCCCTGCATGGAACTGCTCGAAGAGCATCGTTGTTTTGAAGGTCGACAGCAGCGCTGGCGGCACGACTCCACCGCGCTGAATTGTGCTATGACGTTCAGCATTTTCCTGCCCCCTGCGGACAATCCACCGGTGCTGTACTGGCTTTCAGGCCTGACCTGCAACGACGAAAACTTCACCACCAAAGCGGGTGCCCAGCGTATTGCCGCCGAACTGGGCATTGCGCTGGTGATGCCAGATACCAGCCCGCGTGGCGATGACGTGGCCGACGATGCCGGATACGATTTGGGTAAAGGCGCCGGGTTCTATCTCAACGCCACGGAACAACCGTGGGCGAGCCATTACCGCATGTATGACTACATTCGCGATGAACTGCCTGCCCTGGTGCACTCTCAGTTCGCGGTCAGCGAGCGCTGCGCGATAAGCGGACATTCGATGGGGGGCCACGGGGCGCTGATAATGGCGCTGAAAAATCCGGGGAAATACACCAGCGTGTCCGCATTTGCGCCGATTGTGAACCCAACGCAGGTGCCGTGGGGGCAAAAAGCCTTTACGCACTATCTGGGTGAAGAAGCAGAAAAATGGCAGGAATGGGACAGCTGCGCGTTGATGCTGGCGAGCGATTCGGTGAATGCGATCCCGATGCTTATCGATCAGGGCGATGCGGATCAGTTCCTCGCCGGACAGCTACAGCCTGCGGTGCTGGCGGAAGCCGCGCGCCAGAAGGACTGGCCGCTAACGCTGCGCATTCAGCCGGGATACGACCACAGCTATTACTTCATGGCGTCCTTTATTGAGGATCATCTCCGCTTCCATGCGGAGCATCTGTTCAGATAAGTTCCGCCTTTTGCCCGGTAGCGCCTCCTGCCTACCGGGTCTTCCCCTCCCCCTCTTTACATACTTCTATCCGCTTGAATCCAGCCTGATTTCTGTCTCCGACACCCAAACACAAATGATTTCAATTATCATTTGTGTTTACAATTCTACATTCTTTTGTACAATTCCAGGCTCTTCTCCATCTCAAAGAGTTCTTACAAGACAAAAACATACAGTTCTCAGGGTTATCCCGATGGAGTTTTATTCATTTTTATACGGAATGTACAAATGACAATACCACGCATTAAGCTCCTGGCCGTTGCCATTGGCGCTGCCACATGTTCCCCCTTCGTTCACGCAGCCGATCAGGACACCGTTGTCGTCACCGCGACGGGTTTTGAACAAAAAATCCAGAATGCCCCCGCCTCCATCTCTGTGATTTCAAAACAGCAGATTGAAGATAAAGCCTACCGTGATGTTACCGATGCCCTGAGAGACGTCCCGGGCGTTGTCGTCACTGGCGGCGGGAGCAGCAGTGATATCAGTATTCGCGGCATGGCCTCTCAGTACACCCTGTTCCTGGTGAACGGCAAACGCGTCAGTACGCGAAGCACCCGCCCCAACAGCGACAACTCGGGTATTGAACAAGGCTGGCTGCCGCCGCTGGAGTCCATTGAGCGCATCGAGGTCATCCGCGGCCCGATGTCCTCGCTTTACGGCTCCGATGCTATGGGTGGCGTAATTAACGTCATTACCAAAAAAGTCTCGAACACTAAAGCCTGGACCGGTTCGTTGCATGGCGATGCGACCTTCCAGGAAAACAATGATTCCGGCGATATCTTCCAGACCAACGCCTACGCTTCTGGTCCCCTGATCGACGGACTGCTGGGCGCAAAAGTGACGGGGCTGTTGTCACGCCGCGCAGAAGATAAAATCGTGAACGGCTATAACGAGCAGAAAATGCGTAACGGTGGCATTACGCTGAACTTCACGCCGGACGAGAAGAACGATTTCGACCTCGACTTTGCTCGCGAGCTTCAGGACAGAAACAGCACCCCGGGGATGTCGAAAGCGGCTGAAACCTGCCGGGGAACAACCTGTACGCCAAATACCAAAAGCGACTCGCGCTATGAGCACACGACCTACTCCTTAACGCACAGCGGGTATTACGACGACTTCAATACCACCAGCTATATCCAGCAGGAAGAGACCAATAATCCAGGTCGCAAAATGCGCTCCTATAACACCACCTTCAACAACCAGAACCAGATTTTCCTCGGCGATCATACGTTGACCCTCGGCGGGCAGTATCGTTATGAGAAACTGCGCGACAAGGGTAATCAGCTGGAAGCTGCTGACGGCCTGAACAAACTGACGCGCTGGAGCTGGGCCCTGTTTGCCGAAGATGAATGGGCAATGACGGAAAGCTTTACGTTGACCGGCGGCCTGCGTATGGACAAAGACCAAAACTACGGTACTAACTGGACGCCGCGCGGTTACGGCGTATGGCACCTGGCCGATCAGTGGACGTTAAAAGGGGGGGTTTCGGCTGGCTATCGTGCGCCGGATCTGCGTCAGTCGTCTGCCAGCTGGGGCCAGGTAACGGGTGGCGGCCGTCTTGACGGTATCATCGTTGGCAACCCGGATCTGAAACCAGAGAAGAGTCTGAGCGAAGAGCTCGCCCTGCTCTGGGATAACAACGATAACCTGAATGCCGGCGTAACGCTGTTTAATACCGACTTCAAGGACAAGATTACGGAAGTTCGCCGCTGTAACAGCAGCGCCGATCCCGCCTGTACGATTGGCGATCACAGCTATGATTTCGTCAGCGATCGCGTCAACGTGGACAAAGCCAACATGCGCGGTGTGGAGTCCTCCTTCGGGTGGAAGATCACGCGTGATGTGAACTGGACTGCAAACTACACCTATACGGAGTCTGAGCAGAAGAGCGGCCAGTTCTCCGGCAAGCCACTGAACAAAATGCCGAAACACATGTTCAACACCACCCTGGACTGGCAGGCGACGCCAGATGTCGGATTCTGGAGCCGTCTCAACCTGCGCGGTAAAACGTCTGAGTACCTGAGCCGCACGTCAATGTCCCAGGGTACGCCGTCCTACACTCAGGTTGATGTCGGTATGCGCTACAACGCCAACAAAAACCTGCTGGTTACTGCCGGTGTGTATAACGTGCTCGATAAGCAGATTGATTACGATACGTATGACACCGTGCTGGATGGCCGTCGCTACACCGTCGGCATGACCTACAGCTTCTGATCTGCCCATAAAAAAGCCCGCTCAACTGAGCGGGCTAAAAAAGAGGAAGTGCGGTTATTGTTTAAATCGTTCCGGGAAATCCATTTCACTGTAGCGAACGAAGCGTGTTCCTTTCGTCAGTTTGTAGCCAAACCAGATGATCAGGAACAGCGGAATGCCAATATAGGTGGCCGTGACGGCGCCCCAGTCAATGGTGTCCGCAAGGAAGGCCTCATAGTTCTGACCCAGGGTAATAATCAGGCACAGAACGAAGGCGAAGATCGGCCCCAGCGGGAAGAACCCTGACCGGTACGGCAGATTATTCAGATCATGACCCTGCTTGACGTACCCGCGACGGAAACGGTAGTGGCTGATGGCAATGCCCAGCCAGGCAATGAAGCCCGTCATACCAGAGGTGTTAAGCAGCCACAGGTAGACCGTCTGATTGCCGAACATGGAGGTCAGGAAACAGAGACCCGCAATCACCGTGGTCGCATACAGCGCGTTGCGCGGCACGCCACCGCGAGACAGTTTCGAGAAAATACGCGGCGCTTTACCGTCGCAGGCCAGGGTGTAGAGCATGCGGGTGGAGGCGTACATCCCGGAGTTACCCGCAGACAGTACCGCCGTCAGGATCACCGCGTTCATCACCGCCGCGGCAGAGAGCAGACCCGCGTGCTGGAAGACCAGCGTGAACGGGCTGACGCTGATGTCTTTCACATCGTTACGCAGCAGGCTTGGGTCGGTATACGGAATAATCAGGCTGATAATCAGGATCGCGAACACATAGAACAGCAGGATACGCCAGAACACCTGACGCACCGCGCGCGGAATGTTCTTCTCCGGGTTTTCGGATTCACCGGCCGCGATACCAATCAGCTCGGTACCCTGGAAGGAGAAACCGACAATCATCGCCACGCCAATCATCGCCGAGAAGCCCCCGGCAAACGGCGCATCGCCTATAGTCCAGTTACTCCAGCCCGCCGGTTCAGCCCCTTTGAAAATACCAACGATCATCGCCACACCGACGACGATAAAGATGATGACGGTTGCCACTTTAATCAAAGAGAACCAGTATTCCGCTTCGCCAAAGCCGCGCACGGAGATGTAGTTCAGCAGGAAGATGACCGCCAGGAACAGGGCGCTCCAGATCCAGCCTGGCGTGTCCGGGAACCACCAGGTCATCACCAGTTGTGCGGCGACGAGGTCAACGGCGATGGTCACCGCCCAGTTGTACCAGTAGTTCCAGCCCAGCGCGAAGCCGAAGCCTTCCTCAACGTATTTTTGTCCGTAGGTCGAAAACGAACCAGACACCGGCATGTATGCCGCCAGTTCACCCAGGCTGGTCATCAGGAAGTAGACCATCAGGCCAATCAGGATATAAGAGAATAATGCCCCACCCGGGCCGGCTGCCGAAATTGTTGCGCCAGAGGCAACGAAAAGACCCGTACCGATGGAGCCGCCAATGGCGATCATCGTCAGGTGACGCGCCTTAAGTGCGCGACGTAGCGCGGGCGCTTCTGTGGTTTTAGTTTCTGAAACCATGTGAAAATGCTGTCCATTCAATAAATGAGGCGCGATTGTAGCAGACGATCTGCGTTGCTTCCGGCAGAAATGCTCAGTTATAAGAGAGCTTCATGACTCGGCCAGGATTATAAGTAAAGCATAAAAATGTGGGGTGATAAGCGCACATAGCCCCGGTAAGCGAAGCGCCACCGGGGAACGTTAAATGGCGCAGTAGCGCAGAAAACGCTGGAGCGAGCTGGAAAGGTGTTTCTGACGATGATGGATGCACCACAGCGTGCGCACCAGCTTCGGCAGCGGAACGGGGATCTCAACCAGAGAGCCGGTCTCCAGCTGTTCGGCAATCACCCGTCGGGAAAGACAGCTAATGCCCAGGCCATGACGCACCGCATGCTTAATCGCCTCGGAGTTACCTAACTCCATCCCTAACTGGAACTGCGGCAGATGGGACAGCAGCAGATAATCGACAATCTCACGCGTGCCGGAGCCCTGCTCTCGCAGGATCCACTGCGCCTGCGCCAGACGCTCCAGCGTCACCTCGCCCTGGAGTAAAGAAGAGGCCGGGGAGGCAAACACCACCAGCTCATCCTCCAGCCAGGGTTCCGCAATGATATCCACGTTGTGGCACGGCCCTTCGATAAGCCCGATGTCCACGCGGAAATCGATCACCGCGTTGATCAC
Source organism: Enterobacter cloacae complex sp. S2 (assembly GCF_015159675.1). Lineage (NCBI taxonomy): Bacteria > Pseudomonadati > Pseudomonadota > Gammaproteobacteria > Enterobacterales > Enterobacteriaceae > Enterobacter > Enterobacter cloacae complex sp. S2. The sequence goes on from NZ_JADDTS010000002.1 coordinate 49,163, forward strand.
GTCCTGGCTGTTGCCGACGCTCATTTCCAGCGGCAGGGTCGGAAAATCCCGGCGGTAGCGGGCAATCACTTCCGGCAGGATGTAGTTACCGATCGTGCTGCTGGCGTAGACGCGAATAGCGCCGTTGTCCTCGCGGAACAGCTGTTCGATCTCCGTTGCCTGCTCCAGCAAGGCCAGGGCACGCGGGTACAGCAGGCGGCCATGTTCGTTCACCACCAGCCGCTTTCCTACCCTGTCGAAAAGCTGAACGCCCAGTTGCCCTTCAAGATCGGTCAAGGCCGCGCTAACGGCGGACTGCGAGAGCGCCAGCATTTGTGACGCCTGGGTTGTCGAGCCGCTTTTCAGCACCTCGGCAAAAACTTCCAGCTGACGCAATGTAATGTGCATGGTTGCTTACCACTTATAAAGATTGATTATAAATATATAATCAATTTTATTTTTAAGCCAGAGCGCCGTAACCTTTAGCCAGACAAAGGAGAAGGTTATGTCAGAAATCACCTTACAACATCATCGTACAGTGTGGCACTTCGTGCCGGGTCTCGCGCTCAGCGCCGTGGTTACCGGCGTGGCTTTATGGGGCGGGAGTATACCGGCGGTTGCCGGCGCAGGGTTCAGCGCCCTGACGCTGGCCATTCTGCTCGGCATGGTGGTCGGGAACACCGTTTATCCACACATATGGAAATCCTGCGACGGCGGCGTGCTTTTCGCCAAGCAGCATTTATTACGTCTCGGGATCATCCTTTATGGCTTCCGTCTCACCTTTTCGCAGATTGCGGATGTCGGTGTCAGCGGGATTGCCATTGACGTCCTGACCCTTTCGAGCACCTTTTTACTGGCGTGCTTTATCGGCCAGAAGATCTTTGGGCTGGACAAACAGACCAGCTGGCTGATCGGTGCGGGTAGCAGCATCTGCGGCGCGGCGGCGGTACTGGCAACAGAACCCGTCGTTAAAGCCGAAGCCAGTAAAGTCACGGTTGCCGTCGCGACGGTAGTTATCTTCGGTACGCTGGCGATCTTCCTGTATCCGGCCATGTATCCGCTGGTGGCGCACTGGTTTAGTCCGGAAACCTACGGCATTTATATCGGCTCAACCATGCACGAAGTGGCGCAGGTGGTGGCGGCAGGTCACGCCATTAACCCGGAAGCGGAAAACGCGGCGGTCATCGCCAAAATGCTGCGCGTGATGATGCTGGCCCCGTTCCTGATTTTCCTCGCGGCGCGGGTTAAACAGCTTGCTCCGGCAGGCGGCAGCGAGAAAAGCAAAATCACCATTCCGTGGTTTGCGATCCTGTTCATCGTGGTCGCTGTCTTCAACTCTTTCCACCTGCTGCCAAAAGCGATGGTGGATATGCTGGTGACGCTGGATACGGTCCTGCTGGCGATGGCGATGGCGGCGCTGGGCGTCACCACACACGTCAGCGCGCTGAAAAAAGCCGGCGCGAAACCGCTGCTGATGGCGCTGGTGCTGTTCATCTGGCTAATCGTTGGCGGTGGTGCGATTAACCTTGCGGTACACAGCCTGTTGGCATAAACCATCTCGTCCTTCTCCTGTTAACCCGCTATCATAGGCATTTCGGGTTAACAGGAGTCTTTTTATGAAATATGTTGGAGCGCACGTCAGCGCTGCCGGTGGCCTTGCGAATGCCGCCATTCGCGCCGCCGAAATCGAGGCGACCGCTTTCGCCCTGTTCACCAAAAACCAGCGCCAGTGGCGCGCCGCAGCGCTCACCGCTGAAGTGATTGATGATTTCAAAGCCGCCTGTGAGAAATACGGCTACGGGCCTGGCCAAATCCTTCCCCACGACAGCTACCTCATTAACCTCGGTCACCCGGTTGCCGAGGCGCTGGAAAAATCCCGCGAAGCGTTCCTGGATGAGGTTCAGCGCTGTGAACAGCTGGGGCTGACGCTGCTGAACTTCCATCCCGGCAGCCATCTGATGCAGATTGACGAAGACGCCTGTCTGGCGCGCATCGCCGAGTCCATCAACATGACGCTGGATAAAACCCAGGGCGTGACGGCGGTGATTGAGAATACCGCCGGTCAGGGCAGCAACCTCGGCTTTAAGTTTGAGCATCTGGCGGCGATCATCGACGGCGTGGAAGATAAATCCCGCGTGGGGGTGTGCATCGATACCTGTCACGCCTTTGCCGCCGGCTATGACCTGCGCACAACCGAGGCCACGAAAAATACCTTCGAGGAGTTCGAGCGTATTGTCGGTTTTAAATACCTTCGCGGTATGCACTTAAACGATGCGAAAAGCGCGTTCGGCAGCCGCGTTGACCGCCACCACAGCCTGGGCGAAGGCAACATCGGCCATGATGCGTTCCGCTTTATCATGCAGGACGCCCGCTTCGACGGTATTCCGATGGTGCTCGAAACCATTAACCCGGATATCTGGGCGGAAGAGATTGCCTGGCTGAAGGCGCAGCAAACCGCTGAACAGGCGGCATAAAAAAAGCCGGGCTGCTTACGCACCCGGCTTTTTTTGTAGGTCGGGTAAGGCGAAGCCGCCACCCGACACCTCTTTTAGGCTGCTTTTGCGACCACTTCCGCTTCCGGGCGCTTCAGCACCGCGTAAGACAGGCCTGCCACCAGCGTACCGGCAACAATCGCCAGCAGATAACCCAGCACCGGCGTGATGGCGCCAGGGATGAGCAGGACGAACAGACCGCCGTGCGGCGCCATCAGTTTCGCACCTACCGCCATGGAGATAGCCCCCGTCACCGCACCACCCACGATACAGCACGGCAGAACACGCATTGGATCGCGTGCCGCAAACGGGATTGCGCCTTCGGTGATGAAGCACAGGCCCAGCACCAGCGCCGCTTTACCGCCTTCCTGCTGCGCTTTATCGAACTTACGGCGGGCAATAATCGTCGCCAGACCGAGCGCCAGCGGAGGCACCATACCGGCCGCCATGATCGCCGCCATCGGCGCGTAGGTCTGGGTACTCAGCAGGCCAACGCCAAACGCATATGCCGCTTTGTTCACCGGCCCCCCCATGTCGGTACACATCATACCGCCGAGGATTGCGCCCAGCAGCACCGCGTTCGCCGTCCCCATGGTTTGCAGCCAGTGGGTCAGACCTTCCAGAATGCCCGCGACCGGCTTACCAATCAGGTAAATCATCGCCAGACCGACCACCAGGCTGGAAATCAGCGGAATGATCAGGATAGGTTTCAGCGCCTCCATACTCTGCGGTAGCTTCAGCTTCGAGCTGATCAGCTTCGCCACATAACCGGCGAGGAAACCGGCAATGATACCGCCGATAAAGCCAGAACCGGTGCTCACGGCGAGCATACCGCCGATAAGACCCGGCGTCAGACCCGGACGGTCAGCAATGGAGAAAGCGATAAAGCCCGCCAGCACCGGCACCATCAGCGCAAACGCGGAGCCGCCGCCAATCTGCATCAACGCAGCCGCCAGCGTGCCCGGCTCTTTAAACGCCTCGATACCAAAGGCGAAGGAGAGCGCAATACACAGGCCGCCCGCCACCACCATCGGCAGCATGTAGGATACGCCGGTCAGCAGGTGACGATACGCGCCCGCAGACTCTTTTTTCCCTTCGGTCGCAGTTTTAGCCGCACCGGTTGCCTGATACGGTTTGGCTTCTGCCAGCGCCTTATCAAACTCCTGCGCGGTCTTCTTCAGCGCCAGGCCGGTAGAGGTACGGTACATCGGCTTGCCGGCAAACTTCGCCAGATCCACTTCGATATCCGCCGCCACAATCACCAGATCGGCTTCCGCCACCTCTTCAGGCGTGATGGCATTGCCCGCACCAACAGAGCCGCGGGTTTCAACCTTCACCCACCAGCCACGTTTTTTCGCTTCGGTTTCAATGGCTTCAGCCGCCATAAAGGTGTGCGCCACACCTGTCGGGCAGGCCGTTACCGCAACAATGCGTTTCGGCCCAGCGGCGGCAACCGGCGCCGCCTCAACAGGTGCGCTGTAAACCGTCGCATGACCTTTTGCTTCGCTCAGAAACAGTTCAGGGTGTGCCACCGCGCGATTAATATCACCCAGCCACACTTTTTTACCGTTCAGGGCGCTGTCCGCGGGGATTTTGTCGCCCAGAACAATCGCCATTTCAGCATCACCCGGGTTATCAATGATATCCAGGTGCGCTTTTTGTGCCGCCGCGCCCAGCAGGGTCTTCGCCATATAGGCACGAGCCTGTCCGAGACCGGAGTCAATGATCAGCAGCGTTTTCATTATTCCTCTCCTGCTGTTAGTTAAAAGGTTTTAAGTCAACGCGCGCCATCATCGCGGCTAACTGGGTACGATCGGTAATACCGACATTGCTCTGGCTCACGGCCAGGGCCGCAACGGCGGTAGCAAGACGTAAGGTATGTTCACTGGATTCGCGCATCAGCAGACCGTAGATCAGGCCGCCAACCATCGAATCCCCTGCACCCACGGTGCTGACCACCTCCATTGAAGGCGGTTTGGCAATCCATTCCCCGGAGGCGTTAACCCACAGGGCACCTTCTGCACCCAGCGAAATCACCACGTGAGCGATACCCTGCTCGCGCAGCGCATGGGCAGCGTCAATCACATCCTTTAATTCTGGCAGCTTACGGCCCGCCCAGATCTCCAGTTCGCGGCGGTTAGGCTTAACCAGCCATGGCGAGGCTTTCAGACCGGCGACCAGCGCGTCGCGGCTGCTGTCGAAAATAATGCACGGGCACTGGCTGCGCAGGCGCGTCATCCAGTCGGTGAACGCTTCCGGGCTGACGCCGGACGGCAGACTGCCGCTGACGCACACCATGTCAAACTGGCCCAGCCAGCTCAGGGAATCGGCAACAAAGCGCTCCCAGTCAGCCGGGGTCACTTCGAAGCCGGAGAAGTTCAGATCGGTCACTTCACCGTCTTTCTCGGTCAGCTTAACGTTGATGCGGGTACGGCCCTGCACAACCTGAAAACGGTTAGCGATGCCCAGTTCACTGAACAACTGCTGAAAACCATCCTGGTTGTCTTTACCGAGGAAGCCGCCTACGGTGACGTCGATGCCGAGATCTTTCAGCACCTTCGCCACGTTAATCCCTTTTCCTGCGGCATGCAGGCCGGTCGTCCGCACCAGGTTGACTTCGCCACGCTCAATTTCCGGGCAGAAGCCCACCAGATCGTAAGCCGGGTTCAGCGTAATGGTCGCAACACGTCTGCTCATTATGCGCCCTCCCCCAGACCGGCCGCGATGGCGTCGCCAATCGCTTTCAGCGCCTGTTCAGCATCCGCACCCTGCGCGGTAAAGCGCAGACGATGGCCTTTCTTCACGCCCAGCGCGACAACTTTCATCAGGCTGCGCCCGTTGGCTGGTTTACCCGAACCGTCCAGATTGGTCACGGTGATCTCACTTGCAAATTGTTTAATGGTATTCACCAGCATGGTGCCCGGACGGGCATGCAGGCCGTGTTCGTTACGCACCACGTACTCTGCGCTCAGCAGGTCATCCGTCAGCTCATCGTCGCTGGTCAGCAGGGCCAGCACCGTCGCCGCGTCTGCGTTCAGCAGTTTTTCAGCTTTATTGTTCAGCAGCAGATCGCCCAGACGCTTCAGCACGGATACCGGCTGATCGTCCGCCATGGCGACCGTTACCAGCATCGCGGCGCGTTCGCCGTCTGTCTCAAAGGCAACCGCAGCACGGCTGACCGCGATAGCGCTACGCAGGTTGCCTTCAGCACTGTCGTTCAGCCAGATGCCCTGACCCAGGTTTAATGGCTTATCATTGATGGCGCGCGTCACAAAAGTGGTATCTGCCGCTCCCACTTCTTTCAGGCGGGCCGCGTTCAGCGCCTGGAGCGTCAGCAAATCGGACGCAACGACGTCCAGCGTCAGGGTTTCATTATCCAGCTTCAGCGCTTCGCTCTGTTTTTCGCCCATCAGCAGGGCACGCAGCTCTTCAGCAGTGGTGGCGGATTTAAGCTGTTCCGCGACGGCATCATCGCTCAGCACGTGCGTCAGCTGACGCAGCAGGCCCAGGTGTTCGTCACCGCTGGCCGCGATGCCGATCGCCACATAAGCCACCTGCCCCTCGCCCCACAGCACGCCCTGCGGGAACTGGAAGACCTGCACGCCGGTTTTCAGCACCTGATCGCGGGTGTCCGTGGTGCCGTGCGGAATTGCAATACCGTTACCGAGGAAGGTGGAGGTCTGCTGTTCACGCGCCAGCATGCCGTTGACGTAGCCGTCAGCCACGTTGCCAGCCTGCACGAGCGCAGCGGCGACCTGGCGAATAGCCTCTTCTTTATTCCCGGCCTGTTCGCCCGGGTGAATATCCTGAACAGATAACTGGAACATGATTCTCCTCTCCTGCTGAAATTGAATCGTTTCAGCTTAACTGAGAAACCAGGCGCTAACCTGCTTCTTCAGGACAGGCAAGATAGCGCTGAAACGTTTCAAGAAGTCTTGTCTTTTCTACAAAAGGTTGCAAGAAAAGTTACATTTCTTGTTGCAGAATTTAGAAGTGCAGCACATTTCTTCTTCAGTCGGGAGGTTTTTGCTGATGTTCAGCAAACAGGTTCAGCACGCTTCAGCGAAACGGCGATAAACTGAAATGCTATTTTGATTTATTGTGGCAATCTTGATTTTGCCCTCTGTTTATTTAATGACAGGCGGCGTAAACTCCGCCTCTCTCTGTTACTCGCAAAGACTGAACATGCATAACACCCCCGCTGCCGCCTCACCAAAGCCTTTTGATTTGACGTCAACGGCGTTTTTGATCGTTGCTTTTCTCACCGGTATTGCCGGTGCGTTACAAACGCCTACGCTGAGCCTGTTTCTGACCAACGAAGTTCATGCCCGCCCGGCGATGGTTGGCTTCTTCTTCACCGGGAGCGCCATCATCGGCATTTTCGTCAGCCAGTTTCTAGCCGGGCGTTCAGACCGCAAAGGCGATCGCAAAAGCCTGATCGTTTTTTGCTGCCTGCTCGGGGTGTTTGCCTGCCTGCTGTTTGCCTGGAACCGTAACTACTTCATTCTGCTGTTCGTGGGCGTCTTCCTGAGCAGTTTCGGCTCGACCGCCAACCCGCAGATGTTCGCCCTTGCCCGCGAGCATGCCGACCGCACCGGGCGAGAAGCGGTGATGTTCAGCTCGATACTGCGCGCGCAGGTGTCGCTGGCGTGGGTGATTGGCCCCCCGCTCGCCTACGCGCTGGCGATGGGTTTTGGCTTTACGGTGATGTACCTCAGCGCAGCCGTGGCCTTCGTGGTATGCGGCGCAATGGTCTGGTTCTTTCTGCCCTCCATGCGCAAAGAGCCGAAAGTGGCGACCGGTACGCTGGAAGCTCCGCGACGTAACCGGCGCGACGCGCTGCTGTTATTCATTATCTGTACGCTAATGTGGGGAACCAACAGCCTCTATATCATTAATATGCCGCTGTTTATTATTGATGAGTTGCATCTGCCGGAGAAGCTGGCCGGGATCATGATGGGAACCGCCGCGGGGCTTGAGATCCCCACCATGCTGATTGCGGGCTATTACGCGAAGCGCTTCGGCAAGCGCTTTTTGATGCGCGTCGCCGCCGTAGCCGGGCTGCTGTTTTATGTCGGTATGCTGACGGTTCATACGCCAGCCCTGCTTCTTGCTTTACAGCTGCTGAACGCCATTTACATCGGCATTCTGGCCGGTATCGGCATGCTCTACTTCCAGGATCTGATGCCGGGTCAGGCAGGCTCTGCCACCACCCTTTATACTAATACCACCCGCGTGGGCTGGATTATTGCAGGCTCACTGGCGGGCGTTGTGGCTGAAATCTGGAACTATCATACGGTGTTCTGGATTGCGCTGGTGATGTGCGTCCTGACGCTGAGCTGCCTGACGCGAATCAAAGACGTTTAAGGCGCGGTGAGCGCTTCCAGCTCAAGCAGATAAGTGATGGCCTGCTGGCGCGTACTGCCGCACATTTCGGCGGTTGGCTGGAGCCCGGAGCACACCTTCGGGCGCAGGGGCGAGCCAAAGATCATGCACAGGTTAGTGTCAGAGAGCTGAACGCAGCGGGTATTGGCAGGCTTGCCCTCCGGCATGCCTGGAATGGGGCTTGAGATGGACGGTGCGGTACAGCACGCGCCACAGTCGGAACGACAATCCATACATGCTCTCTGTTGGTGGCAGATGCCCGCGCAGTCGGGCATTGCGCGCACAGTAACACCTTTTATGTATTGATAGCAAAACCCACGAATTCCGCTTGCCTGAAAGGCCGCGCGCGAGTAATTTGGCGCGATATTTTTTACCTCCCGTAAACAGGATTACTGCAATGCCAAGAGCGAACGAAATTAAGAAAGGTATGGTACTGAATTACAACGGCAAACTGCTGATTGTGAAAGATATCGACATTCAGGCACCCAGCGCCCGTGGCGCAGCAACGCTGTACAAAATGCGTTTCTCCGATGTCCGCACCGGCCTGAAAGTGGAAGAACGTTTTAAAGGCGACGATATCGTTGATACCGTGACCCTCACCCGTCGCTACGTTGATTTCTCCTACATCGATGGCAACGAATACGTGTTCATGGATAAAGAAGATTACACCCCGTATATCTTCACCAAAGATCAGATCGAAGAAGAGCTGCTGTTTATTCCTGAAGGTGGGATGCCGGACATGCAGGTGCTGACCTGGGATGGCGTGCTGCTGGCGCTGGAGCTGCCGCAGACCGTTGATCTGGAAATTGTTGAAACGGCACCGGGCATCAAAGGCGCGTCTGCAAGTGCGCGTAACAAACCGGCTACCCTGACTACCGGTCTGGTCGTACAGGTGCCAGAGTACCTGTCAGCGGGCGAGAAAATCCGTATCCATATCGAAGAAAAACGCTATATGGGTCGTGCTGACTGATCCTGCTTTTCGCCCGGTGGCGCTACGCTTACCGGGCCTACAAAAAACCGGCTCTGATGCCGGTTTTTGTGTTTTTGTAGGCCGGGTAAGGCGCAGCCGCCACCCGGCAACAACCTTTACAGCAGTTCAGGATACTTCGTCATTTTCAGCGCCAGCTCGATACCGCGCACTTCCGCCATCCCTTTCAGACGGCCAATCGCCGAATACCCTGGATTCGTTTTCTTGCGCAGATCGTCCAGCATCTGGTGCCCGTGATCCGGACGGAACGGGATAGGACGTACAACCCCCGCCTGCTTACGACGTACCTCTTCAGAGAGAATGGCATCCACCACCGCAACCATGTTCACGTCGCCGCCAAGATGGGCTGCTTCGTGGAAGGTTTTCGGGTTCTCTTCACGGCAGGTTGCACGCAGGTGGGTGAAATGAATGCGATCGCCGAAGGTTTCGATCATCCGCACCAGATCGTTATCCGCCCGCACGCCATACGAGCCCGTACACATGGTAAAGCCGTTGTAGATGCTGTCCACCGTCTCTTTCAGCCACTGCATATCTTCAATCGTAGACACGATACGCGGCAGGCCGAGGATAGGGCGCGGTGGATCGTCAGGATGAACCGCCAGCCGCACGCCGACTTCTTCTGCCACCGGCACAATAGCGCGCAGGAAGTGCGCCATGTTTTCACGCAGCTGGTTTTTATCGATATCGCCATATTCCGCCAGGCGCGCACGGAACTGATCGAGGGTATAACCCTCTTCCGCACCGGGCAGGCCCGCGATGATATTGCGAACCAGCTTCTCAATGTCCGCTTCACCGGCGGCATTGAACCACGCCAGCGCCTGCTGCTGCTCTTCGGCGGTGTAGTCTGCTTCCGCCCCCGGACGCTTCAGAATGTGCAGTTCGAAAGCCGCAAAAGCGATTTGATCGAAACGCAGCGCCTTCGAACCATCGGCCATTTCATATTCCAGGTCGGTACGCGTCCAGTCCAGGATCGGCATAAAGTTGTAGCAGACGGTATCAATACCACAGGCTGCCAGGTTACGAATGCTCTGCTGATAATTCGCAATCCAGGTATCACACTCACCGGAGTGGGTTTTGATATCTTCGTGAACCGGAATACTTTCCACAACAGACCAGGTTAACCCCTTCTCTGCCAGCTGAGCCTGACGCTTTTGGATTTCCTCTACCGGCCACACCTGACCGTTCGGAATATGATGCAGCGCCGTGACCACACCCGTTGCGCCAGCCTGACGCACATCATCAAGAGAAACCGGATCGTTCGGCCCGTACCAACGCCAGGTTTGTTCCATTGCCCCACCCTCTCAAGTTGTTATACCAATATGTATTACTTCAATGACGACTACCATACATGTTTAATCGAAGTGGTCAATACAGCACGCGGCATTGATTGATCAAACTCACATAACAGGGATATTTACGGCTTACCAATTTAATTTGTTGTCATATAACTTTACACTGGCATTGTTAATTAATGGTTAATCAGGTGTGTATTACATGAAGACTATTGCCTCCACCGCGCTTCCTGCTCATGTCCAGCAGCCCCGCTACGATCGCGAGCAGTTACGCTCCCGCATCGTCCATTTCGGTTTTGGCGCGTTCCACCGGGCGCATCAGGCGTTGTTAACAAACCGGGTACTGAATGCCAAAGGAGGCGACTGGGGAATTTGTGAGATTAGCCTCTTTAGCGGCGATGTCCTTATGGGCCAGCTCCGGGCGCAGGATCATCTGTTTACCGTGCTGGAGAAAGGTGCCGAAGGCAATCAACCCATTATTATCGGTGCGGTAAAAGAGTGCCTGAACGCCAAACTCGACTCGCTGGCAGCCATTATTGAGAAATTCTGCGAACCGCAGGTGGCAATTGTCTCCCTCACCATTACCGAAAAAGGCTACTGTATCGATCCGGCGACGGGAAAACTGGATATGCGGAACAGCCGCATGCTGCACGATCTCGAGCACCCGTCTGAGCCGCATTCCGCGCCGGGTATTCTGGTTGAAGCGCTTCATCGCCGCCGCGAGCGGGGCCTGCCGGCGTTTACCGTGCTCTCCTGCGACAATATTCCCGACAACGGCCACGTGGTGAAAAATGCCGTTCTCGGCATGGCCGGAAAGCGTTCCGCAGAGCTGGCCGCATGGATCGAGGCGCACGTGAGCTTCCCTGGTACCATGGTCGACCGAATCGTGCCCGCCGCCACCGACGCCTCACTCGCGGAAATCACCCAGGAACTTGGCGTTGAGGATCCCTGCGCCATCAGCTGTGAACCGTTCATTCAGTGGGTAGTGGAAGATAACTTTGTCGCCGGGCGTCCGGAGTGGGAGGTGGCAGGCGTACAGATGGTTGAGGATGTCCTGCCCTGGGAGCAGATGAAGCTGCGGATGCTGAACGGCAGCCACTCCTTCCTCGCGTATCTGGGCTACCTTGCCGGCTACGCGCACATAAATGAATGTATGCAGGACGACAGTTTCCGCGAGGCTGCCCGCAGGCTGATGCTGAATGAGCAGGCCCCTACGCTGCGCATCACCAACGTTGATCTGACAGCCTATGCTGACAGCCTGCTTGACCGCTTCGCCAACCCGGCCCTACAGCATCGTACATGGCAAATCGCCATGGACGGCAGCCAGAAGCTGCCTCAGCGCATGCTGGAAGGGATCCGCATGCATCTTGAGCGTAACACCGCCTGGCCATTACTGGCGCTGGAGGTGGCGGGCTGGATGCGCTACGTCAGCGGTACGGACGAACAGGGCAACGCCATTGACGTACGCGATCCGCTGAGCGACAAGTTTCAGGCCATTGTCGCTACCAGCAGCGACGCAGAACGCGTTAGCGCCCTGCTGACGCTAAATGAAATCTTTGGCGACGACCTGCCGCAAAACCCTGTCTTTGTCGAGGCAATCACCAGCGCGTACCAGCGCCTCGTCCGGCTTGGCGCGCGCCAGGCCGTTATCGAAACGTTAAAAATTTAGCGATTATTGCGTTTAAGGCGAACGGTTTTATGCTCCGTTCGCCCTCCCTCTTCTCAATGCCCGATTTTTTCGTCAGGATGATAGATAGTTGTTACTACATCACAATTATTTATCGGAGCGCACGTGACCAAAACCAACCTGATCACCGGTTTTCTAGGCAGCGGTAAAACTACGTCCATTCTGCATTTGCTGGCCAATAAAGACCCGGCGGAAAAGTGGGCCGTGCTGGTCAACGAATTTGGCGAAGTGGGGATCGACGGCGCGTTGCTCGCCGACAGCGGCGCGATGGTGAAAGAGATCCCGGGCGGGTGTATGTGCTGCGTGAATGGTCTGCCGATGCAGGTCGGGCTGAATACGCTGCTGCGTCAGGGCAAGCCGGACCGTCTGCTGATTGAGCCCACCGGGCTGGGGCATCCTAAGCAAATCCTTGATTTACTGACCGCCCCGGTATACGAGCCGTGGCTTGAGCTGCGTGCGACGCTTTGCCTGCTCGACCCCCGCCAGCTGCTGGATGAAAAAGCGATCAATAATGACAATTTCCGCGACCAGCTCGCCTCGGCAGATATTATCGTGGCGAATAAATCCGATCGCGCGACGGCTGAGAGTCAGGCCGCGTTCCAGTCCTGGTGGCAGCAGGCTGGCGGTGGACGTCAGTATGTGCAGACGACCCAGGGCAACATTGATGGCGCCCTGCTCGACCTTCCCCGCCTCAACCAGACGCAACTGCCTGCCAGCGCTGAGCATTCGCATAGCCACGGCGCGAAGCAAGGCCTGGCTGCACTGAGCCTGCCGGAGCATCAGCGCTGGCGTCGCAACCTGAACAGCGGCCAGGGGCATCAGGCCTGCGGGTGGATCTTCGATGCCGATACGGTTTTCGACACCATTGGTATACTGGAATGGGCGAGACTCGCGCCGGTTGAGCGGGTAAAAGGGATCATGCGCACTCCGGATGGTCTGGTGCGCATTAACCGTCAGGGCGAGGATTTCTTTATTGAAACCCAGAACGTCGCCCCACCCGACAGCCGGATAGAGTTAATTAGTGCGGTTAATACCGACTGGAATGCCCTCCAGTCAAGCCTGTTGAAGCTTCGTTTAAGTTTGGGCGGCTAACGTTGCCCCTGATTTCACACATTGCTGAAGACTATGACGACTCGACTTCCTGCTATTTTATTGCTCAACGCTGCCGGCCTGGCGATCTTTTTCTCCTGGTATATCCCGGCGGATCACGGTTTCTGGTTCCCGCTGGATTCCGGGCTGTTCCACTTCTTTAACCAGGCGCTGGCGAAGAGTGAAGCCTTCCTGTGGCTGGTGGCGATCACCAACAACCGCGCGTTTGACGGCTGTTCGCTGCTGGCAATGGGCTGTCTGATGCTCTCCTTCTGGCTGAAGGAAGACAAAACGGGTCGTCGCCGTATTCTGATTATCGGCCTGGTGATGCTGCTGACGGCCGTGATTATCAACCAGCTGGCGCAGCATCTGATGCCGGTTAAACGCGCCAGTCCTTCGCTCTTTTTCCCGAATATTAACCGCGTCAGCGAGCTGCTTCATATTCCAACCAAAGATGCCTCGAAGGACAGTTTCCCGGGCGACCACGGTATGATGCTGCTGATTTTTGCAGGCTTCATGCTGCGCTATTTTGGTAAAAAAGCCTTCACCATCGCCCTGGTTATTGTGGTGGTATTTGCATTCCCGCGGGTGATGATTGGCGCTCACTGGCTGACAGATATCGCCGTAGGCTCCCTCACGGCGGTGTTAATTGGTTTACCGTGGGTGCTGATGACCCCCCTGAGCGATCGCATAATAGACATTTTTGATCGCTATCTTCCTGGCAATTTAAACAAGCTGGAAACAAATAAATAACGAAAATTAACACCATTCATCAGGGATCGTTTTCGATCCCTGCGTCACTTCTTTTCGGCGTCATTCAACGCTGTCATCATCCCGTCATACAATTCGTGATAAAAATGAAGCAATTGCAGGGATTACCGATATGAATGGCGGCATTTTGAGCAATTCCGCGCTGTAACTTTGTGTATCACATTTTCTTATAAAAAAACGGACTTTTTTGCTCGCAATACCCCGTGCAATCGGTTAACCTCGAACTCGTTTTGCCCCACTGAGATAATTATTATCATGGTGAATAATTTTGTGCGTTGAGCCACAGTTTTCACCATAAAGAATTGTCTCATTGTGAACAGATTATTAGTCTCGTCACGGTTGGCATTTTTATAACGATATTTTCGTTAAGGACTTCAAGGGAAAACAAACAAAATGGTCAAATCTCAACCAATCTTGAGATATATCTTGCGGGGGATCCCGGCGATTGCAGTGGCGGTTCTGCTTTCGGCATGTAGTACGACGAACACCGCGAAGAATATGCATCCTGAGACGCGTGTTGTGGGAATGGAAGATTCCTCTTCACTGCAAGCCTCTCAGGATGAATTTGAAAATATGGTACGTAATCTCGACGTTAAGTCGCGTATTATGGATCAGTATGCTGACTGGAAAGGCGTGCGTTACCGTCTGGGCGGCAGCACCAAGAAAGGCATCGATTGTTCCGCGTTCGTACAGCGTACATTCCGTGAGCAGTTTGGGTTAGACCTTCCGCGTTCTACTTATGAACAGCAGGAAATGGGCAAATCCATTTCGCGCACTAAACTGCGCACGGGCGATTTAGTCCTGTTCAGAGCGGGTTCAACCGGTCGACACGTTGGCATCTATATCGGTAACGATCAGTTTGTCCATGCTTCCACCAGCAGTGGTGTGACGATTTCCAGCATGAACGAACCTTACTGGAAGAAGCGCTACAACGAAGCTCGCCGCGTTCTGAGCCGTAGTTAATATTGCTGTCGTATCGTTGGTTATCCCTTGGCTGGCGATACGATAAAAAAAGCACTGCTCCGGCAGTGTTTTTTTTTGCCCGTTACACTGATAACTATCCAGCGGCATTTCAGGAATCACGACATCTATGTTTACCCGCTACTTCTCCAGCAACCGCAAGATTCTGTTTCTCAGTTTCCTTACGGGGTTATTCACTGCCCTGCTCCTGGGAGCATTACAGTTTTACTGGAGTTATCACAAGCGAGACGTCAGATTCGATACCCTTATTACCGATTTAAGCGTCTACATGGAGAGCTATTTTGATGAGCTCAAAATGTCGATTGATACGCTCCAGCCACTCACGCTAAACAGCTGCGAGGAAGTGAGTGCCGCCCTGACCTCCCGGGCGGCCTTTAGCATCAATGTGCGCGCCTTTTTGCTGGTCAGGGATAAAAACGCCTACTGCTCTTCCGCCACCGGCCCGATGAATGTCCCTCTGGAAGCGCTTATTCCTGAACTGCACATCAATAAACAGGTTGATATGGCGCTCCTGCCGGGCACTCCCATGCTGCCGGACAAGCCCGCGATTGCCATCTGGTATCGCAACCCACTGGTGAAGGACGGCGGTGTATTTACCTCCGTTAATCTTAACCTGACTCCTTATCTCCTCTACACCTCAAGACAGGATGAGTTTGCCGGTATTTCCATCATTATTGGCGATTATGCGTTATCAACCCATTCCGGAACGCTGGTCCCTGCACGTGATTTGCCTGATATCCCGGTCCGTACCGCCACGCTGAAAAATGTACCTCTGACCATCCATGTTTATGCGGAAGCCTGGACGACCGATGATGTGCTGTACGCCCTGTTTTTCGGCCTGGTCTGCGGTATCGCGGC
Source organism: Enterobacter cloacae complex sp. S2 (assembly GCF_015159675.1). Lineage (NCBI taxonomy): Bacteria > Pseudomonadati > Pseudomonadota > Gammaproteobacteria > Enterobacterales > Enterobacteriaceae > Enterobacter > Enterobacter cloacae complex sp. S2. The sequence goes on from NZ_JADDTS010000002.1 coordinate 64,685, forward strand.
GGGCCTGTTGAATTTCTATATTCTTACTATCCGTCTTAATCCGGGGAAAGAGATCCTAACGGCCATCAAACGCGACCAGTTTTACGTGGTCTATCAACCCGTCGTGGATGCGCAGTCGCTCAAAATGACCGGGCTGGAAGTCCTGATGCGCTGGAAGCATCCGGTGATGGGAGAAATTCCACCGGATGCCTTTATTAATTTCGCTGAAGCGCAGAAGCTGATTGTCCCGCTGACGCTGCATCTTTTTGACCTGATTATCCGCGATGCCCCTGTCCTGCAAACGGTGCTCCCGCCTGGGGCCAAGTTTGGGATCAACATCGCGCCCGGGCATCTGCATGCGGAAAGCTTTAAAGAGGATATGCGCGCGTTTGCCGCCGCTCTTCCACCCGATCACTTCCAGATTGTGCTGGAAATAACCGAGCGCGATATGATCAACCACCGCGAGGCTAATCAGCTGTTCGAATGGCTGCACGAAGAAGGTTTCGAAATTGCCATCGATGATTTTGGCACCGGCCACAGCGCGCTGATCTATCTGGAACGCTTCACGATGGATTACCTGAAAATTGACCGTGGCTTCGTGAATGCCATCGGGACTGAAACCGTCACCTCGCCAGTGCTTGACGCGGTGCTGACGCTGGCAGAACGCCTGAATATGTTAACCGTTGCCGAGGGTGTTGAAACGCCGGAGCAGGCGGCGTGGCTGCGCGAGCATGGCGTGAACTATCTTCAGGGCTACTGGATCGGCCGCCCGATGCCGCTGGAGCAGTTCAGGACGTGGCAACCCGACATCACGCTCGGGGAATAATTTCACAATCACGGCGCTGTCCCTTATTATTCTGTTCAACCGAGCCTGCCTGTGAACAAAGGGATCCGCCGCACTATGATTATGCGCGTTGTGTTGACGCTATTGGCGCTGGTGAGCCTGTCGAGCCAGGCGCAGACCATCAAAGAGAGCACGGCCTTTGCCGTCATTGGCGAGCCGAAGTACGCGGTTAACTTTAACCACTACGATTACGTTAACCCCGCCGCCCCGAAAGGCGGAAACGTGACGCTTTCCGCCACGGGAACGTTTGACAACTTTAACCGCTTTGCCCTGCGCGGCGTGGCGGCAGCGCGTACCGAATCCCTCTATGACACGCTGTTCGTCACCTCCGACGACGAGCCCGGCAGCTATTATCCCCTGGTCGCCGAGAACGTGCGATACGCCGATGATTTCAGCTGGGCAGAAATCGCGATTAATCCGCGGGCGCGTTTTCACGACGGTACGCCGGTTAGCGCCCGTGACGTGGCATTCACCTTTCATAAATTTATGACCGAAGGCGTGCCGCAGTTTCGTCTGGTGTACAAGGGCACCACGGTGAAAGCCATCGCCCCGCTGACCGTGCGAATCGAACTCCCTGAGCCGAACAAAGAGAATATGCTGAGCCTGTTCTCCCTGCCCGTCATGCCCGAATCCTTCTGGAAAAATCATAAGCTGAGCGATCCCCTCTCTACCCCGCCGCTGGCCGGAGGGCCGTATCGCATTACCGACTGGCGAATGGGCCAGTACGTGATCTATTCCCGGGTGAAAGATTACTGGGCAGCCACGCTGCCGGTAAACCGGGGCCGCTGGAACTTCGATACAATCCGCTACGACTACTACCTGGATGATAACGTGGCCTTCGAGGCATTTAAGGCGGGCGCGTTTGATTTACGTGTCGAGAACAGCGCCAAAAATTGGGCGACCCGCTATATTGGAAAAAATTTCGCGAAAGGCTATATCGTTAAAGACGAACACAAAAACGAATCCGCGCAGGACACGCGCTGGCTGGCGTTTAATATTCAGCGCCCGGTTTTTTCCGATCGTCGGGTGCGTGAAGCCATTACCCTGGCGTTTGATTTCGAATGGATGAACAAAGCGCTGTTTTACGGAGCCTACAGCCGGGCGAACAGCTATTTCCAGAATACTGAATATGCCGCCCGTGATTATCCCCACGCGGACGAGCTGGTTTTGCTGGCGCCAATGAAAGCGGAGCTCCCGCCGGAGGTGTTCACCCGCGTATTTGAACCGCCCAAGTCCGACGGAAACGGGTTCGACCGGGACAACCTGCTGAAAGCCAGCAACCTGCTGGATGATGCTGGCTGGGTGCTGAAAAATCGGCAACGGGTTAATGTGCAAACCGGTAAACCGCTCAGCTTCGAACTGCTGATTGCCTCCGGCGCAAACGATCAGTGGGTGCTGCCATTCAAGAAGAACCTTGCCCGGCTTGGCGTCACCATGAATATCCGCCAGGTCGATATGGCCCAGTTAACCAACCGCAAGCGCAGTCGCGATTACGACATGATGCAGACCCTGTGGGCCGCGCAGCCGTGGCCGAGTTCAGATCTGCAAATCTCCTGGGCATCGGGGTATATCGACTCCTCGTACAACGCCCCGGGCGTAAAGAGCCCGGTGACTGATGCGCTGATTGCAAAAATTGTCGCCGCTCAGGGCGATAAGAACAAGCTTCTGCCGCTTGGCCGCGCGCTCGATCGGGTCTTAACCTGGAACTATTACATGCTGCCGATGTGGTATATGGGCGAAGATCGCGTGGCCCGCTGGGATAAATTCTCCCTGCCTGCCGTTCGCCCGGTCTACACCCTCGGCTTTGACACCTGGTGGTATGACGTGAATAAAGCCGCAAAACTGCCCGCAGAGCGGCGTTAAGGAGTGACGATGGGCGCTTATCTTATCCGCCGGCTGCTGTTAGTGATCCCGACGCTGTGGGCCATCATTACCATTAACTTTTTTATCGTCCAGATCGCCCCCGGCGGTCCGGTGGACCAGGCAATTGCGGCAATAGAATTTGGTCACGCTGGCGGCATGCCGGGCGGCGGCGGTGAAGGAATGGGGGCCAGCCATGCCCGGACGGGCGTGGGCAACATCAGCGAAAGCCACTACCGGGGCGGTCGCGGACTGGATCCGGAGGTGATCGCCGAGATTACCCATCGCTATGGTTTTGACAAGCCGCTGCACGAGCGTTATTTCAGGATGCTCTGGGATTATGTCCGTTTCGATTTTGGCGACAGCCTGTTTCGCAGCGCCTCGGTGTTAACCCTGATCAAACAAAGCCTGCCGGTTTCCATCACGCTCGGACTGTGGGGGACGCTGATTATTTATCTGGTCTCCATTCCGCTGGGGATCCGAAAAGCGGTCTACAACGGTAGCCGTTTCGATATCTGGAGCAGCACATTCATTATCATCGGCTACGCTATCCCGGCGTTTCTGTTTGCCGTGCTGCTAATTGTCTTTTTCGCTGGCGGCAGTTATTTCGACCTCTTCCCGCTGCGCGGGCTGGTCTCTGCGGATTTCAGCACCCTGCCGTGGTATCAGAAAATCACCGATTACTTCTGGCACATCACGCTTCCGGTGCTGGCAATGGTCATCGGCGGATTTGCGGCGCTTACGATGCTGACCAAAAACGCCTTTCTTGATGAGATCCGCAAACAGTACGTCGTCACCGCGCGCGCCAAAGGCGTCGGTGAAAAGCAGATCATGTGGAAGCACGTTTTTCGTAACGCCATGCTGCTGGTGATTGCCGGTTTCCCCGCCACGTTCATCAGTATGTTTTTTACCGGCTCGCTGCTGATAGAGGTGATGTTCTCGCTCAACGGATTAGGGCTGCTGGGCTATGAGGCCACCGTCTCCCGTGATTATCCGGTGATGTTTGGCACACTCTACATTTTCACCCTGATCGGCCTGCTGCTGAACATCATCAGCGATATCAGCTATACGCTGGTCGATCCCCGTATCGATTTTGAGGGTCGCTGATGTCGCGTTTAAGCCCCGTCAATCAGGCCCGCTGGGCGCGCTTTCGCCACAACCGTCGCGGCTACTGGTCGCTGTGGATCTTCGCCGTCCTGTTCGCCTTAAGTATGTGTTCGGAACTGATTGCCAACGATAAACCCCTGCTGGTGCATTTCAAAGACCGCTGGTATGTACCGGTGCTGGCCACCTACAGCGAAAGCGATTTTGGCGGCCCGTTTGCGACGCCAGCCGAGTACCAGGATCCCTGGTTACGTGAACAGATAGCGCAGCACGGCTGGGCTATCTGGGCGCCGATTCGTTTTGGCGCGAACAGTATTAACTTCGCCACGTCCACCCCCTTCCCTTCGCCGCCTTCCGCGCAAAACTGGCTGGGAACGGACGCCAACGGCGGCGATGTGCTGGCGCGCATTCTCTATGGCACCCGCATCTCGCTCCTGTTTGGGCTGCTGCTGACGCTCTTTAGCAGCGTAATGGGCGTTGTGGCGGGCGCCGTGCAGGGCTATTACGGGGGTAAAATAGATTTATGGGGACAGCGCGTGATTGAAGTCTGGTCCGGTATGCCGACGCTGTTTCTGATTATCCTGCTGTCCAGCGTGGTACAGCCTGGCTTCTGGTGGCTGCTCGGGATCACCGTCCTGTTCGGCTGGATGGCGCTGGTCGGCGTGGTGCGCGCGGAGTTTCTGCGTACGCGGAATTACGACTATATTCGCGCTGCGCAGGCGTTAGGCGTGAGCGATGGCGCAATCATCTTCCGCCACATGCTTCCCAATGCGGTGGTGGCGACCCTCACCTTCCTGCCGTTTATTTTGTGCAGCTCCATTACCACCCTGACGTCGCTTGATTTTCTTGGTTTCGGTTTGCCGCTGGGCTCACCGTCCCTTGGCGAACTGCTGTTGCAGGGCAAAAACAATCTCCAGGCCCCCTGGCTGGGCATCGCCGCATTCCTCTCCGTGGCGGTGCTCCTTTCCCTGCTGATTTTTATTGGCGAAGCCGTGCGCGATGCCTTCGATCCCAACAAGGCGGTATGACATGACCCGGCCTCTTCTGAGCATAGAGAACCTGTCGATTGCGTTTTCAAAACAGGGCGAATCACGCACGGTGGTGACGGATTTATCGTTGCAGATCCAGCGCGGAGAGACGCTGGCGCTGGTCGGGGAATCCGGCTCCGGTAAGAGCGTTTCGGCGCTGTCGGTGCTGCGCCTGCTCCCTTCCCCGCCGGTCAGCTATCCGCAGGGGGATATTCTGTTCCATGGACAATCGCTGCTGAACGCTGACGAGCAAACCCTGCGCGGCATTCGTGGCAACAACATCGCCATGATTTTTCAGGAGCCGATGGTGTCGCTCAACCCACTGCATACCCTGGAAAAACAGCTCTATGAAGTGCTGTCCCTTCATCGGGGAATGCGTAAAGAGGCAGCGCGGGGTGAAATTCTGAACTGCCTTGAACGCACCGGTATCCGTAATGCGGCGAAACGGCTAAACGATTTCCCGCACCAGCTTTCCGGCGGCGAGCGCCAGCGCGTGATGATTGCAATGGCCCTGCTCACGCGCCCCGAACTGCTGATTGCCGATGAACCTACTACCGCGCTGGACGTCACGGTACAGGCACAAATTCTGCAACTGCTGCGCGAACTGCGCGACGAGCTGAACATGAGCCTGCTGTTTATTACGCACAACCTGAGCATCGTGAAAAAGCTCGCTGACGCGGTGGCCGTGATGCAAAACGGCCGCTGCGTGGAACAGAACCGGGCATCCGCCCTGCTGAGCGCGCCTCAGCACCCGTATACACAGCGCCTGCTCGATAGCGAACCCGCTGGCGACCCGGTTCCGCTTAACGCTGACAGCGCGCCGTTGCTGAGGGTTGAGGGGCTGTCGGTGTCATTCCCGATCCGCAAAGGCATTTTGCGTCGCGTGGTCGATCACAATCATGTTCTGAAAGACATGAGCTTCGCTCTGCGTCCAGGCGAATCGCTTGGGCTTGTGGGCGAGTCCGGTTCAGGCAAAAGCACCACCGGCCTGGCGCTGCTGCGCCTGATCGCCTCTCAGGGAAGCATTGTTTTTGACGGCATGCCGCTGCAAAACCTGAATCGCCGGATGATGCTTCCCGTGCGCCCGCGGATGCAGGTGGTATTTCAGGATCCAAACTCTTCGCTTAACCCGCGCCTGAGCGTATTACAGATTATTGAAGAGGGCCTGCGCGTCCACCAGCCGACAATGACGGCGCAACAGCGTGAAATCGACGTGATGCGGGTGATGGCGGAAGTGGGTTTAGATCCCGAGACCCGGCACCGGTATCCGGCTGAGTTTTCCGGCGGACAGCGCCAGCGTATAGCGATTGCCCGCGCGCTGATCCTGAAACCGGAGCTGATCGTGCTGGACGAGCCAACCTCTTCCCTGGACCGCACCGTGCAGGCGCAAATTCTGGCGCTGCTGAAGGGGCTACAGGAAAAGCATCGGCTGGCCTATATCTTTATCAGCCACGATTTACAGGTGGTGCGTGCGCTTTGCCATCAGGTGGTGGTATTGCGGCAGGGAGAAGTCGTTGAGCAGGGAGAGTGCCAGCGCGTATTCACCGCGCCGACGCAGGATTACACACGCCAGCTATTGTCCGCTGACTAGCACTCAGAAAGGATATTGACCGGAGAACGGCTCGGCAATGGCCACGCCGAAGTTTTTCAGCCGACAGGTGGCGGCAAACTCATCCTGGCTGTTAACAAACAGGCACGGCTCACCTTCGCATTCCAGCACGGAGCTGTCCACTTCGATGTCCGTCAGCGCCTGGCTGAGACGTTCCATGACCGGCCACGCATTTTCATCGCTCGGGCTGAGCAGTTTGAGGGCCACCAGACAATTATCCTCCCCGGCAACGCTTTGCGGAATCGGTTCAACTTTCGAACCTGCAAAACCCGTCGACCAGCGATAGCTCTGGGGCAAGCGATGGACAATGGAGAGTTGTAATGTATTCACGTTCAGATCCCCGGAAGCAAATTTACTTCACAATTTATTTACATTTATAGTAACACATCATCGCCAACCTGCACTGTTTAGCGGATTTTATAGGCGTTGCAGGCTCGCGTCGGCGCTATATGTACCCGTTTCTGCGATCTAACTCAACCTTTTTAAATACAATGATGTGACTTTTTACATAAATAGATTTTACATAAAAGAAACAAACACAGGGTAAACGAACGGAGGGTTGGTTGATATGGGTCAACAAAAAGGCCCGTCACGGGCCTTAAGTGGTCATTTATGCGCCGTCTTTCGCGGCCGGCTGGCGTAAAGATAGAAGAGTATGGAGCAGGTCGCGCAGAGGGCAATCGCCCACAGCATCGGCCAGGCGGTATTAAACGTCGCCGTCGAGAGCAGCGCCCCGACTATCGCGCCAATTCCGAAACGGAACGTTCCTGCCAGCGACGAGGCGGTGCCCGCCATATGCGGAAATTCGTCGAGGATCACCGCCATCGCGTTGGATGAAACCATCGACACGCAGCCGACAAACGCCGCCACGCCCACCACCAGCGCCCAGAAACCGACGCCCAGCAACGCGCTCAATACCAGCCAGATAGCCATCACGAACTGGATCCACAGCCCGGCGCGGAACATATTCAGCGCCCCAACCCGCCGGACAAAGCGGCTGTTGATAATGGTCATCACAAACAGGAACACAATATTCAGCGCGAAGTAGTAACCAAAATGCTGGGGTGACACATGGTTCAGTTCGATGTACACAAACGGCCCCGCGCTCAGGAACGAGAACATTCCGGCAAAGCTGAAGCCGCTGGCCAGCATATAGCTGAGCACACGCTTATGGCGAAACAGCGAGGCAAAGTTGCCAAGCGTGGTGCGAATGTGGAACTTCTGACGTCGCTCGACCGGCAGCGTTTCATCGATAAAGACGAAGATCATCACCGAGGCCAGCAGCGCGGCAATCGCCAGGATCCAGAAAATCGCATGCCAGCTGAACCACACCAGGACCGCCCCGCCCACCATGGGGGCGACCAGCGGCGCAATTGTCGTGACCAGCATGACGAACGACATCATGCGTGAGAACTCTTCCTTCGGGTAGACGTCGCGCATCAGCGCGTTAATCACCACGCTTGCCGCAGCCGCCGCCAGGCCATGGAAGAAGCGCATCACAATCAGCTGATCGATACTCTGCGCCAGCGCGCAGGCCACCGCCGCCGCGGCAAATATCAATGTCCCGCCCAGGATAACCGGTTTACGCCCCAGGCTGTCGGCCATTGGGCCATAAAAGAGCTGACCGAGGGCAAAACCAAGAATGTAGGTGCTGAGCGTCATCTGCGCGCTGCCTGCCGGTACGCCAAACTGCGCGGAAATCACCGGCAGCGCGGGCAGATACATATCGATAGACAGCGGCATCAGCATGGCCAGCAGGCCAAGGATAAATACAATTTTAAACGACGAGTGTGGCCTGGTGGTCACAGGGTTCTCCTGAATTTAGCGTGAAGGCAGCCCGACGCTGGCAATCTCTTCTTCCGTCAGCGGGCGATATTCCCCTGGGGCCAGGTCTGGATCGAGTTCAATCGCGCCGATACGTTCACGATGCAGCCCCACAACGTGGTTGCCCACGGCGGCAAACATCCGCTTCACCTGATGGTAGCGGCCTTCACTGATGGTCAGACGGACGTCCGTGGGGGTGAGGATTTCCAGCACCGCCGGTTTGGTCAGATCCTTCTCATTATGCAGCTGAACGCCTTTCGCGAATTGCTCTGCCGTGTCATCCGAGACCGGAGACTCAAGCATCACCCGATAGGTTTTCTCACAGTGATGGCGCGGGGAGGTGATGCGGTGCGACCACTGGCCGTCATCGGTCATCAGCACCAGGCCGGTAGTATCGATATCCAGTCGCCCTGCCGCATGCAGCTTGTGCGCCACAGGTTCGTCGAGGAAATAGAGCACCGTCGGGTGATCCGGATCGTCCGTTGAACAGACGTAACCTTCCGGTTTGTTGAGCATGAAGTAGCGCGGGCCATTCTGCTGGGTCAGCGGGTTGCCGTCATACTCCACCTGGTGCTCAGGCTGGAGTTTAAAAGCGCTGTCTTTCACAATGTCGCCGTCCACGGTTACGCGGCTGGCGCGAATTTCACGCCCGGCAATAGCGCGGCTTACGCCGAGTTGCTGAGCGATAAACTTATCAAGTCGCATGAAATCTTTTTAGCCTTAATGGTGCTGGAAGTCGGACTACGCGTCCGAAAAAGAAGCAGTCAGAAACAGTTCAGTATAATGGTCTGGTTGCGCCACTCAAGGGAAAAAGTTTCGTGGCATACTATATGCGAGTTAACTGAATAGAGAAGCTATGACGTTCACATTACGCCCCTATCAGCAGGAAGCCGTTGATGCCACCCTCGCCTGGTTTCGCAAGCATCGGGAGCCCGCCGCCATCGTTCTCCCGACCGGAGCCGGTAAAAGCCTGGTGATTGCCGAACTGGCGCGCCTGGCCCGCGGACGCGTGCTGGTGCTGGCGCACGTCAAAGAGCTGGTGGCGCAAAACCACGCCAAATATTGCGCGCTCGGCCTGGAGGCCGACATTTTTGCCGCCGGACTGAAGCGCAAAGAGAGCCACGGAAAAGTGGTGTTTGGCAGCGTACAATCCGTTGCGCGCAACCTGGAACTGTTTCGCAGCGAGTTTTCCCTGCTGATTGTCGATGAGTGTCACCGCATCAGCGATGACGACGACAGCCAGTATCAGCAAATCCTCACTCATCTGAAAAAGGTGAATCCTCACCTCCGTCTGCTTGGCCTCACCGCCACGCCGTTTCGTCTGGGCAAGGGCTGGATTTATCAGTTTCATTATCACGGCATGGTGCGTGGCGATGAAAAGGCCCTGTTCCGCGACTGTATCTATGAGCTTCCGCTGCGCTACATGATCAAGCACGGCTACCTGACGCCGCCGGAGCGGCTGGATATGCCCGTCGTGCAGTACGATTTCAGCCGCTTACAGGCGCAGAGCAACGGGCTGTTCAGCGAGGCAGATCTTAACCATGAGCTGAAAAAACAGAAGCGGATCACGCCGCATATCATCAGCCAGATTGAAGAGTTCGCACAAACGCGCAAAGGGGTGATGATTTTTGCTGCCACTGTCGAACACGCGCGCGAAATTACGGGGCTGCTGCCCGCCGACGACGCGGCGTTAATTACCGGTGAAACCCCCGGCCTGGAGCGCGACAGCCTGATTGAGGACTTCAAAGCTCAGCGGTTCCGCTATCTGGTGAATGTCTCCGTACTAACCACCGGCTTTGACGCCCCGCACGTCGACCTGATTGCGATTCTTCGCCCGACGGAATCCGTCAGCCTGTATCAGCAGATTGTTGGCCGCGGGCTGCGTCTGGCGCCGGGCAAAACCGACTGTCTGATCCTTGATTACGCCGGTAACCCGCACGATCTCTATTCGCCGGAAGTCGGCACGCCAAAAGGCAAGAGCGACAACGTGCCCGTTCAGGTTTTTTGCCCTGCCTGCGGGTTTGCCAACACCTTCTGGGGGAAAACCACCGCCGACGGCACGCTGATCGAACATTTTGGCCGCCGCTGTCAGGGCTGGTTTGAAGACGATGAAGGCCATCGCGAACAGTGTGACTTCCGCTTCCGCTTCAAAAACTGCCCGCAGTGCAATGCCGAAAACGACATTGCCGCCCGCCGCTGTCGGGAGTGCGACACGGTCCTAGTCGACCCGGACGACATGCTGAAAGCGGCGCTGAAGCTGAAAGATGCGCTGGTGCTGCGCTGTTCCGGCATGGCCTTACAGCCCGGCGCGGATGAAAAAGGCGAGTGGCTAAAAATTACCTACTACGACGAGGATGGCGCAGACGTCAGCGAGCGGTTCCGGGTCCAGACGCCCGCCCAGCGCACCGCGTTTGAGCAGCTCTTTATCCGCCCGCATACCCGCACGCCTGGCGTGCCGCTGCGCTGGATAACCGTGGCGGATATCGTGCGCCAGCAGGCGTTACTGCGCCATCCTGATTTTGTTGTCGCCCGTAAAAAAGGGCAGTTCTGGCAGGTGCGTGAGAAGGTCTTTGACTATGAAGGACGCTTTCGCCGGGCAAACGAATTGCGCGGTTAACGGGACTTTTCGTTGATGCGCGAGCCATTTGAGTATAAAATGCCGCCCGCTTCACATCCGTGAGGCAGAACACTCACCTGCTGCTGGGTCGCCTGTAGTAGGGTTTTAAATACAGAGAGAAATCAATGTTCACTATCGAAGCAGAAGTACGTAACGTGCAGGGTAAGGGTGCGAGCCGCCGCCTGCGTACCGCAAACAAGTTCCCGGCTATCGTTTACGGTGGCGAAGCTGCTCCAGTTGCTATTGAACTGGATCACGACAAAGTATGGAACATGCAGAACAAAGCTGAATTCTACAGCGAAGTTCTGACCATCGTTGTTGACGGTAAAGAAGAAAAAGTGAAAGTTCAGGCTGTTCAGCGTCACGCGTTCAAGCCAAAACTGACTCACATCGACTTCGTTCGCGCGTAATCGCAAACCTGTCGAGAAAAACCCCGCGTTTGCGGGGTTTTTTTATGGCTGTTACTTACCGCCTGAAGTGCGACGCTGAAGCTGGTCGCGCAGATTCGGCGGTGTGCCTTTAATGGTCAGCGTGTCGGTGGCCGGGTCCCAGAAGATACGTTCCCCGAGCAGCATGGCATCAAAGTTAATGGTTAACCCACCGCCGCTACCGGCAAATTTCGTCAGCTGACGCAGCGTACTGCGATCCGCCGGGAAGCTCTCTTCCAGCTCATAGCCTTTTTCCGCAGTAAATTCCTGGAAGCTGACTTCGCTGACGCCTGCCAGCTCTTTGGACAGCGACTCCAGCTCAATCTCTTCTCCAGCCTGTAGCTGCTCGTTGCAGTAGCTGTAAACCTGCTGACGCACGGTCTGACGCTCAGATTTATCAAGCTGCGCCTCAGCCGTAAAGTCATCCACCGCCTGGAGGAGACCTTTGTTCTGCGCTTTGGCATTCAGCCCTTCGCTGGCGCCGAGGAAGTCCATAAAGAAATCCGCCACTTTGCGGCCCACGCGGCCTTTAAGGAAGGTCAGATAGCGCGTTGATTCCGGGTTGGTTTCCCATTCGGTTAAATCGATACGCGCCACAATATCCGCATGGTTGATATCCAGGTAGTGCGTTGAGCTGATATCCAGCTGCTCGTTCACGCGCATACTGCTTAAGTTATTCAGCACGGTGACCAGCAGATACTCTACCGCCAGATAGCGGTAGTGGCAGAACAGGACGATACCGCCATCGGCGAAGGGATATTTCGCCAGCTCGTCACGCAGACGGCCAGTAGCAGCGCGGCTGAATGCCAGGAAATCCTCTTCGCCCTGACGTTGCAGGCGCAGGCTATCCGCCAGTTCGCTCTCTTCGCTGAACAAGCCATAAGCTTTATTTTTCGCGCTGTAGACGCGATGCAACTCCGCCATCATCTCGACAACGGTAGGCGTTGGTTCCAGTAACGAATCGCGCAGCACCACTTCAAGGGTTTGCTCATCACGCTTGATAAGCTGGTGCAAGGCAATCTGGTTGATTTCCAGACTCATGATAAACTCTCCTTTTAGACCGGGCGGTATTCAACCACCACCAACGCATGTGTGCAACAGAAGATAAAAAAGGGGAAAAAAAGCTGTTGCTACGGTAATATGTCGCCCTTCTCTCAACAAACTGATTTTGATTTATGCCACAACATTCCCGCTACAGTGACGAACACGTTGAACAATTGCTCAGTGAGCTGGTCAACGTACTGGAAAAACATAAAACGCCAACCGATCTCTCCCTGATGGTTTTGGGAAATATGGTTACCAACCTGATCAATACCAGCGTTGCTCCGGCTCAGCGTCAGGCGATCGCCAAATCTTTCGCCCAGGCTTTGCAGTCCTCCGTTAGCGACGACCAGGCACACTAAGGGAAACGAACAACAGTTTATGGTGACGAATCGTCAGCGCTACCGTGAAAAAGTCTCCCAGATGGTCAGCTGGGGGCACTGGTTTGCCCTGTTCAACATTCTGTTGGCGATGGTGCTCGGCTGCCGTTATCTGTTTGTGGCGGACTGGCCAACCACGTTAACCGGGCGCATCTACTCGTGGATGAGCCTTGTTGGTCACTTTAGCTTTCTGGTCTTCGCCACCTATCTGCTGATCCTGTTCCCACTGACGTTTATCGTCATGTCGCAGCGGCTGATGCGCTTCCTGTCCGCCATTCTTGCGACGGCGGGCATGACGCTGTTGCTGATCGACAGCGAAGTCTTTACCCGCTTCCACCTGCACCTGAATCCTGTCGTCTGGGAGCTGGTGATTAACCCGGATCAGAACGAGACCGCGCGCGACTGGCAGCTGATGTTTATCAGCGTGCCGATTATCCTGCTGATCGAAATGCTGTTCGCCACGTGGAGCTGGCAAAAACTCCGCAGTCTGACCCGACGCCGCCATTATGCGAAGCCCGTCGCGGCGCTCTTTTTCGCCTCATTTATCGGTTCGCACCTGATGTATATCTGGGCAGATGCGAACTTCTACCGCCCGATTACCATGCAGCGCGCGAACCTGCCGCTCTCCTATCCGATGACGGCGCGTCGTTTCCTCGAAAAACACGGCCTGCTGGACGCGCAGGAGTATCAGCGTCGTCTGGTCGAACAGGGTAATCCGGAAGCGGTCAGCGTGCAGTATCCCCTGAGCGATCTGAAATATCGCGACATGGGCCGCGGTCAGAACGTGCTGCTGATTACCGTCGATGGCCTGAACTATTCCCGCTATGAGAAGCAGATGCCAGCGCTGGCTGAATTCGCTGAGAACAACATCGTATTCACTCAGCATATGAGCTCCGGTAATTCGACCGACGCGGGTATTTTCGGCCTGTTCTACGGCATTTCACCGAGCTATATGGACGGCGTGCTGTCGGCCCGTATTCCGGCGGCATTGATTACCGGGCTTAATCAGCAGGGCTACCAGCTGGGGCTGTTCGCCTCTGATGGTTTCAACAGCTCGCTGTACCGCCAGGCGCTGCTGTCTGATTTCTCACTGCCCGCCGCGCAGAGCCAGTCTGACGATCGGACCGCTGACCAGTGGATAGACTGGCTGAAGCGCTATGCGCAGGAAGATAACCGCTGGTTCTCCTGGGTTGCGTTTAACGGCACAACGCTTGATGACAGCAATCAGAAAGGCTTCGCGCGCCGCTATAGCCGTGCGGCGGGCGATGTCGATGCGCAGATCGGCCGCGTGCTGACCGCCCTGCGCGACGCGGGCAAGCTGGATAATACGGTCGTGATTATCACGGCGGGGCATGGCGTGCCGCTCGGCGACGAGGCGAAGGGCATGGAGTGGTCGCGTCCGAACCTGCATGTTCCCCTGGTGATCCACTGGCCGGGCACTCCCGCGCAGCGCATCAACATGCTCACCGACCATAAAGACGTCATGACCACGTTAATGCAACGGCTGCTGCACGTCAGCACACCGGCAATTGAGTACTCGCAGGGACAAGACCTCTTTAGCGCCACGCGGCGTCATAACTGGGTCACGGCTGCTGGCGGAAACACGCTGGTGGTGACCACGCCGACGTTGTCCCTGGTGCTGAACAGCAATGGCAATTACCAGACGTATAACCTCGAAGGTGAGAAGCTGAAAGACCAGAAGCCGCAGCTCAGTTTGCTGTTGCAGGTGCTGACAGACGAGAAGCGCTTTATCGCTAACTGATTATTTATGAATCAGTTAGCGTTGCTTGCCCCTTGCATTCAAAAAGGAATCGAGTAGTATTCCTTTTATGCGTCGGCACGTAGCGCAGCCTGGTAGCGCACCGTCATGGGGTGTCGGGGGTCGGAGGTTCAAATCCTCTCGTGCCGACCAAAACTACATAAAAAAACCAGCCGCTTATGGCTGGTTTTTTATTGCCTGTCTCCGCATGCGCAATGCTTAGTGTTTTTCACGCCCACCGAGAAAGAAAATCCCCAGCGGAATCGCCAGCAGGACGGTAAACACCAGGCTGTAAACAAAGATCATCGCCGATTGCAGGACAAACATGCTGGTTGTCCAGGCAGAGAGCGGGATGTTGTACTGCTCAATCACACCGACAATGGTTGCTCGCCCCACGCATGCAGCAGCAATCATAAACACAACCAGTAACGCCAGCAGGAACTTGCGGCCTTCAGGTGTCTTCAGTTTTTCACGTACCATCTCCCCTCCCTTTACAGATGAATAACAGTAATTAACGCGTAAAATAACACGATTGCCGCATCGACTCCAACACAGCATTAAACACCAATAAATGAACATGAAAGCAGTGCATTACTCCATTTAAAATGAAAATATGAGTAAATTGCGCCAACTATTCACGTGCTATATGTTAGTCTTTCCAGGATCGTTTTAACAAAAAGGAATGACAGTGAAAAACGCACCTAAATTTGCCATCGCCCTCATCGCCGCTGCGTGCGCCAGCACTAGTGCTTTCGCCAGCGAAACCCGGAAAGAGCAGCCGCTGGAAAAAGTTGCTCCGTATCCGCAAGCGGACAAAGGGATGAAGCGCCAGGTTATTCAGCTCCCGGCTCAGCAGGATGAAGCAAATTTCAAAGTTGAGCTGTTAATCGGCCAGACACTGGAAGTGGACTGCAACCAGCATCGCCTGGGCGGCCAGCTGGAAAGCAAAACGCTGGAAGGCTGGGGCTATGACTACTATGTCTTCGACAAAGTAACCTCGCCAGTCTCCACCATGATGGCGTGCCCGGACGGCAAGAAAGAGAAGAAATTTATTACCGCGTATCTGGGTGATAACAGTCTGCTGCGCTATAACAGCAAGCTGCCGATCGTCTTATACACGCCGGAAAACGTGGATGTGAAATATCGCGTATGGAAAGCGGATGAGACGGTAGGACAAGCGGTAGTTCGTTAAAAATAAGTCGGGTGGCGCTCTCGCTTACCCGACCTGGAAAGGGTGCGTTCTGGTGCCCTCACCCCAACCCTCTCCCACCGGGAGAGGGAGAAAGCACTAAAAACGGTAACAGATGTTACCGTTTTGCGTTTACCTTACAGCGCGATATCCGCTACCGGCTTGCTTTCCGCCTGAGGTTTCAGCTCTGCCTGTGGCGCAGCATCCGCAGCCTGCGGTTTGACGTATTGCAGTTGCAGAACGCGGCTGGTGTATTCCAGCTCTTGTTCCGTGGCTTCAACGTTACCGTTCAGCTTCGTACCGTAGGATGGAATAATGGTTTTCAGCTTCGCCTGCCATTCCGGGCTGGATACTTTGTCCTTAAACACTTTTTCCATCAGGTGCAGCATGATTGGCGCAGCGGTAGACGCCCCCGGAGATGCCCCCAGCAGCGCGGCAATGGTGCCATCCTTGTCGCTTACCACTTCGGTGCCCAGACGCAGCACGCCGCCCTCTTTCGGATCGCGTTTGATAATCTGCACGCGCTGACCCGCCTGCCACAGACGCCAGTCTTCTTTCTTCGCCTGCGGATAGTACTCTTTCAGCGCCTCGAAGCGTTCTTCATCAGAGAGCATCACCTGGCTAATCAGGTATTTCACCAGATCGAAGTTATCCAGCCCCACGTCCATCATTGGCTTAACGTTTGACGTCGTGGTCGCGCTCAGCAGATCCCACAGGGAACCGTTTTTCAGGAATTTGGTGGAGAATGTGGCGAACGGCCCGAACAGCACTACGCGCTTACCGTCCAGCATGCGGGTGTCGATATGCGGAACGGACATCGGTGGTGCGCCCACAGAGGCCTGACCGTACACTTTAGCCAGATGACGGTTAACCACTTCCGGGTTTTCCGACACCAGGAACTGGCCGCCGACCGGGAAGCCCGCGTAGTCGTCCGCTTCCGGAATACCGGACTCCTGCAACAGTTTCAGCGCCGCGCCGCCCGCACCGATAAACACGAACTTAGCCTTAATCACATGCTCGGCTTCGTTGTTTTTCAGATCGGCAACGGTCACGCTCCAGCTGTTATCCGCGTTGCGCTTGAAACCACGCACTTCGGAGCTGAGTTGCAGGTTAAAGTTCTCTTTTTTCTTCAGAGAGGACACCAGCTGACGGGTGATTTCACCGTAGTTAACGTCAGTACCAATTTCAGTGCGGGTCGCCGCTACTTTCTGGTTCGGATCGCGGCCTTCCATGACCAGCGGCGCCCACTCTTTGATTTGAGCGTGATCTTCAGAGTATTTCATCCCGCGGAAAAGCGTGCTCTGTTGCAGGGCAGCGTAGCGCGCGCGCAGGAAGTTGACGTTTTGATCGCCCCACACAAAGCTCATGTGCGGTACGGTGTTGATGAAGGAGTGCGGATTGTGCAACACACCGCTGTTCACCTGGTGAGACCAGAACTGACGTGAGATCTGGAACGCTTCGTTGATCTCTACCGCCTTCTCGATACTAATGGAACCGTCCTTTTTCTGCGGCGTATAGTTCAGTTCCATGAGTGCCGAGTGCCCCGTCCCGGCGTTGTTCCAGCCGTTAGAGCTTTCCTGTGCCACGCCATCGAGGCGCTCGACCATGGTCATGGACCAGTTCGGCTCCAATTCCTGAAGATACGTTCCCAGCGTGGCGCTCATGATGCCGCCACCAATTAAAAGGACATCCGTTTCCTGCTCTTTTGGTGCGTCAGCCTTCGCCGCCATCGAGACGGCGTTCAGCCCCACGGCCAGAGAAAAGAGCACGGCAGTCATTTTTTTCATCATTTATGCCTTAGTTGAATAGTGCTTGATGCGTGGAAATTACAGGTGAAACACGCTGCGGTGGCACGGTAGCAACTTTTAAATATTGTTTAAAGGTTACGAAATTATTGTAATTGTGAAATTTAATAATGGATTGTTTGTAGGGATTTGGCAGACAGGCTGGCACCCGACGATTTTCCTGGCTATCATGCTGCACTTTGTGATCGCGCGCACGGAAGCCTGCCCCTACCAGCGAATTGTTATGTCATTACCCCACTCGTCTGTACCTCAAGAAGGCCATGTCGCCACTGTTTTACGTTCGCCTCACCGTCTGATGCGCGAAACCCTGGCCGGTGTGATTACCGCGCTGGCGCTGATCCCGGAAGTGATTTCGTTTTCCGTGGTCGCGGGCGTGGATCCGAAAGTGAGCCTTATCGCCTCCGTGGTGCTCTGTTTCGCCCTTTCCCTGCTCGGCGGGCGTCCGGCCATGGTGACGGCGGCGGCAGGTTCCGTCGCGCTGGTGATTGGCCCGATGGTCCATCAACACGGCGTACAGTACATTCTGCCCGCGGTGGTGATGGCAGGCGTGATTCAGATCCTGTTCGGCGCGCTGGGTATGGCGCGGCTGATGCGCTTTATTCCCCAGTCGGTGATGACCGGGTTTGTTAACGCCCTTGGCATTTTGATTTTCTTTGCCCAGGTGCCCCATTTCTGGAGCCGAAGCCCGCTGATTGTGGGCCTGTTCGTGCTGACGCTGCTGATTGTGCTCTGGGTGCCACGCTATATCAAAAGCGTGCCCTCCCCGCTGATTGCCATTGTGCTGCTGACTTTGTTCACCGTCACCAGCGGGCAAATCCTGCCGACGGTAGGGGATGAAGGTTCCATGGGCGGCGGTTTGCCGGGCTTTACGCAACTGCTGGTGCCGCTCAATCTGGAAACCCTGAGCATCATCTGGCCGTGCGCGCTAAGTATCGCTTTCGTTGGCCTGCTGGAATCCTTGTTGACGGCAAAACTGGTGGACGAGCTGACCGCTACCCCCTCCAGTAAGCGCCGCGAGAGCATCGGACTGGGCGTGGGCAATATTATGGCCGGGTTCTACGGCGGCATTGCGGGCTGCGCGATGATTGGGCAGACCATCGTTAACGTGGAGATGGGGAAAGGCAGAAGCCGTATCTCCACCCTTGCGGCGGGCATCGTACTGCTGGTGCTGGTTACGGCGCTCAGCGAGGTGATGGCCAAAATTCCGATGGCGGTACTGGCGGGAATTATGGCTATTGTGGCCGTCAAGACCTTTAGCTGGCATAGCGTTCAGCCCGGAACGCTGAAAAACGCGCCGGTGGCTGAAACCGTCGTGATGCTGGTGACGGTTGTGGCAACGGTTTTCACCGGCAACCTGGCAATTGGCGTGCTGGGCGGGATTGTGATGATGTTCATCCTCCCTGCCCGACTTAAGCAAAAAGCGCGTGCTACAGAAGAAAAATCGTCGCCAGTCCAAGAAAAATAAAGAAACCGCCGGTATCGGTAATGGCAGTGATCATCACGCTCGACCCCACCGCGGGGTCGCGCCCCAGCCGGGTCATGGTCAACGGGATAATCACGCCCATCATCGCCGCCACCAGCAGGTTCAGCACCATCGCCAGCATCATGACCCCGCCCAGCGCCATATCATCGTACAGCCACCAGGTAATGCCGCCCATGATGCCGCCCCAGACCAGGCCGTTAATCAGCGCGACGCCCATCTCCCTGAAAATCAGCCACGAAAAATTACCCGGCTGAATGTTTTCCAGCGCCAGGGCGCGAACGATCATGGTGATAGTCTGATTGCCGGTGTTCCCGCCGATCCCCGCCACAATCGGCATCAGCGACGCCAGGGCCACCAGTTGGGAAATGGTATGTTCAAAGCCGTCAATAACGCGGGACGCCACGAACGCGGTGCATAAATTGATGGCGAGCCACGCCCAGCGGGTTTTGACGGCCTTGCCGACGGAGGCATGAACGTCATCTTCGGCACTGATCCCGCCAAGGGCACGCAGGTCGTTATCGGTCTCTTCATAGACCACGTCAACGATCTCATCGATGGTCAGACGCCCCATCAGCTTGCCCACCGAATCCACCACCGCCGCGCTCACCAGGTCATCACGTTCGAAGGTACGCGCCGCTTTTTCGGCATCGTCTTCCGGCGAGAAGACCATCGGCTCGGTTTCCATGACCTCACTCACCCGCTGCTGAGTGCTGTTAAGCAGGATCGTTTTCAGCTCCAGCTCCCCGAGCAGAGTTTTATCCCGCGAGGTGACGAACAGTTTATCGGTGTTGTCCGGCATACTGCCCAGGCGACGAAGATAGCGCTGCACCGTACCCAGGGTGACGTCCGGGCGCACGGTGATGACGCCAAACTCCATGATCGCGCCGACGCTGTTTTTCTCGTAGTGCATCACCTGACGCACGCGCGCCCGCTCTTCAGCAGGCAGGGAAGCCAGCAGGCGTCCGGTCAGGTTGCGCGGAAGATGCTGAACGAGGTAAATCTGCTCATCGATATCCAGCGTTTGCAGGGCGTCAAGAATGTCCCGGTCGCTCATCTCATCGATAAGGTCATCCCAGACGTTTTCCGAGGCTTCAAGCAATACCTGACCGCGCTCGTGATCCTGCACCAGCCGCCACAGGGCGTGGCGCTCTTCGGAAGGCAATGCCTCCAGGGTGTCCGCCAGGTCCGGGGGCGGTAAATGTGCAACCAGCGCACCTACCTCAGCAATATCGTCGGCCAGCGTGCCGACATCATATTGCTCAGCCAGGGTTAGCTTACCCAATAACGTTGACGTGACCGCTTTATCGGTCGTCAGGAGCCAGATGAGCCGCGCACGCTCCTGGTCACGCTGCCTGGCGCTGTTTTTCTTTAATACCGACATCAATCATAAATCCATTAAATGAGTTGGCGTTAAGCATAGCGCGGGGATATGTAAATAAGAATAAACGGCGGGTCGGGATGGAGAAAAAAACGGCATATATGAAAAATTAGTGTGCCGGGCGCCACCCGGCACAATTGCAATCAGGCCGTACGCGCCACCGCGTCCCGTGACGCCGCATCGCGCTCATCGCCGGTCAGCTCGCTCAGCTTGCCGTCGCGCATCTCCAGCAGACGGTCGGCGTGAATGAAGTAGTGATCGTCATGGCTGATGGCAAAAATGGTTTTTCCCATCGCCTGCATCAGCGGCAGCAGGACCTGATAAAACTCGCGACGGAAGTGCGGGTCCTGATCGGCGGCCCACTCATCCAGCAGGATGATGTCACGCTCCTCGGCCAGGGCCAGCAGCAGCGCCACGCGCTTCTTCTGCCCTTTCGATAGTTTGAGATTCAGGATTTTGCCATCCTGTAGCTCCAGCTTGTGCGACATTTGCAGGTGCGCAAGCCACTTCTCCACCAGCGCCGGATCCGCCTGCTGCCCTTCCGGTCCCAGCAGCCGGTCGAACAGCCAGACGTCGGTAAATACCGCCGAGAAGAGCTTGCGGTAGTCCTCCGGTTTCTCCGCGCTCAGCGCTTTACCATCCAGCAAAATTTCACCCGCCTGCGGCTGGTAGAGGCCCGTCAGCAGCATCGCCAGCGTAGATTTGCCGCTGCCGTTGCCGCCGATAAGGAACAGCAGTTCGCCGCGATGAATGGTCAGGTTTATCGGCCCTACGGAGAAGGCGTTATCCTGATAGCGGAAGGTAACGTTACGCAGCTCCAGCGTTTGCCAGTTCGGGAAGGCCTGCGGGCGCGGGAACTCAGCCTTAAACGGCGCAAGGTCGAATTTCTTCAGCTTGTTGAAGGCCACCTGAGCGCTCAGCAGCGTCGGCAGTGCGCCAACGGCCGACAGCAGCGGCGTGCGTAAAAACAGCAGCGTCAGGGAGTAGGTTGCCGCCACATTGGTATCCGCCCACCCCAGGCTGTTCGCCATCCAGAACACCAGGCCAATCGCGCCAAGCATCATGATGTTGGACCAGTTCACAGCGCTCAGGTGGAACGTATCGGCGCGGATAATGTGATGACGATATTCGTGCGCATCCGGGATATAAAGATGGTTGAAGATATGCTCGGCACGCTCGCGGTTCAGCGTCAGCTCTTTGCGCCCTTCCAGCACCGTCTGATAATCGTTATAGAGCTTGTCTTCCGTTTCGCGCAGCACTGCCATGTGCTTATAGACGCGTGATACCAGCAGGAACCCGCCCCAGATGGTAATAACAATCCACAGCGCCGTTACCGCCAGCATTTTGCTGGAGAGCCAGGCGAGATAGGCTGCCGAGCCAAATGTCAGGATGATCCCCTGCACCAGCTCCGGCAGGCGCACAAAGGCGATGGTAATGGCGCGCACATCGCTGGTCAGCCCCGCCAGCAGAGAGGCACTTCCCAGCTGCTCGATGCGTTCCACCTGAGTATCAAGGATCCGTTTGATGAACTCACTGCGCAGACGGAAAACGAAATGGTGGCCGAGGGCGGTCAGCGCCAGCTGTGACCCGAGCGTGACTGCCATCAGCAGCAGCAGTAAACCCAGAAATTCCGGCAGGACGGAGAGTGACGTGTCTACCATTTCGATCAAACGCACGTTAATGAAGGCAATCAGGCCGATCCCCAGCGCCGCGCTGGCAAGGCTTAACGCCATCACCGCGATAAAAGGCCAGCGATACTGCCGCCAGACAAGAAGAAGTAGTTGCATGCAGAGCAATCCGGACAAGAAAAATCAGCCAGCAGTGTAAACTGCCTTTCACACACATCAAGAATAATTCTTATTTTTATTCTCTGTATGCCGCCTGACGGAACGTGAGGTTGTAGCGAAATGCCCCCGCCACCGGGTGATCGCCAGGTTTAAGCGGCTGAATACCGTGGTAAAAAAGCCGTGATTCACCGCCCCAGACCACCACATCACCATGCTCCAGCATCAGCCGTTTGAGCGGGTCGTTGCGCCGCAGGCCGCCAAACTGAAAGACAGCGGGCAGCCCAAGGGATACCGAGACGATCGGCGCGCGCAGGTCTGGCTCGTCCTTATCCTGATGCAAGGAGAGCTTTGCCCCAACGGCATAGCGGTTGATAAGACAGGCATCGGGTCGAAAATCAGGATAGCCGGCCGCCACGGCGGCGTCATGGCACAGCGCCTGAAACGCCTCCGGCATCGGCGGCCACGGCTGATCCGTCAGCGGATCGTTCGCGGCATATACATAGCCCCGCTCATTCGTCGCCCATCCCAGTTCGCCGCAGTTGGTCATCGCCACGGACATGGTATACCCGCCCGGCGTAACCATATGGCGAAACGGCGAACAAGCGGTAACGGCATCAATACCGTCGAACAGCGCCGCCGCGCGGGAAAGCGCGAAGCGTCTCAGGATCGTCGCCCCCGGCGCGAGCGGCTCGTGCCAGGGTTCAGCATCAGCAAAAAGATCGAGCATTATCCCTCCGGTTTGTTCGCCTCACGTTTCAACAATAGCATCTTACGCGCTGCTCCCCAGCGATAACCCGACAGCGCACCGTCGTTACGCACCACGCGGTGACAGGGGATGACTATCGCCAGTTTGTTGGCACCGCAGGCCCCCGCCACGGCACGTACGGCATTGGGTTTACCAATGGCCTTCGCCACCTGCTGATAGCTTGCCGTTTCACCGCAGGGGATATCCCGCAGCGCCTGCCAGACCTGCTGCTGGAAGGCGGTACCACGGATATCCAGCGGCAGCGTCAGCGGCGTCGCGCGGCTGTCGACAGAGGCAATAACCTGCCGAACACGCCCGGCAAACGCGCCTTCCATCGGTTCACGGACGGCAAGCGGAAACAGTGACAGCAGCTCAGCCGTCAGCCCGGCGTCGTCATCACCCAGCAGTATTGCGCAGATCCCGCGCTCGCTTTCCGCCACCAGACAGCGGCCCAGCGAGCAGTCACTGATGGCATAGCGGACCGCAGCCTCTCCGTTGCGGTACTGTTTTGCCGTCATGCCCAGCGCGCCGTTGGCTTTACGGTAGTAGCTGCTGCCGTCCGGAAAGCCAGCGGCCAGTACGGCGTCGGTGATTTTACCGCCCTGTGCAAGCAGGGTGCGCAGGCGTTGTTCACGCGCGGCCTGCTGCCATGCTTTCGGCGTCATGCCGGTGACGGATTTAAACAAGCGGTGGAAATGGAACGGACTCATGGCAACCTGCTGCGCCAGTGCCTCCAGGTTCAGCGCGGCATCCTGTTCAAGCAGTCGACAGGCCAGCGCAATGTTGGCCTTTTTCTGCGCCATAGGGTCGACCTGGTCCGGCCTACAGCGCTTACAGGGGCGGAAACCCGCCTGCGCGGCCTGGTGAGCATCAGGATAAAAGCAGACATTTTTACGCAGCGCGTGGCGGGCGCGGCAGGACGGACGACAATAAATGCCGGTCGTCTGCACGGCAAAGACAAACTGGTTATCCGCACGCGGATCGCGGGCCAGTACGGCCTGCCAGCGATCCTCATTGGTAAGATAGGTTGTGTTTTTCATTATCGGCTCCTCTTACAAGCATACGCTCAGCTTGCCTGAACGCCACCGAACAAAAACCCGCAACCTTGCTTTTTAATTTTTTTCGCTCACCAGGAAGCTGTTGAACTGCGGCGAACTCCAGGTTTTAAATCCGTCAGCCTCTTTGGTGATCATATAGACGGCCAGCCCTTCCTGACGCACCACCTCTTTGGCCTTCTCCGTGCCGAGCACCATCAATCCGGTATCCCAGGCATCCGCTTCCAGCGCGGTTGGGGCTATCACCGTCACGGACACCAGGTTGTGGGTAATCGGGCGTCCGGTTTGCGGATCAATCACGTGCGAGATACGTTTGCCATCCAGCTCGTAATAGTTGCGGTAGCTTCCGGAGGTGCTTATACCGTGCCCGTTGATGTCGACAATCGCCTGCACCGCGTTCTGCTGATCGGTTGGTTTTTGGATGGCCACTCGCCACGGCCTGCCGCTGGCGTTCATGCCCCGGCTGACGAGCGCGCCCCCGACGGAAACCAGATAACGCGGAATGCCTTCCTGCGCCATCAGGGCCGCGAGATGATCCGCAGCATACCCCTCGCCTACCGTGGAGAGATCGACAAACAGGTCGGGAATATCTTTTTGCAGGTATTGCTGACCGTACTGGGAGATCACCGCCAGATGCTGTAACCCTGTACGGGCGCGGGCGTCGTCGATGGCGGCTTGATCGGGTGTAGTCACCGGCTGCTTGTTGGGGCCAAATCCCCACAGGTTCACCAGCGGCCCCACGGTCACATCCATTGCGCCATTGGTTTTGTAGCCCACGCGCATGGATTCCGTGACGATATCGGCCATCGCTTCGCTCACCGGCCACAGCGAGGTGCTGCTGGAGCGATTGAAACGCATCAGCGCTGAGTCATTTTTATAGGTAGAGAGTAGCTGATCGTCGGCATCCAGCTGCGCCTGAATTTTACCGCGTAATTCTTCAGCGCGGGATTTATCAATATCCATCACGCTGACGCGCCAGAAGGTCCCCATGGTTTTCCCTTCCAGCACCGTCGCGGCGGGTGCGTCGATTTTTGCGGGCTGTGTGGAAGAGTCACACGCGGTCAGGAGTAAAAAAGTCGCCAGAACGCTGGCGCGTAAAAAAGTCATATCCATTAGTTATTATCCTCATGCCAGGGCGGCAAGAGTACACTAAAACAGCGTATTTGTAAGACCCTAAAAAAGCATGAAAAAAGGGGCCTGATGGCCCCTTTGTCGCTGTATGAGCAATTAGAACTGGTAAACCAGACCCAGCGCGACGATATCGTCAGTACCGATACCTGCTGCGCGAGTGAAGTCGTTCTCATCAACCAGGTTGATTTTGTAATCAACGTAGGTGGACATGTTTTTGTTGAAGTAGTAAGTCGCGCCAACATCAACATATTTCAGCAGATCCTGGTCGCCGTAGCCGTTTTCCAGGTCCTTACCTTTAGATTGCAGGTACGCCACGGATGGACGCAGACCGAAGTCGAACTGATACTGCGCAACCACTTCGAAGTTCTGCGCTTTGTTAGCCCAGCCCAGGTCGCCCGCACGGGTCGCGTTGTAAGTCTGAGTATACTGTGCAGCCAGGTAGATGTTGTTCGCGTCGTATTTCAGACCACCGGTGTAGGTCTCTGCGCGATCGCCGTTACCGTAGGCCATGGCGTTCTGGTCATCAGTACGTTTAGAGCTGGTGACCGCCGTACCGAGTGCGAAGCCTTCGCCCAGATCGTAGGTCAGAGAGCCACCGTAGCCATCACCGTTCTGACGCAGTGCCTCACGACCGTTGTTGGTCTGGCCTTCGCCGCTTGGGCTGCCGTTTTTACCCTGGTACTGCAACGCGAAGTTCAGACCATCAACCAGACCGAAGAAGTCCTGGTTACGGTAGGTCGCGAAGCCGTTACCACGCTGCTGCATGAAGTTGTCAGAACCGTAGGTATCGCCGCCGAATTCCGGCAGAACGTCGGTCCAGGAAGTCACATCGTAAACAACGCCGTAGTTACGACCGTAGTCGAATGAACCCGCATCCGCGAATTTCAGACCTGCGAACGCCACACGCGTCCATGAGTTGTTTTCGTTCTCACCAGAGTTACCCTGGATCTGGTATTCCCACTGGCCGTAACCGGTCAGCTGGTCGTTAACCTGAGTTTCGCCTTTGAAGCCCAGACGCATGTAGGTCTGGTCGCCGTCTGCACTGTCGTCATCAGAGAAATAGTGCAGACCATCCACTTTACCGTACAGATCTAATTTGTTGCCGTCTTTGTTATAAATTTCAGCCGCATTTGCTGCGCCTGCCACCAGCAGAGCTGGTACCAGGAGGGACAGTACTTTAACTTTCATTTTATTAACCCTCTGTTATATGCCTTATTATTTACCACTGCTTACTGGTCAACCCTCTTAACCAGTCGGCAAGTTCATTCTCCTCAAAAATGCAGAATAATCCAACAGGAATATGATACGAAAACTTTGAAGATGTTTCACTTTACCATCAACATGTTTCAATTTGTAAATTTGAAGGAACTTTTACAGAGCATAAATAGTTTAAAAATATAGCACGGATAATCAAAACAAAAATATATTCTATTTAATACAAGTGATTAGCTTAAAAAACGGTACAGCACTGAATGACAAAAAAATTCCCTTCAACACCACTAAAATAACTCTCGCTATCATCATTAACTTTATTTATTACCGTCATTCAGTTCTGAATGTCTGTTTATCCCTAATTGAACCGGATGCTTCGCATTCGGTTTTTTTTTACCTTTCTTTACGTCAGCCTACATTTTATGTGCTACCCCTCAGAAATGATAACGACTATTAACTAAATCCAGATTCCGGCTTTCGCTGAATTCTTTTTTATGCTATTGAAATTAATTTCTTGTTTATTCGTGCTATTTTCCTGCCGGTGCGATCGCGTATTTATACATTTCACGGGGTTTTGTACACCTTTCATCCGGGGACGTTGAAGCCGGTTACCCGGATAAAAAGTCAAGGTCATACCGTTAACGACGCTGGAAATTCAGTTATTACCCTTTATACTGCCCTATCCCATTACCGCGCGGCCATTACGGGTTAAACACATCGATGAGTCAGACTGAAACTACCGCCCCGAGCAAATTCTCCCTTCTACCGGGCAGCATCACCCGTTTCTTTCTTCTGTTGATCGTTGTGCTGTTAGTCACAATGGGGGTGATGGTTCAGAGCGCCGTTAATACCTGGCTTAAAGATAAAAGCTATCAAATCGTCGATATCACCCATGCGGTGCATAAGCGCATTGATACGTGGCGCTATGCGACCTGGCAAATCTACGACAATATCGCTGCCGCGCCTGCCACCTCGTCAGGCGAAGGGTTGCAGGAAACGCGCCTTAAGCAGGATGTGTATTACCTTGAAAAACCGCAGCGCAAGACGGAAGCCCTGATTTTCGGCTCGCACGACAGCGCAACGCTTGAGATGACGCAGCGGATCTCCTCCTATCTGGACACCCTGTGGGGCGCCGAGACCGTACCGTGGTCAATGTATTACCTGAACGGTCAGGACAACAGCATGATCCTGATCTCGACCCTGCCGCTTAAGGATCTCTCCTCCGGCTTTAAAGAGACCACCGTTGGCAGTATTGTGGATTCCCGTCGGGCAGAAATGCTGCAACAGGCCAACGCGCTGGACGAGCGAGAAAGTTTCTCGTCGCTTCGCCGTCTTGCCTGGCAGAATGGCCACTACTTTACGCTGCGAACCACCTTTAACCAGCCGGGCCATCTGGCGACCGTGGTTGCCTTCGACCTGCCGATTAACGATCTCATCCCACCGGATATGCCGCTGGACAGTTTCCGTCTGGAGCCAGACAACAGCACCCAAAATATGCGCACGCCGTCGGATAAAGAAGGCGCGGACAGCGTAGCGATCTCCTTTAATGGCTCAAAGATTGAGATTGCCTCATCGCTCAACTCAACCGGTATGCGTCTGGTGTGGCAGGTGCCTTTTGGCACCCTGATGCTTGATACTCTGCAAAACATTCTGCTGCCGCTTTTGCTGAATATTGGCCTGCTGGCGCTGGCGCTGTTTGGCTACAGCACCTTCCGTTTCCAGTCGGGCCGCCAGAGCGACTCGACGTCGGTATCAGCCGGGACCAGCAACGAGTTGCGCATTCTTCGTGCCCTGAATGAAGAGATTATTTCCGTGCTGCCGCTTGGGGTGCTCGTTCACGACCAGGAGGCTAACCGCACGGTAATGAGCAATAAAATTGCCGATCACCTTCTGCCGCATCTTAACCTGCAAAATATTACGGCCATGGCGGACCAGCACCAGGGCGTTATTCAGGCCACCGTTAATAATGAACTGTATGAGATCCGTCAGTTCCGCAGTCAGGTCGCCTCGCGCACGCAAATCTTCATCATTCGCGATCAGGATCGCGAAGTGCTGGTGAATAAAAAGCTCAAGCAGGCGCAAAGGCTGTACGAGAAAAACCAACATGGCCGCGCGGCGTTTATGCAAAATATTGGCGATGCCTTTAAACAACCGTTGAAGTCACTCGCCACGCAGATTGCTGATCTGAGCACGCCGGAAAGCCGACAGCTCAGCAGCCAGGCCGACTCCCTGGTTCGTCTGGTGGACGAAATCCAGCTTGCGAACATGCTGGAGAATGACATCTGGAAGGGCACCCCTACGCTCTTCTCCATTCAGGACCTGATTGATGAGGTGGTGCCGGAAGTCCTGCCGGTGATCAAGCGCAAGGGACTCCAGCTGCTGATCAACAACCATTTACCGGCCAACGACGAACGTCACGGCGATCGCGATGCCCTGCGTCGCATCCTGATGATGTTGATACAGTATGCCGTCACCACGACGCAGATCGGCAAGATCACCCTTGAAGTCAGCACCGATGAGTCCACCGACGATCGTCTGACGTTCCGCATTCTGGATACGGGCGAAGGCGTCACAGTGAGCGAAATTGATAACCTGCACTTCCCGTTCCTGAACGATACCCAGCGCGACCACTACGGTAAGGCGAATGCCCTCACCTTCTGGCTTTGCGATCAGCTGGCGCGTAAGCTGGGCGGTCATCTGAACATTAAGGCCCGCGAATCCCTCGGCACCCGCTACTCTTTACACGTGAAAATGGCGGCGAATCCCCAGGAAGAGGATGAAGAGCGTCTGCTGGACGATGTGGTGGTGATGGTGGATGTGACCTCCAGTGAGATCCGTAATATCGTCGTTCGTCAGCTGGAAAACTGGGGGGCGTCCTGCATTACCCCGGACGAAAGGCTCGCGAGTCAAGAATTTGATCTATTTTTAACTGATAATCCGTCTAATCTTACTGCCTCAGGCTTGCTTTTAAGCGATGATGAGCCAGGCGTGCGGAAAATCGGCCCTGGGCAGCTGCGCGTCAACTTTAATATGAGCAATGCAATGCAGGAAGCTGTATTACAACTGATTGAAGAGAATCTGGCGCAGGAAGAGATCCTGGAGTCACCGTTAGGCGGCGATGAAAATGCCGAACTCCATGCCAGCGGATATTATTCGCTCTTCGTTGATACAGTACCAGATGATGTTAAGCGGTTGTATACTGAGTCCGCTGCGCAGGATTTTGCAGCGCTGGCACAGACAGCACACCGGCTTAAAGGGGTGTTTGCCATGCTTAATCTGGTTCCCGGCAAGCAGTTATGTGAAACGCTGGAACATCTAATTCGTGAGAAAGATGCCTCTGGCATTGAAAAATACATCAGCGACATTGACGCTTACGTCAAGAGCTTGCTGTAGCAAGGTAGCCTTATACATGAACAATATGAACGTAATTATTGCCGATGACCATCCGATTGTACTGTTCGGTATTCGCAAATCACTTGAACTGATCGAGTGGGTGAATGTAGTCGGTGAATTTGAAGATTCCACAGCCCTCATTAACAATTTGCCTAAACTTGATGCGCACGTGCTCATTACCGATCTCTCCATGCCTGGAGATAAGTACGGTGATGGGATCACGCTCATCAAATACATTAAACGCCACTTCCCGGACATTTCGATCATTGTTCTGACCATGAACAATAACCCGGCGATCCTGAGCGCCGTTCTGGATCTCGATATTGAAGGGATTGTGCTGAAACAAGGCGCACCTACCGATCTGCCAAAAGCGCTGGCGGCGCTACAGAAAGGGAAGAAATTCACTCCTGAGAGCGTCTCGCGCCTGCTTGAAAAAATCAGCGCGGGTGGTTATGGCGACAAGCGTCTCTCGCCTAAAGAGAGTGAAGTTCTGCGTCTGTTCGCTGAAGGTTTCCTGGTCACTGAAATCGCCAAAAAGCTGAACCGCAGTATTAAAACCATCAGTAGCCAGAAAAAATCCGCGATGATGAAGCTGGGTGTTGATAACGATATCGCCCTGCTGAACTATCTCTCTTCCGTGACGCTGAGCGCAACGGACAAAGATTGATCTTCGCTGTCTACGCCGGGTGGCGCTCGCGCTTACCCGGCCTACAGCCGCCGGAGAAATAAAAAAGGCCCTTTCGGGCCTTTTTTATTGTCTCGCTTTTCGTACCCGCTCCGCATACACGGACAGTGTCTGCTTCAGTACATCCAGCGTGACCGGCTTCGACAGGCAGCTGTCCATTCCCGATTCCAGACAGCGCTGCTTCTCCTCCGCCAGCGCGTTGGCTGTCACCCCCACCACCGGCAGCGTCAGCCCCAGCTGTCGGATACGCTGCGTCAGACGGTAGCCGTCCATGTTAGGCATGTTCACATCGCTGAGCACAATATCAATATGGTTCTTACTTAAGACATTCAGGGCATCCACGCCATCATTGGCCGTTTTACACTGATAGCCCAGAGAGCCAAGCTGATCTGCGAGCAGACGACGGTTAATCGGATGATCGTCGACGACCAGAATCATCATATCGTCGTTCACCGACGCCAGCTCATCAGGGGAAGCCAGCACGGTGGCGCCGTCGCTGTCCTCAAGCTGCACGCTGTAAATACGCGCCAGCAAGCCCAGCAGCTCGTGCGGTGTCGCCACGCTGTGCACCCATACCCCAGGCGAACGCTCAAGCGGAATACCGATATGACGGCGGCACAACATCACTACGCCGCGCCCCGCCCACGCCTGCTCCGGCTCAACGTCGGTGATCAGCATGTCATCCGCGTCCGGCGTCTGGCCTTCGTAGCGTGAAACCCGCACGCCGCTGCTGGTCAGCATCGAGGTCAGGAAATCATGTAAGGAGGCGTTGTGCACCGCCAGCCAGCAGTGCTTATCGCTCAGCCCGTCGACGGTGGTTTTCGCCGGATAGTGCGCCGAATAGAGCGGAATACGAATGGTGAACTGGCTGCCCATGCCTGGCTCTGTATCGACGGAGATATCTCCATCCATCATACTGATAAGCTTCTCGCAAATCGCCAGACCTAGCCCGGTCCCCTGGAAATTACGCTGGACGCCGGTTCCCACCTGGAAGAACGGATCGAACAGGCGAACGACCTCTTTCGCCGGAATGCCAACACCCGTGTCGCGCACGCGAATGGTCAGGTACTCCCCTGCCCGACAGACGTGCAGCACAATACAGCCGATATCGGTGAATTTGATGGCGTTGCTCAGCAGGTTTGAGATGACCTGTTGCAGACGCATCGGATCGCCATGCAGCGTCAGCGGCACATCCGGCTCGATAAAGCAGTACAGCCCAAGCTGTTTACGCACCACCAGCGGCAGGTAGTTAGCGCAGATATGGTTCATCACTTCGCGCGGGGAGAACTCGCGCGGCTCTATTTTCAACTGCTCGGATTCAATTTTAGAGAAATCGAGAATATCGCTGATGATTTTCAGCAGCAGGCTGGACGAGTTGTTCATGGCCGTCACCAGCCGGTCGACCCCTTTCGGCAGCTCTTTGGTCTGGAGCAGGTCGAGGTTACCGATAATGCCGTACAGCGGCGTTCGCAGCTCATGGCTGACGGTCGCGATGAACATCGATTTCGACTGACTGGCCTGCTCCGCCGCCTGCGCCATATCCTGCAATGACTCTTCCATTTTCACGCGCGCAGAGACGTCCACCAGCACGCAAATGGCCACGTTTTCATTGCGGTAGCGAGAATGGACGAAGCTGATTTGCAGGTTGGTGTGGGTGCTGGTCAGCACATCCACAAAGTTAACCTGCTGACCGCAGATGATCTGCGTTAACCGCTGGCGGTCTTCATGCGTGAGCATGTTCAGGTAGTTATGGGCAAGCTCGTTACTGAGGATATTTGTCCCGTCCTGAGTACGCAGGATGCAGATCCCTACCGGCGCCGAGGCGACAATTTTACGGTTAAACTGCTCATGCTCTTCCAGACGCTGAGCATCCGCTTCCGCAGGAATAAAGATCCGCCGCTCATACATTCTCGCCAGCATAAACAGCGCGACGCCTACCGCGATGTTTAGCAAAATGGCGTTAAGGATCAGGATGCGAATGCGCTCCAGGACCTTGTCCACCGGCAGCGAGTAGACAATGCTCAGCGACGATGGCGGTAAACTTTTCTTCAGCACCAGCTCGCGGAACCCGGAGGTATAGCCAAACCATGACCGCTCCTGCATCCAGCTGGGTTCCACCTTCAGGCGGTTTTCAGGCCCGGTAAGGGAGATGAGCGGATGGCCGTTTTCATCCAGAATGGTCACGCCCATCGGCAGACTGCCCGGCGTGAAGAAGTTTTCCATACGGATGGTTTGTTCAATCCCCAGCAGCGCTTGCAGGCGGTTTCCGAGGTAAACCGGAGTCAGGGCATAGAAATAGCCGACGCCCATGCGCGGCCCCTGGCTTATCCAGAAGATGTTGTTCCCGCGCTCTTCCTGAGGCGCATTGCGGTATTTCACTATACGCTCATGCAGACTTTTCAGCGCGTCTTCGCGTTCGACGGGCATATCCCGCAGGCCGAAATCCGCCATGCAGAGATTTTCGTTGCCAATCAGGTAGACACGGTTCAGATCGTAGGCGGCCGAGAAATTATCGCGCCAGTAGCGCATAAACCATGAGAGGGACTCCAGTGAACCACGCCAGGCTTTGCTCATGGCGGAACAATCGGAGTCCGGGAAGAGCGGTTCGAAATCAGGTACTTCGGTTTTTTCATCCCGACCGCGGATAGCAAGAATGCCGTTCTCCGCCGTGAGTCGATTCTCAGCAATATACTTAAGCTCTTTCATCACGTCAGACGTGCGCTGGATATAGCGCTGAGCCTGATCCGAGCTTAAGTTAAACTCCTGGCGGATCTCCGCTTCTTTCTGGTGTAACGCGTTAACGATGTAAAACACCGAGAGCAGTGCCACCAGCAACCATAGCAGTAGCGCAAGCGCCCGAAACAGATAGCGAGAGACTTTTAACGTGGTACGAAAGGAGACGAGGTATTTCAAAGGGGCGAGGCTCCGCCGTCGGGGTCAAAAAGAATGTGGTTAAGGTAGCGGTAAACGCGGCTTGTCGCAATGTTCACTTGTCTGCTTGCGCAAAACAAAAGGGCCGGAAACCGGCCCTTTATGCGTCAGGAGACGTTACTCGTCAGCGTCATCCGCTACTTCATCATCGGTGTCCGCTTCCGGGGCGATTTCATCATCCCCTTCCGCAACGCTGCCGTCGATAGAGTCGAGCTCTTCGTCATCCACCGGCTCAGCAACGCGTTGCAGACCGACGACGTTTTCATCTTCCGCAGTGCGGATGAGGATAACGCCCTGGGTGTTACGACCCACCACGCTGATCTCAGACACGCGGGTACGCACCAGCGTACCGGCATCGGTGATCATCATGATCTGGTCCGCGTCGTCCACCTGCACCGCGCCAACAACGGAACCGTTGCGCTCGGTCACTTTGATGGAGATAACGCCCTGCGTGCCGCGAGACTTGGTCGGGTATTCGCTTTCCGCCGTACGTTTACCATAGCCGTTCTGGGTGACGGTCAGGATTGCGCCTTCGCCACGAGGAACGATCAGGGAAACCACGCTGTCTTCACCCGCCAGCTTGATACCACGCACGCCGGTCGCCGTACGACCCATTGCGCGCACGGCGTTCTCTTTAAAGCGCACCACTTTACCGGCGGCAGAGAACAGCATAACTTCATCAGAACCGGAGGTCAGATCCACGCCGATCAGCTCATCGCCTTCGTTCAGGTTCACCGCGATGATCCCGGCAGAACGTGGACGGCTGAACTCGGTCAGCGCGGTTTTCTTCACGGTACCGCTCGCGGTCGCCATAAAGACGTTCACGCCCTCTTCGTACTCGCGTACCGGCAGAATAGCGGTGATACGTTCGTTCGCTTCCAGCGGCAGCAGGTTGACGATAGGACGACCCCGCGCGCCACGGCTCGCTTCCGGCAGCTG
The DNA here is from genome assembly GCF_015159675.1 of Enterobacter cloacae complex sp. S2. Lineage (NCBI taxonomy): Bacteria > Pseudomonadati > Pseudomonadota > Gammaproteobacteria > Enterobacterales > Enterobacteriaceae > Enterobacter > Enterobacter cloacae complex sp. S2. The sequence goes on from NZ_JADDTS010000002.1 coordinate 98,891, forward strand.
ATAGACTTTCATCCAGTACAGACGGCCCCGGCTGGAGAAGCAGAGGATCGTGTCGTGGGTGTTGGCCACCAGCAGACGGTCAATGAAGTCTTCTTCTTTAATACGCGCCGCAGATTTGCCTTTACCGCCACGACGCTGTGCTTCGTAGTCGGTCAACGGCTGATACTTCACGTAGCCCTGGTGAGACAGCGTCACTACCACGTCTTCGCGGTTGATCAGATCTTCAATGTTGATATCAGAGCTATTGGCTGTGATTTCGGTGCGACGCTCGTCGCCGAACTGATCGCGAACCAGCTCCAGCTCTTCACGGATCACTTCCATCAGGCGCTCTGCGCTACCCAGGATATGCAGCAGCTCGGCAATCTGCTCCAGCAGCTCTTTGTACTCGTCGAGCAGTTTTTCATGCTCAAGGCCGGTCAGTTTCTGCAAACGCAGATCCAGAATCGCCTGGGCCTGCTGTTCAGTCAGGTAGTACTGACCGTCACGCACGCCGAATTCCGGTTCCAGCCACTCAGGACGCGCAGCGTCATCACCGGCACGTTCCAGCATTGCCGCCACGTTGCCCAGATCCCATGGACGCGCAACCAGCGACGCCTTCGCTTCTGCCGGCGTCGGCGCACGGCGGATCAGCTCGATGATCGGGTCGATGTTCGCCAGCGCAACGGCCAGTGCTTCAAGGATATGGGCACGGTCGCGCGCTTTGCGCAGTTCGAAGATGGTACGACGGGTCACCACTTCACGGCGGTGACGCACGAACGCGCTCAGGATCTCTTTCAGGTTCATGATCTTCGGCTGGCCATGGTGCAGCGCAACCATGTTGATACCGAAGGAGACCTGAAGCTGAGTCTGGGAGTAAAGGTTGTTCAGCACAACTTCACCCACCGCGTCGCGCTTGATTTCAATCACGATGCGCATACCGTCTTTATCAGACTCGTCACGCAGCGCGCTGATGCCTTCAACGCGTTTTTCTTTTACCAGCTCGGCGATTTTTTCAATCAGTCGCGCTTTGTTCACCTGATACGGGATCTCGTGAACAATAATGGTTTCACGGCCGGTTTTAGCGTCCGCTTCCACTTCGGCGCGGGCACGGATGTAAATCTTGCCGCGACCGGTGCGGTACGCTTCTTCAATACCGCGACGGCCATTGATGATTGCCGCCGTCGGGAAGTCCGGGCCCGGGATGTGTTCCATCAGCCCTTCAATGCTGATGTCTTCATCGTCAATGTAGGCCAGGCAGCCGTTGATCACTTCCGTGATATTGTGCGGTGGAATGTTGGTTGCCATACCGACGGCGATACCGGACGAACCGTTCACCAGCAGGTTTGGGATCTTCGTTGGCATAACGTCAGGAATTTTTTCCGTGCCGTCGTAGTTATCAACGAAATCAACCGTCTCTTTTTCCAGGTCAGCCATCAGCTCATGGGCAATCTTCGCCAGACGGATTTCCGTATAACGCATTGCCGCGGCGGAGTCGCCGTCGATAGAACCAAAGTTACCCTGACCATCTACCAGCATGTAACGCAGCGAGAAGGGCTGCGCCATACGGACAATGGTGTCGTACACCGCGGAATCACCATGAGGATGGTATTTACCGATTACGTCACCAACGACACGGGCAGATTTTTTGTAGGCTTTATTCCAGTCATTGCCCAATACGTTCATGGCGTATAGTACGCGACGGTGTACCGGCTTCAGGCCATCGCGGACGTCCGGCAGCGCACGGCCAACAATGACCGACATCGCATAGTCCAGATAGGAGCTTTTCAGCTCTTCCTCGATGTTAACCGGTGTAATTTCTCTCGCAAGGTCGCTCATCTAACCGCTATCCCTCTACTGTATCCCGGATTCAAAGGTCGCAAATTATAACACAGCCGCGGTGATACAGGTAAACCTATACGCTTTATTCACAGGGATTGCCTGATATACTCATTTGTCTTGCTAAATAAGGAGTAAAAGCGCCCATGAATGCCGAAAAATCCCCGGTGGCTCACAACGTTGACCACGAAGAGATTGCCAAATTTGAAGCGGTGGCGTCCCGCTGGTGGGATCTCGAAGGTGAGTTCAAACCTCTGCATCGTATTAACCCGCTGCGTCTGGGCTATATCGCGGAGCGTTCCGGCGGTCTGTTCGGTAAGAAAGTGCTCGACGTCGGCTGCGGCGGCGGCATCCTGGCGGAAAGTATGGCGCGTGAAGGGGCCACCGTCACCGGTCTGGACATGGGCTTCGAACCTCTACAGGTTGCGCGTCTTCATGCGCTGGAGTCCGGCGTACAGGTAGAATATGTCCAGGAAACCGTGGAAGAGCACGCGGCAAAACATGCGCACCAGTATGACGTGGTGACCTGCATGGAGATGCTGGAGCACGTTCCCGATCCGCAGTCGGTGGTCAGCGCCTGTGCAAAACTGGTGAAACCGGGTGGACAGGTCTTCTTCTCGACCATCAACCGCAACGGCAAAGCCTGGCTGATGGCCGTGGTAGGCGCGGAATACGTGCTGCGCATGGTGCCGAAAGGGACGCACGACGTGAAGAAGTTCATCAAGCCTGCCGAACTGCTGGGCTGGGTTGACCAGACATGGCTTAAGGAGCAGCACATGACGGGTCTGCACTACAATCCGCTGACGGATAAATTCAAACTTGCCCCAGGTGTGGATGTTAACTATATGTTGCACACAACCGCCAAAAACGACTAACGTCATCCGTTATTCTTATAATGATTGCGCGACATCATGTTGCGCAATTCTGACCTCCCGTTGAAGAAATCAGCACTCGATCAAATTTTGAATTTTTTTTCTTAATTATTGACATCTCTTCCAGGCCTTACGGCACGAGGACTTAGCCTTTTTTACCCTTTCACAACCTCAATTTAACGTCAAAATCAACCCTTGTGCTGAAAAGATTCGATACTAGAATACTCACCATATAGCGTTCTTCTTATCGCAAAACCCCTATATGTAGTATTTATCCACAGAGTTAGTCACAAGACGGTTCTGTGGATAAGCGGGGGATATTTTTTTATTTCACGGACAGGTAAAAACCCACATGAATCAGAGTCTGCTGGTGACAAAGCGCGACGGTACCACCGAGCGTATCAATCTGGACAAAATCCATCGAGTTCTCGACTGGGCAGCAGAAGGACTGAACAACGTATCTATCTCCCAGGTTGAACTGCGTTCTCACATTCAGTTCTACGACGGCATCAAAACGTCTGATATCCACGAAACCATTATCAAAGCCGCGGCAGATCTGATCTCCCGCGACGCACCGGATTATCAGTACCTCGCTGCGCGTCTGGCGATTTTCCACCTGCGTAAAAAAGCCTACGGCCAGTTCGAGCCGCCGAAGCTTTACGATCACGTAGTGAAAATGGTCGAGCTGGGCAAATACGACACGCATCTGCTGGAAGACTATACGGAAGAAGAGTTCGAGCAGATGAACGGGTTTATCGATCACTGGCGCGACATGAACTTCTCCTACGCGGCGGTGAAGCAGCTCGAAGGTAAATACCTGGTTCAGAACCGTGTGACGGGCGAAATCTACGAGAGCGCCCAGTTCCTCTATATTCTGGTGGCCGCCTGCCTGTTCTCTAATTACCCGCGTGAAACCCGTCTGGACTACGTGAAGCGTTTCTACGATGCGGTCTCTACGTTCAAGATTTCTCTGCCTACGCCAATCATGTCTGGCGTGCGTACCCCTACCCGTCAGTTCAGCTCCTGCGTACTGATCGAGTGTGGTGACAGCCTGGATTCCATCAACGCGACCTCCAGCGCCATCGTGAAATACGTCTCCCAGCGTGCCGGTATCGGCATCAACGCCGGCCGTATCCGTGCACTGGGCAGCCCGATCCGCGGCGGTGAAGCGTTCCACACCGGCTGTATTCCGTTCTACAAGCACTTCCAGACGGCAGTAAAATCCTGCTCTCAGGGCGGCGTGCGTGGTGGTGCAGCGACCCTGTTCTACCCGATGTGGCACCTGGAAGTGGAAAGCCTGCTGGTTCTGAAAAACAACCGCGGCGTGGAAGGCAACCGCGTGCGTCACATGGACTACGGCGTGCAGATCAACAAGCTGATGTACACCCGTCTGCTGAAAGGGGAAGACATCACCCTGTTCAGCCCGTCCGACGTCCCGGGTCTGTACGACGCGTTCTTCGCCGATCAGGACGAGTTCGAGCGTCTGTACACCAAATATGAAAAAGACGACAGCATCCGCAAGCAGCGCGTGAAAGCGGTCGATCTGTTCTCCCTGATGATGCAGGAACGTGCCTCTACCGGTCGTATCTACATCCAGAACGTTGACCACTGCAACACCCACAGCCCGTTCGATCCGGTGGTTGCACCAGTGCGCCAGTCCAACCTGTGCCTGGAGATCGCCCTGCCGACCAAACCGCTGGAAGACGTGAACGACGAAAACGGTGAAATCGCGCTCTGTACGCTGTCCGCATTCAACCTGGGTGCGATTAAGAGCCTGGACGAGCTGGAAGAGCTGGCGGTGCTGGCGGTTCGTGCGCTCGACGCCCTGCTGGATTACCAGGATTACCCAATCCCGGCGGCAAAACGCGGCGCAATGGGCCGTCGCACTTTAGGTATCGGCGTGATCAACTTCGCCTACTGGCTGGCGAAAAACGGCAAGCGTTACTCCGACGGCAGCGCCAACAATCTGACGCACCAGACGTTCGAAGCGATTCAGTACTACCTGATGAAAGCCTCTAACGAGCTGGCGAAAGAGCAAGGCGCGTGCCCGTGGTTCAACGAAACCACCTACGCGAAAGGCATTCTGCCGATCGACACCTACAAAAAAGACCTGGATGCGATCGTCAGCGAGCCGCTGCACCTCGACTGGGAAGGCCTGCGCGAGTCCATTAAAACTCACGGCCTGCGTAACTCCACGCTCTCTGCCCTGATGCCGTCCGAGACCTCTTCGCAGATCTCCAACGCCACCAACGGTATTGAGCCACCGCGCGGCCACGTCAGCATCAAAGCGTCGAAAGACGGCGTGCTGCGTCAGGTGGTGCCGGATTACGAAACGCTGGGTGACAACTACGAGCTGCTGTGGGAAATGCCAAACAACGACGGCTATCTGCAACTGGTGGGTATCATGCAGAAGTTTATCGACCAGTCGATCTCTGCCAATACCAACTACGACCCAACGCGCTTCCCGTCTGGCAAGGTTCCGATGCAGCAACTGCTGAAGGACCTGCTCACCGCCTACAAATTTGGCGTGAAAACGCTGTACTATCACAACACCCGTGATGGTGCGGAAGACGCCCAGGACGACCTGGTGCCGTCAATTCAGGACGATGGCTGCGAAAGCGGCGCATGTAAGATCTAAGCACTTCGCCGGGTGGCGCTACGCTTACCCGGCCTACGGTTTTGTAGGCCCGGCAAACGCAGTGCCGCCGGGCAATAAAATCTCAACAGGACTCACCGCAATGGCATATACCACCTTTTCACAGACGAAAAACGACCAGCTCAAAGAGCCGATGTTCTTCGGCCAGCCGGTCAACGTGGCACGCTACGATCAGCAAAAATATGACATCTTCGAAAAGCTGATTGAAAAGCAACTCTCCTTCTTCTGGCGTCCGGAAGAAGTTGACGTTTCCCGCGACCGTATCGATTTCCAGGCGCTGCCGGAACACGAAAAGCACATCTTCCTCAGCAACCTGAAGTACCAGACGCTGCTGGACTCCATTCAGGGCCGTAGTCCGAACGTGGCGCTGCTGCCGCTGATCTCGATTCCTGAGCTGGAAACCTGGGTAGAAACCTGGGCGTTCTCCGAGACGATCCACTCCCGCTCTTACACCCACATCATCCGCAACATCGTGAACGATCCGGCGGTGGTGTTTGACGATATCGTCACCAACGAGCAGATCCAGAAGCGCGCGGAAGGCATTGCGCACTACTACGACGAGCTGATCGAGATGACCAGCTACTGGCATCTGCTGGGCGAAGGCACGCATAACGTGAACGGCAAAACCATTACCGTAAACCTGCGGGCCCTGAAAAAGCAGCTGTACCTGTGCCTGATGAGCGTTAACGCGCTGGAAGCGATCCGCTTCTACGTGAGCTTCGCCTGCTCCTTCGCCTTTGCCGAGCGCAAGCTGATGGAAGGCAACGCCAAAATCATCCGCCTGATCGCCCGTGACGAAGCCCTGCATCTGACCGGGACTCAGCACATGCTGAACCTGCTGCGCAGCGGCGCGGACGACCCGGAAATGGCAGCGATTGCCGAAGAGTGCAAGCAGGAATGCTACGATCTGTTCGTGCTGGCCGCCCAGCAGGAGAAAGAGTGGGCAGACTACCTGTTCCGCGACGGCTCCATGATTGGCCTGAACAAAGACATTCTGTGCCAGTACGTGGAGTACATCACTAACATCCGCATGCAGGCTGTGGGTCTCGATCTGCCATTCCAGACGCGCTCTAACCCGATTCCGTGGATCAACACCTGGCTGGTGTCCGATAACGTGCAGGTTGCGCCGCAGGAAGTGGAAGTGAGTTCTTATCTGGTCGGTCAGATTGATTCTGAAGTCAACACCGACGACCTGAGCGATTTCCAGCTCTGATGAGCCGCGTAACGCTGAGCCTTTCTGGTACAGAGGTGTTGTGCCAGGAAGAGCACCCTTCTCTGCTGGTGGCGCTTGAAGCGCATCAGGTAGAAGTAGAGTACCAGTGTCGTGAAGGCTACTGCGGCTCCTGCCGCTGCCGTCTGGTCGCAGGCCAGGTAGACTGGCTGACCGAACCGCTGGCCTTTATCAGCGAAGGGGAAATTTTGCCCTGCTGCTGCCGGGCAAAAGGCGATATTGAGATCGAGATGTAATTATGTCGGGTGGCGCTTCGCTGACCCGACCTACAAAACCGCAGTTCGTAGGCCGGGTAAGGCGCAGCCGCCACCCGGCAATTTCAGCGTTTATCCTTCAAAAAGCTCACCGCTTTATCCGGGAAATCCGTAAACAACCCGTCCACATCCGCCTGGTTATACAGCACGTCGTAAAGCTGATTCACGTCCGTCGCATACTCCGGCAGCTGGTCTGCGCGTACGGTATACGGATGCACCTGCATCTTGCTCGCATGCGCCTCTTTCACCATCGCCGTCAGCTTCACGTGACCCGGCGTTGAGCCTTCCGCCACCAGCATGTGGTAATCCGGCCCGATGCCGTCGGCGTACTGCGCAATCTGCTTCATCGCGCCCGGCTTAAACATCCAGTCGTAGCTGTAGTTCACCCACTTCCCGTCCGGCTGTTTTTCCTGGGTTTCATTCCAGTCGGTATACGCAATCAGCTGCACCAGATTGAGATCCATCCCCATTTTCGGCTCCAGCTCGGTTTTGATGCGCTTCAGTTCCGCGGCGTCGAAACATTGCAGGAAAACCTTATCCTGCTTGCTGGTGTAGCCGTACTTTTTCAGTACCTCCAGCGTCTTCGCGGCAATGTCCTTCCCTTCCTGATGGTGGAACCACGGCGCTTTGATTTCCGGGTAGATACCGATATTTTTTCCTGTCGAGTGGTTCAGCCCCTGAACAAACTCGATCTCCTCTTCGAAGGTGTGAATACGGAAGTCAGACTTACCCATCGGGAAACGTCCCGGATAGACCTGCACCTTCTTACCGTTTTCAATCTCGAAGCCCTCGGTAAACTTCAGTGAGCGGATCTCCGCCAACGTGAAGTCGATGGCGTAGTAGCGACCATCTTTACGGGCGCGATCCGGGAAACGCTCCGCCACGTCCGTGACGCGGTCAAGATAGTGGTCATGCAGAACGACCAGCTGGTCGTCCTTCGTCATCACCAGATCCTGCTCCAGATAATCCGCGCCCTGGGCATAGGCCATCGCTTTTGCCGGCAGCGTATGCTCCGGCAGATAACCGCTGGCGCCACGGTGGGCGATCACGATCTTATCCGCCGCCAGCGCGGAGCCTGTCATCAGGCCCGCCAGCAGCAGGCCTGTCGCTAACTGAGTTAATTTCATCGCAATGCTCCTTATTGACGACGCGCCAGCACTTCGGCGTGGTGACGTTTTTCACCAATCATCACAACAACCAGCAGCAGAACAGCCAGCACGCTGCCGCCAATCATCACCATAAAGCCGCCGTCCCAGCCGAAGAAGTCGACGGTGTAACCGACGATGGCACTTGCCGCCACTGAACCGCCGAGGTAGCCAAACAGACCGGTAAAGCCTGCCGCCGTGCCTGCCGCTTTCTTCGGCGCCAGCTCCAGGGCATGCAGACCAATCAGCATAACCGGACCATAAATCAGGAAGCCGATGACGATCATACAGGCCATATCCACACCCGGATTACCCGGCGGGTTTAGCCAGTAAACGACCGTCGCGATGGTGACCAGCGTCATAAAGAACACGCCCGTCGCCCCACGGTTGCCCTTAAAGACTTTGTCCGACATCCAGCCACAGATCAGCGTGCCGGGAATGCCCGCGTATTCATACAGGAAATAGGCCCAGGAGGATTTATCCAGCGCGAAGTGCTTCACCTCTTTCAGGTAAGTCGGGGACCAGTCGAGGATACCGTAACGCAGCAGGTAGACAAATACGTTCGCCACCGCGATGTACCACAGCAGCTTGTTTGGCAGCACATACTTCATGAAGATCTGCTTTGCCGTCAGCTCTTCTTCGTGCTTCTCGCTGTAATCATCCGGGTAGTCGTTTTTGTACTCTTCAATCGGCGGCAGGCCGCAGGACTGTGGGGTGTCGCGCATCAGAGCGAAGGCGATAATCGCCACCAGAATGGCGCCAAAGGCTGGCATATAGAGCGCGGCATGCCAGTCGTTGAACCAGGCCATCCCCAGCAGGAACAGCAGCGGCGGAAGCCCGCCCCCGACGTTATGTGCGCAGTTCCACACAGATACAATTCCACCACGCTCTTTCTGTGACCACCAGTGAACCATGGTGCGTCCGCATGGCGGCCATCCCATCCCCTGGAACCAGCCGCAGAGGAACAGCAGCACGAACATGATGGCAATGCTGGAGGTCGCCCACGGCACAAAGCCCATGAACAGCATCACCGCGGCCGCTAGGATCAGGCCGGCGGGCAGGAACACGCGCGGATTCGAGCGATCCGACACCGACCCCATAATGAACTTCGAAAAACCGTACGCGATGGAGATCCCCGACAGCGCAAATCCCAGATCGCCGCGTGAGAAGCCCTGCTCCACCAGGTACGGCATGGCGAGCGCAAAGTTTTTACGTACCAGATAGTACGCCGCATACCCGAAGAAGATCCCGAGGAAGATTTGCCAACGCAGACGGCGGTAGAGAGGATCAATCTCTGCCTCTGGCAGTCGCGCCCGATGTGGCGCAGGTTTAAAGATACTGAGCATAACAGCCTCCGTGGCCTTTCAAAAAATGACCGGGCATCTCGCGCCCGGCTACAGAGGCGGCGATGTTAAGAAATCACGGTGAATGTTACTGTGAATCAACGCACAGATTGTTACAGAAATATGACAGAATGCGCAAAAAAGCGCATGAAATCACGTTTCACTTTCGAATTTCGCGCGTTTATGTTCGAAATCAAACAAACCACACGATCAATGTGGCTAAATGCTAAAAAACGAACATAGAGGAAAGGCAATGACAATTCACGATCCAAGCTTCAGCGATGTGATTATCATTGGCGGTGGCGCGACGGGTGCCGGCATCGCACGCGACTGCGCCCTGCGGGGATTGAGCGTCACGCTTCTGGAACGCCACGATATCGCCACCGGCGCGACGGGACGTAATCACGGTCTGTTGCACAGCGGCGCCCGCTATGCGGTCACTGACGCTGAGTCAGCACGCGAGTGTATCGCTGAAAACCAGATCCTCAGGCGCATCGCCCGCCACTGCGTTGAACCGACCAACGGTCTTTTTATCACCCTTCCCGAAGATGATCTCGGCTTTCAGCAAACCTTTATCACCGCCTGCACGGCGGCAGGCATTCAGGCCGAGGCGATCGATCCTGCGCAGGCGCGCCGTCTTGAACCCTCGGTAAACCCGGCGTTACTGGGCGCGGTAAAAGTACCGGACGGAACCGTTGATCCTTTCCGCCTGACCGCCGCCAATATGCTCGACGCGCGGGAACATGGCGCCCAGATCCTGACCGGGCATCACGTCACCGGGCTTATTCGTGAAGGTAATACCGTGCGCGGAGTGCGCGTGTTTGATGCGCAGTACAACGAACACCGCGAGCTGTATGCCGCCGTCGTGGTCAACGCGGCGGGGATCTGGGGCCAGCGCATCGCGGAATACGCGGACCTGTCGGTGCGCATGTTCCCGGCGAAAGGCTCGCTGCTGATCCTCGACCACCGCATCAATAACCATGTCATCAACCGCTGCCGTAAACCGTCTGACGCCGATATCCTCGTGCCGGGGGACACCATTTCGTTAATCGGCACGACCTCAATGCATGTGGACTACAGCGAAATTGATTACAACCGCGTCACCGCTGAAGAGGTGGATATCCTGCTGCGCGAAGGGGAAAAGCTGGCCCCGGTGATGGCGCAGACGCGTATTCTGCGTGCCTACGCGGGCGTGCGTCCCCTCGTCGCCAGCGATAACGATCCGAGCGGGCGTAACGTCAGCCGCGGCATCGTGCTGCTCGATCACGCCGAACGCGACGGCATGGACGGGTTTATCACCATTACTGGCGGCAAGCTGATGACCTATCGGCTGATGGCCCAGTGGGCCACCGATGCCATCTGCCGTAAGCTCGGCAACACCGCACCGTGCGTGACGGCGGAACAGGCTCTGCCCGGCTCGCAACAATCGACAGAAAAAACGCTGCACAAAATCATTTCACTTCCTGCCCCGCTTCGCGGTTCAGCGATTTACCGCCACGGCGACCGCACCCCAACCTGGCTCGGTGAAGGGCGACTCAGCCGCAGCCTGGTGTGCGAATGCGAAGCCGTGACCGCAGGCGAGGTGCAGTATGCCGTGGAAAACCTGACGGTGAACAACATGCTCGATTTACGCCGCCGCACGCGCGTCGGGATGGGCACCTGTCAGGGGGAGCTGTGCGCCTGCCGTGCCGCCGGGCTGCTGCAACGTTTTCACGCCACCACGTCAACCCAGTCGCTTGCCCAGCTCAGCGATTTTTTAAACGAGCGCTGGAAAGGCATTCAGCCCGTCGCCTGGGGCGATGCCCTGCGCGAAAGCGAGTTTACCCGCTGGGTCTATCAGGGGCTTTGCGGTCTGGAGAAGGAGCACAACCATGAAATTTGATACCGTGATTGTGGGTGGGGGACTGGCGGGCCTGCTGTGCGGCCTCAAACTGACGCAGCGGGGTCTGCGCTGCGCCATTGTCACTCGCGGTCAGAGTGCCCTGCACTTCTCTTCCGGCTCGCTGGATTTACTGGGCGCGCTATCGTTCGCCGATCTGCCGCCTGAACATCCCTACCGCCTGACGGGCGCAGAGAATATGGCCCGCTTTGCCTGCGAAACCGAACACCTGCTCACCACCTGCGGCGCACGCATGCAGGGTGACGCCGAGCAAAATCATCAGCGCGTCACGCCGCTCGGCACCCTGCGCGCCGCCTGGCTTAGCCCGGAAGAGGTGCCTGTCGCCCCCATCGCTGCCGAGCGCGTGCGGGTGGTGGGGATCAGCGGCTTCCTCGATTTCCAGCCGCATCTGGCCGCCGCGTCTCTCAGACAGCAGGGTGTTCAGGTGGATACGGCGGAGATTGATCTCCCCGAACTCGACGTGCTGCGCGAAAACCCCAGCGAGTTTCGTGCGATGAACATTGCCCGCCTGCTGGATAATGAAAGTTACTGGCCGCAGCTGTACGCGGCGCTTCAACCGCTCGGCGAGACCTGCGACGCCCTGTTTATGCCCGCCTGTTTTGGCTTAACGGACAACCGGCTCTGGCGCTGGCTCTCGGCGCGCCTGCCCTGTACGCTCGGTTTACTGCCGACGCTCCCCCCTTCCGTGCCCGGCATTCGTCTGCACACCCAGCTTCAGCGTCAGTTTGTTGCCCAGGGTGGCGTCTGGATGGCAGGCGACGAGGTGAAAAAAATCATCCTGGCTGAGGGCGCGGTAAGCGAAATCTGGACCCGCAACCACGGCGACATCCCGCTTCGCGCACGCTTTACGGTGCTGGCAAGCGGCAGTTTCTTCAGTAACGGTCTGCTGAGCAGCCGGGATGGCGTGCGTGAGGCGATCCTCGGTCTGGACGTCCGGCAAAGCGCTTCCCGCGCGGACTGGTATCAAAGCGATTTCTTCACCCCGCAGCCCTGGCAGCAGTTCGGCGTGATCGTCGACAGCCAACTGCGCCCGCGGCTGGGCGGGGAACCGGTTGAAAATCTTTACGCCATCGGCTCGGTTCTGGGCGGGTACGATCCCGTGGCGCAGGGCTGCGGTGGCGGCGTCTGCGCCGTCACTGCGCTGCATGTCGCGGAGCAGATTCTCCAGCGCAGGGAGGGAGCACAATGAACGACACCCGATTTGAAAGCTGTATCAAATGCACGGTCTGCACCACGGTTTGCCCGGTCAGCGGCGTCGATCCGCGCTATCCCGGCCCGAAACAGGCCGGTCCCGACGGGGAGCGTCTGCGCCTGAAGGATGGCGCGCTCTACGACGAGGCGCTGAAATACTGCATCAACTGCAAACGCTGCGAAGTTGCGTGCCCGTCGGACGTGAAAATAGGCGATATCATCCAGCGCGCCCGCGCCCGCTACAGTACGCAAAAACCGACGCTGCGTGACGCGATACTGAGCCACACCGACCTGATGGGTAGCCTCTCGACGCCTTTCGCGCCGGTCGTCAATGCCGCCACCGCCCTGAAGCCGGTGCGCAGGCTGCTGGATGCGACGCTCAAAATCGACCATCACCGCAGTCTGCCGAAATATTCTCACGGCACCTTCCGCCGCTGGTTTAAATCCGTGGCGGCAGAACAGGCGCAGTTCTCTGAGCAGGTCGCCTTCTTCCACGGCTGCTACGTGAACTACAACCATCCGCAGCTGGGGAAAGACCTGCTGAAAGTCCTGAACGCCATGGGAACGGGCGTTCAGCTGCTGAGCAAAGAAAAGTGCTGCGGCGTTCCGCTGATTGCCAACGGCTTCATCGACAAAGCGCGCAAGCAGGCGAGCAGCAACGTCACCTCTTTACGTGAGGCGATCGTCGACAAAGGGATACCGGTACTGGCGACGTCGTCAACCTGTACCTTCACGCTGCGCGATGAATATCCGCATCTGCTGGAGGTGGATAACACCGGCCTGCGCGAGCACATTGAGCTGGCGACCCGTTTTCTCTGGCGCAAACTGGACAGCGGGCAGACGTTACCGCTGGGCAAATTGCCGCTGAAGGTGGTGTATCACACGCCATGTCATATGGAGAAGATGGGCTGGTCGATCTATACGCTTGAGCTGCTGCGGCTGATCCCCGGGCTGGAGCTGACGGTGCTGGACTCACGCTGCTGCGGCATCGCAGGCACGTACGGCTTCAAGCGTGAAAACTACCCAACGTCACAGGCCATTGGCGCGCCGCTGTTCCGGCAGATTGAAGAGAGCGGCGCAGATATCGTGGTGACGGACTGCGAAACCTGCAAGTGGCAGATCGAGATGTCCACCAGCAAACGCTGTGAACATCCCATTACCTTGCTGGCAAAAGCGCTGGCGTAACCGTTGCCGGGGATACGGCCCCGGCACACTCTCACTCCACGAACAGCGATTCGACGACGTTGATCCAGCCGTGCTCGCTGGCGACCTCTTTCCCGTTCAGCCAGCGGCGCAGCATGTTCAGCGCCATCATCGCGCACACCTCCTGACGCACGGCCAGGCTGTGGCGGGTAATGCTCATCCTGACCCGCAGGGCGTGCGTCCCTTCCGGCGTTGCCAGGGCAAAGTTGAGGTGCTCCTCATCCAGCCCGCCCACAAACAGCGCCAGCCCGGCGAAATGCTTCACTCTGCGCTCGGACGCCCAGCGCGCCGTCTGCGCCAGCGTCTCCTGCTGGAACGGCACCACTTCACTGGCCAGCAGCGGCGCACCCGCCCGGGTAAGCTGAAGCGCCAGAAGCCCACCGGTAAACTGCTCGCTTAACGTCACGCTCAACTGGCGGGACTGCAAATGCCCTGCGATCTGCGCCGGCAGCCCTTCCGTTCCTTCGAAAATCAGGCTTTCCCCGGCGACGCGCTGCACTTCCGGCCACAGCGCCAGCATGGCGGCTTTCTCTGACGCCGGTCCGGTCAGCTTCAGTTCAATAATCGGCATGGAGGAGCGATAGCCCATCGACACGCCAGGAGGCAGTTGCAGGTGATCGAGGCTCTGGGCCAGATCGCTTTCCGAGCGACCAAAGGTGGTCAGACGCAGGCACAGCGGCGGTTCAGGCAGCGTAAAGCGCGCGCGCAGGCGCGGCAGGATCTGCTGCTCGACCATCACTTTAAATTCCGACGGCACGCCCGGGGTGAAGAACATCAGGCAGCGGTTCAGCTGAACGGCAAACCCGCAGGCGGTGCCGACCGGGTTATCAATCAGTTCCGCGCTGGCGGGAATTTCAGCCTGCTTGCGGTTGCTGGGGGCCATCACGCGGCCACGCCCGGAGAAAAAGCGCTCCATCTGTGCCAGCCACGCCTCGTGCAGAACCAGGCCTTCGCCTTTGGCCGTGGCGGCGGCCAGCGCGCTGAGATCGTCGCTGGTGGGTCCCAGCCCGCCGTTCACAATCAGCACGTCGCAGCGTTCGCTGCGCTCGCGCAGAACGTTGACCAGCGACTCAAGATTGTCACCTACGGTGTTGCGGCGCGTTAACGGTAATCCTTGCTCAAAGAAGAGATCGGCGAGCCAGGCGGCATTGGTATCAATGATTTGCCCATGCAGCACTTCGTCGCCAGTGGATAACATTTCCACATTTATCATTGTGTTCTCCCATTTCAATGGTCAAAACACTATAGCGCAATCGAAGACCGGGGGAAGAGAGAAACTGGCGCGACTGAACGCCGCGCCGAGAGGATTAGAAACCGGCGCTCACGCCAATGTACGGGCCGTCTGCCAGGGCGTTGTCGCGGTTGCCGTCTTTACCGGCCAGGTTCAGATAGCGATAGCCCGCTTCGATGGTGATCGGACGCATGATGGTCCAGCGCGCGCCGGCATTAGCTTCCTGATAGCTGTCGATACCGCTGGAGAGGGAATCCGGGGAGTAGTAGTACTCACCGAACAGGCCAAAGCTGTCGCCAATTTTCCACTGCAAGCCGCCACCCACTGCCGCCGCGTAGCCTTCGTCGCCGTCGTTCGGGTTGGTGTAAATGCCTTTACCGCCGACGGTCGCCAGGAAGGGACCCAACGGCACGTTGAAGCCGAGGCCCAGGCTTGCCGCATCCCCATCGTCGTCGTTGTGCGTCCAGCCGCCGGTCATTGCCAGGCCTGCGCTATCCGTGCCAAGACCAAAGCCCAGATGGGTATAATCTTGTCCCGCCGAGCCGTTGAAGGAAATTGCGTTTGCCGCTGCTGAAACAAACATCAGGCCGCTTAAGCCCATTAATGCCACTTTTTTCATTGTCGTGATCCCGCACAATTTATTCAGAGATGTCCAAAAACCGCGAGATTTTAACCTGACTGCCTGTGTGATCAATGGACTCCGCGTGCGGCGGGCAATTAGTTTGTAACGATTTGATAATATCGGCATTTATACCTGCATCAGAAAGCGCATTTTCACGCTCAGCCCACCCAGATTTTCACTGGGCATCAGCTGAAGATGGCTGCGGTGCAGGCGGGCAATATCGTTAGCCAGCGCCAGGCCAATGCCGGACCCGGCGGCATCGCCCACGTTATCCAACCGATGAAACGGCAGCATGGCCTGGGAGATCTGGTCTTCAGCAATGCCCGGTCCGCTGTCCTCCACGCTCAGCTCAACGGCATCGTTAGCCGTGCGCAGGTACACCGTCACGACGCCCTGCTCCGGTGTGTATTTGATCGCGTTCTCCAGCAGGTTGGCGCAAAGTTCGCCCAGCAACACGTCATCCCCCTCAATCATTACCGGCTGCTGTACGCCGTCATAACCGAGATCGATACCCTTGCTGCGCGCCTGCGCCAGCCGGGAAAAGCAGCAGTTTTGCACCACCTGTACCAGATCGACAGGCGCAAACTGTCGCTCCCCCTGCTCTTTTCGCTTCACCGCCGAAAGCTGCAACAGCCTTTCCGTCAGCACGATGGTGTTATCCAGCGTGACGTTCATCGCCCGTAAGCTCTCCTGCCACAGCGCCGGATCGTTACGCGTCAGGGCAACCGATACCTGGGTTTTCAGCACCGCCAGCGGCGTTTTGAGCTGGTGTGAGGCGTCAGCGTTAAAGCGCGCCTGCCGCGAAAGCACGCCACGTAACCTGTCGATATAGCGGTTAAATGCCACAATCAGCAGCCGCGTTTCCGACCAGGGCAATAACTCCGGCAGCGGAGCCAGCAGCCCCGGCTCACGGCGCACCATCAGGGACGAGAGCTGCCGCATCGGGCGCAGCACGCGACGCAGCAGCCACGCGGTCAGGACCAGCGTCAGCAGCACCAGCAGCCCCTGCGACACGAGCGAGGAAAACAGCAGCTGAGTGGCCAGATAGCGCCGCGACTGCAACGTTTCGGCGACGTAGATCTCCGCCATCCCGAACACACTGTCCTCGTTAACCGGCTGGAGCAGCTTCGCCACGCGGATCGCCTGCCCGCGATACTCGGTATGATAAAACCACGCCAGCGCCGGATAGTGTGTAGTGCGCGACGTGGAGGGAGGCATATTCGGCAGATCGTCGTAGCCGGAGATCGTCCGCCCGTCAGGGTCCACGACCTTGTAATAGAGGCGATCGTTCATGTTCAGCTCGAAGCTGTCGAGCACGACCCAGGGCACGTTCACCTGGAGTTTACCGTTGTGCACCACCAGCCGCTCTGACACCGTGCGCGCCGAGGATAACAGCGTGCGGTCATAGGCCTGCGTCGCCGCCTGTAACGCGCTAACGTAGCTGTTAAAGGCTGACAGCCCCCATAACAGCAGCAGCGGCAAACCCAGAAAAAGCAAAAGTTGCAGGTAAAGCGACTGCGGCTTAACCCACCTCATCGCCGCACTCCAGCACGTAGCCCAGCCCCCGGAGGGTAATGATCCGCACCCCGCTGCCGGTCAGCTTCTTACGCAGGCGGTGAATATAGAGATCGATGCTCTCGGGGCTGACGTCGTCGTTCAGGCTGAATACCTGGTCGAAAAGCTGTTGCCGGGAGACGGGACGGGTCCGGCGGTGCATCAGCACCTTCAGCAAAGAGAGTTCGCGCGGCGTGAGGGAAAGGGGTTCATCGCGCAGCAGAAAAAAGCCTTCATCATCGTACTCCAGCTCTCCCAGCCGCTGGCGCTCCTGGGTTCGTCCTTCGCTGCGGCGCAGCAGCGCGCGCAGGCGGGCATCAAGCTCCTCCAGCTCGAACGGTTTCGGCAGGTAGTCATCCGCCCCGGCATTCAGCCCCTTCACCCTGTCTGCCACGTTGCTGCGGGCGGTAAGAAACAGCACCGGCAGCGTCTGCCCGCGCTTTCTCAGGCGATGCACCACCTCCAGCCCGTCGAAGCCGGGCATGCCGATATCAAGGATCGCGACGGCATAGTTTTCTCCCTGCAAAAGATGATCGGCCGCCCGTCCATCATTGACGCAATCCACGGCAAATCCGTTTTGTACCAGCGCTTTTTCCAGCCAGTGAGCCAGCTCACGATTATCTTCCGCCAGTAAGAGACGCATATCACATCCTGTAAAGTTGGTGTCGCAGTGAAAGGGAAATGAAAGGTTATTGTTTTAACAATCACGCAACGGAACCGCTACAAGGTGGTTCACATAATCAGAAAAAATACACCCGTACCCGTACTCCCGGTTCTCCGGCGTGAGGATAAACGATGAAAAAACAATTACTTTCTACCCTTGCTGCAAGCGTATTGCTGTTGAGTGCCTCTGTCGTTCAGGCGCAGGACGCGCCATCCCGTACCGAATGTATCGCCCCGGCCAAACCCGGCGGCGGCTTCGACCTGACCTGCAAGCTGATTCAGGTCAGCCTGCTGGAGACGAAGGCCATTGAAAAACCGATGCGCGTCACCTACATGCCCGGCGGCGTGGGCGCGGTAGCCTATAACGCCATCGTCGCGCAGCGCCCTGCCGAAGCGGGCACCGTGGTGGCCTTCTCCGGCGGTTCGTTGCTGAACCTGTCGCAGGGGAAATTTGGTCGTTATGACGTGAATGACGTGCGCTGGCTCGCCACCGTAGGCACCGATTACGGCATGATCGCCGTGCGCGCGGACTCCCCATGGAAATCCCTGAAAGATCTGCTGACCGCCATGGAAAAAGATCCGAACAGCGTGGTCATTGGCGCGGGCGCCTCTATCGGCAGCCAGGACTGGATGAAAGCCGCGCTGCTGGCGCAGCAGGCCAAAGTGGATCCGCACAAGATGCGTTACGTGGCCTTTGAAGGCGGCGGCGAGCCGGTGACGGCGCTGATGGGCAATCACGTCCAGGCGGTATCGGGCGATCTCAGCGAAATGGTGCCCTACCTGAGCGGGGATAAGATCCGCGTGCTGGCGGTCTTCTCGGAAAACCGTCTGCCGGGCCAGCTGGCAGACGTCCCAACCGCTAAAGAGCAGGGTTATAACCTGGTCTGGCCGATCATCCGCGGCTTCTTCGTCGGGCCAAAAGTGACCGACGCCGAGTACCAGTGGTGGGTGGATACCTTCGCAAAACTTCAGCAAACCGAGGAGTTCAAAAAACAGCGCGATCTGCGCGGGCTGTTTGAGTTCAACCTGAACGGCAAGCAGCTGGACGAGTATGTCAAAAAACAGGTGAATGACTACCGCGAACAGGCGAAAGCCTTTGGTCTGGCGAAATAACCGGAGGCGCTATGAGCGATCGCATTTTTGCCGGGATATGGCTGCTGCTCTGCATTGGCGGCATGTTCGTCGCCTGGCAGATCCACAGCGAATACAGCTATGAACCCGTGGGGCCACGCCCCTTCCCCGTCGGCATAGTCGGCCTGATGCTGCTCTGCTCGGTGGCGCTGCTGCTGCGCCATCCGGATACCGTGGAGTGGCCGCCACGCCGTACGCTGCAACGTCTGCTGGTAATGGTAATTGTCCTGCTGATGTATGCGTGGGGCTTTGAGTGGCTCGGCTTCCCGATTGCCACCGCCCTGCTGACGATGGTGATTGGCATACTGTTTAACGCCTCGCTGCCTGCGGCGGGGATCTCCGGGGTCGTACTGGGCATTTTACTCTGGTACGCCTTCGACCGCCTGCTGGACGTGACCCTGCCGCTCGGCGCATGGTTTAACTAACGGAGCACGCTATGGATACCTGGATCTATCTCTCTCAGGGGTTCGCGGTAGCGATGACCCCGGAAAACCTGGTGATCGCCCTGATCGGCTGTTTCGTCGGGACCATCGTCGGCCTGCTGCCGGGCCTTGGCCCTATCAACGGCGTGGCGATTTTACTGCCGCTGGCCTTTGCGCTACACCTGCCTGCGGAATCGGCGCTGATCCTGCTGGCGACGGTTTATATCGGCTGCGAATACGGGGGGCGTATTTCCTCGATTCTGCTTAACGTGCCCGGCGATGCCGCCGCCATTATGACCGCGCTGGATGGCTACCCGATGGCGCAGCAGGGGCGCGGCGGCGTGGCGCTCTCTATTTCTGCCGTCAGCTCGTTCTTTGGCTCCATGATCGCCATTGGCGGCATCATCCTCTTCGCCCCGGCGCTGGCCCAGTGGTCGCTGGCGTTTGGTCCGGCCGAGTATTTTGCCCTGATGGTGTTCGCCATCGCCTGTCTCGGCAGCATGATGGCGCAGAATCCGCTGAAGTCGTTTTTGTCTGCGTTGATTGGCCTCAGTCTGGCCACCGTCGGCGTGGATGCCAACACCGGGGTTTATCGTTTTACCTTCGACAGCGTTCATCTCTCCGACGGCGTGCAGTTTATCGTCGTGGTGATTGGTCTGTTCTCTGTCTCAGAAATCTTACTGATGCTGGAGCATACCAGCAGCGGGCAGACGCTGGTGCGTAAAACCGGACGTATGCTCTTTAATGCCAAAGAGGGGGCGCAGTGTATTGGCGCCACCCTGCGTTCGTCGGTGATCGGTTTCTTCGTCGGCATTCTGCCCGGCGCGGGGGCTACTATCGCCAGCGCTATCACCTACATGACCGAGAAAAAGCTGAGCGGTAACAGCGACAGCTTCGGCAAAGGCGATATCCGCGGCGTGGCGGCGCCGGAGGCGGCGAATAACGCCTCGGCCTGCGGCTCGTTTATCCCGATGCTGACCCTCGGCGTGCCGGGCTCCGGCACCACGGCGGTAATGATGGGCGCGCTGACGCTCTATAACATCACCCCGGGTCCGGCGATGTTTACCGAGCAGCCCGATATCGTCTGGGGTTTAATTGCCGCCCTGCTGATCGCCAACGTGATGTTGCTGGTAATGAACATCCCGCTGATCGGCCTGTTCACCCGCATGCTGACCATTCCCCTGTGGTTCCTGGTCCCGGCCATCGCCGCCGTCTCTGCGGTTGGGGTGTACGCGGTGCACAGCACCACCTTCGACCTGGTGTTGATGGTGCTGCTCGGCGTGCTGGGCTACATTCTGCGCAAGATGCACTTCCCGATGTCGCCGCTGATTTTAGGGTTTGTGCTGGGGGAAATGCTGGAGCAGAACCTGCGCCGCGCCCTCTCCATCAGCAATGGCAACATGGGGATCCTGTGGGAGAGCAGCGTGACGAAGATCCTGCTGGCAATGGCGATTATGGTGATTGTCGTGCCGCCGGTGCTGCGCTGGATCCGCCGACGCCAGCACAAACCGCAGCCGGATATCGGCTGATTAGCCCCTCAACAGGGCATTGACCCACTGCTTTAACGCCTGGCGGGAGATTTTAATCCCGCCATTTTTCAGTTCTGACGGCAGCGCCAGCCAGTGTACCGGCTGCTCAAAGCGCGCCAGCCTGCCCTGAACCCACTCCGGCAGCAGCGTGATATCCGTGCCCGGCTCGCATTCCACTACCGCCACCGGACGTTGCCCGTACTCGGCATCATCCAGCGGAACGACAAACGCCTGGCTTACCTGCGGATGCGTGGCGATAACGCGCTCCAGCGCTTCGGGCTGGATCCCTTCTCCGCCGCTGAAAAAGAGATTGTCCATTCGGCCCAGAATGGTCAGGCGTCCGTCATGCCACTCGCCGCGATCGCGGGTGGCGAACCAGCCCTGCTCATTGACCAGCGGCAATAATGCGCCGTCTCGCCAGTAGCCCGCCGCCATGCTTTCCGCCCGGATCCAGACTTCACCGTTCACCACCTGAACGTCTCTGCCCGGCAGCGCGCTGCCCACGTCCGGCGCGCCGTCGGCCTCTTTGGCGCAGACGGTGGAGGCGAACTCGGTCAGACCGTAGCCGCAGAACGTACGGATCCCCTGCTCGCGCGCCTGTTCGGTCAGCGCAACGGGGATTTCCGCCCCGCCGAGCAGCACGGCTTTCAGCGCGACGGGATGGTGTGAATTAAGCAGCCGCCACAGCTGCGTTGGCACCAGCGAGGCGTGGGTACAGCCCTGTAGCGCCTGCTCCAGCGGCTGTTTTTCACGCACGGTGAGACGGCCTCCGCCCTGCAACCAGCGCCACAAAATCCCCTGACCGGAGACGTGAAACAGCGGCAGAGAGAGCAGCCAGTCGTCGCTACCGCCGTAAGGCATCAGCGCCAGCACGCCCTTTGCGCTGGCAAGGTGGGCGGCACAGGTGTGCACCGCCGCTTTCGGCAAGCCGGTGGAGCCAGAGGTGAGCGTCATTGAGGCCAGCCGTTCTGCCCGCCACGTGACGCCGCCCTGCCCCTCGCCCTCTCTTAATACCAGACCGGGCAGACCGTCATACTCACCGTTAAGCACCAGCGCAAAGCGCAGGGTCATCTGCGGCAGGAGGACGTCCAGCAGCGGACGGGGAAGCTGAGGGTTCACCGGCAAAATGCGGGCGCCGCACTGAAGCAGCGCCAGCCAGGCCAGCAGGGTCTGCGGGTGGTTGTGGGCGAGCAGCATGACGCCATCACCGTCCGTAACGCCCTGAGACTGAAAACCGGCTGCGAGACGATCGATACGCTCGCCCAGCTGAGACCAGCTGAGCGTTATATCGTCTAAACGCAGCGCGGGTTTATTGGCACTCCGGGTGCGCCAGTGCCGCCACGGCCAGTCGGTAAAACTCATCGCAATGGCTCCAGCGCCCCGACGTCGAGGCACGGCAAGGTGCTGCCAGGCCACTGACGAATCAGCTGGGCCTGCATCAGGTTTAGCGTATCGAGACCGGGAACGGTGTCCGGCGTTAACCATGCAGCGATGCGCGCCAGCTGCGTCAGGCCGAGGCTGGATTCGATGGATGAACTGATCACCGCCGTCAGCCCTGCGGCATGGGCCGCCGCAACCTGCTCGCGCACCTTGTCGAGGCTGCCGGTCAGCGTTGGCTTAATCACCACGGCCCTGACGCCCGGCTCGGCGGCAAACGCGAAATCGGCTTCGCGCAGGCTCTCATCCCAGGCAATGGCAATGCCGGTTTCCCGGGCAAAGGCGCGCGAGTCGTCGCGCGTTTTGCACGGCTCTTCGAGAAACGCGATGCGGCTGCGGTACGCCGGGTTGACGTACTTCGCAAACTGTTGCGCCCTGAGCGGCGTCCAGGCGCGGTTGGCGTCCAGGCGCAGGTGCAGATCGGGAATGGCTTCCAGTAACAGGTTAACCACCATTCCGTCGCGCACTGCTTCGTACAGGCCAACCTTTATTTTCGCCACCTTCTCGCCAGGCATCGCGGAAAGGAGCGCGAAAAGTTCATCCGGATCGCCGGTACAGAGCGGCGCGGCGCGATAGTTCGCCGCGTCCGGTAAACTGCCGTCCAGCTCTGCCAGCGCACAGCTGATGCCGAACGCGGCGGAAGGAACGTCCGGCAGCGCCGGAACTGCTCCCTCACGCCATTCGTACGTCCAGGCCATCAGCGCAGCCTGCGCCTCGTCCAGCGTTTCCAGGCTAAAACCCGGAAGCGGGGCGATTTCGCCCCACCCTTCCCGCTCGCCCTGCCGGAGATGCACGCAAAAGCCGTCACGGGTTTTTAACCGCCGTTCACGCAGCACCACGCCCGCGTCCATCGGTATCTGCCAGCGGTAAACCTGCGCGCAACGCATTACGGGTTCCGTTTGTATTTGCTGAAGTCTGGCTGGCGTTTTTCGTTGAACGCGTTGCGCCCTTCCTGACCCTCTTCGGTCATATAGAACAGCATGGTGGCGTTACCTGCCAGCTCCTGAAGGCCCGCCTGACCGTCACAGTCGGCGTTGAGGGCCGCTTTCAGGCAGCGCAGCGCCATTGGGCTGTTTTGCAGCATTTCGCGACACCAGCGCACGGTCTCTTTTTCCAGATCGGCGATCGGCACCACGGTGTTAACCAGCCCCATATCCAGCGCTTCCTGGGCGTTGTACTGACGGCACAGGAACCAGATTTCGCGGGCTTTTTTCTGACCGACAATGCGCGCCATATAGGACGCGCCCCAGCCGCCGTCGAAAGAGCCGACTTTCGGGCCAGTCTGACCGAAAATGGCATTTTCCGCCGCGATCGTCAGGTCACACATCATGTGCAGCACGTGACCGCCGCCGATGGAATACCCTGCCACCATCGCGACCACCGGTTTTGGACAGGTGCGGATCTGGCGCTGGAAATCCAGCACGTTCAGGTGGTGCGTGCCCGCATCATCCTGGTATCCGCCGTAGTCACCGCGGACTTTCTGATCGCCGCCGGAGCAGAAGGCTTTCTCCCCTTCCCCGGTGAGGATGATGACGCCGATAGTGTCATCGTAGCGGGCATCCGCCAGCGCCTGGATCATCTCTTTTATGGTCAGCGGACGAAACGCGTTGCGCACCTGTGGACGGTTGATAGTGATTTTGGCGATACCATCGGCGGATTTGTGGTAACGAATGTCGGTGTAGCCTTCGGAGCAGTCCTGCCATTCAACCGGCGCGTAAAGCATGTGTTCATCAGGATAGATCATAGCGTGTCCTTTGTTCGATAACGCAGTATCTGAGCCAGACTCGCGGCAACCGCGTCCGGGTTGTCCCGGTGGGCGTTGTGTCCGGCGTGAGGGATAGCATGACGTGTGGCGTTGAGTTCAGCAGCGATGGCTGCAAACTTCCCGTCACGTTCGCCATAGAGATAGTCAAAAGAAAAATCACGCGCGGTGAGCGCGGGACGTAAATCAGGCTGAACGGCAAGCGAGGTGGCTTCCAGCATCTCTGCCAGCCTCGGGCCGTTGTTCCGGCTGCGCAGCGCGATCAGCGCCCTGCGCTGATCATCCGTAAGTGAGGCAAAGACCGGCTGTTGATACCAGTCGGCAAAGACGGCCTCCAGCGGCTCACTGCGAAACCGTGACGCCCAGCGGCGGTCAGAGATCAGCCGGGCCTGGCGCGCATTGGCGTCTTGCAGGCCCGGGTGCCCACCTTCCACAATCACCCCGTCTAACCCCGCAGGATGCTGACAGGCATGGAACATCGCAATGCGGCCGCCGAGAGAGTACCCCACGAGCCAGTATCTTAGTATGTTGTAACTAACAAGGGTATGCGAGAGCAATTCACTTACCTCTGCAAACCCCGTCACGCCCGTATCCGCTGAACCACCGTGCCCGGGCAGGTCAATGTAGAGCCGGGGGTAGTCATGCAGCGACGCCCCGACAGCCTGCCACTCGCGACAGTCGCCGGAAAAACCGTGCAGGAAAACCAGCCAGGGGTAGCCTGGTTTTCCTGGCTGGGAGACGCCTGCGAGGATCACAGGTGACTCACCTGCGCAAGCAGATGTTGCAGCTTCTGCGCGCCGTCAGCATCGTTTACCACCAGCTCAATCAGCGTCGCGCCAGGCTGCCGCCAGGCGGTGTTCAGCGCCGTCTCCAGCGCGTCCCAGTTTTCCGGGCGATGGTACTTCAGGCTGAACATGGCGGCGGCGTGTTCGAACTGCACGTTTTGCGGCATCAGATAGAAGCGCTCACGCTCGCTTTGCGGCGTCGGCAGCAACGAGAAAATCTGCCCGCCGTTATTGTTCACAACAATCAGCACGAACGGGGCCGACGCCTGACGCAGGAGCGCCAGCGCGTTGAGATCGTAGAGGGCTGAGAGATCCCCCACAATCGCCAGCGTGGATTTCGCGCTGGCCCGCTGTACGCCAGCGGCGGTGGAGATCAGGCCGTCAATGCCGCTCGCGCCCCGGTTGCTGTACACCGGATAACCCGCCGGCAGCTGCGAAAAGGCGTCAATCAGGCGCACCACCAGGCTGTTACCGACAAAAAGTTGTCCCTGCTCGGGAAGATATTTGCGGATACGGTGCGCCAGCCCGGCTTCACTGAACGCCTCGCACTGCGCTTTGGTGAGTTCCCACGCCTGACGTGACAGCGCCGGGATCTCCACCGCCCAGGGTTTGCGTTTTTCCGCCGGATGCAATTCCAGCCAGCTGTCAATGTTGCTCACCAGGCGGCGGCCGCGATGGTGCGCCGGGTCAAGGCGTCCTTCGAGCGGATCCACCAGCCAGTACTCTTCTGGGGTACAGGTGGCCTGCCACTGGAGCAGACGCTTCCCCGTCAGGCTCGATCCCAGCTGGACGACAATCTGCGCCTGCGCCAGCTCGGTAACCGCTTTCGCGTTACCCAGCCAGAGGTCGGCGCAGGGCAGCGGCTGGCCCGTCTGGGAAAGCACGTCACCAATCAGCGGCCAGCCAAGCGTTTGTGCCCACTCCGCCGCCAGCTTGCCTTCCGCCGCACTCATCCGCCCGGCAATCACCACGCCGCGCTTCTGGCGCCAGAAGAACCAGTCGCGCTGTTTTGCGCTTTCCAGATGAGTCTGCTCGCGCAGCCAGGATTTTTCGCTCTCCCACCAGTCTCCCAGCTGCTGTTGCCAGACGAGGCCAGTATCGTTCATTTCACCGTACAGCGGCTCGGCAAACGGGCAGTTAATGTGCAGCCCGCCGCTGCGCAGTGCGTTTATGGCGTGGTCAAGGGTTGAGACCAGCCAGCTGGCGGGAATATCCTGGGTGGGGCGCGGCAACGAGACCGTCTGTGAAGGATGCGAGGCAAAAATGCCAGGCTGACGAATCGCCTGATTAGCACCGCAGTCAATAAGTTCCGGGGGACGGTCGGCAGTGAGTAAAATCAGCTTTTCGCCGGTTAATCCCGCTTCTATCAGCGCCGGATACAGGTTCGCCACCGCCGTGCCGGAGGTGACTATCACCGCCACGGGCGCTTTGCTGACTTTCGCCAGCCCGAGCGCCAGATGGCCCAGACCCCGCTCATCAAAATGGGTGTGGTGAATAAAAGCCCGGTTTTCCGCGGCAGCAAGGGTGAGCGGCGTGGAGCGAGAGCCCGGGGCAATACACACATGCCTGACACCATGACGGGTCAGGGCTTCAAGGATCACCGCCGCCCAGCGTCGGTTAAAAGAACTTACTGACATGAGATTGTCCAGTATCAAGAATGCGACACAGTATAAATAATAGAAAAAGTCAGAATTTTGATATGAATCGGGATTGCACGAATCAGTATTAATCCCTTAGGAGAAGGGAACGCAGCCCGGCGGCCTTGTTTTCGATCTCCTGCCACTCCTGCTCCGGATCGGAGCCGCTGACGATGCCCGCCCCCGCATAAAGACGCAGCGCAGCGTCGTGAACGCGGGCGGAGCGTAATGCCACACAGAATTCGCTTTGATCGCGCGATAAATAGCCCGCCGACCCGGCGTACCACTCCCGGTCAAACGGCTCCACTTTCGCAATAAATTCTCGCGCCGCCTGTCGCGGCAGCCCGGCCACCGCCGCCGTCGGTTGCAGAATATGCAGGCACTGCTCGTCGTCAGGCTGTTTAAGTTCGGTCCAGATACAGCGACGTAAATGCTGCACCTTGCGCAGACGCAGCACCTGCGCAGGCAGGATCTCCAGCGTCCGGGTATGGTGCTGAAGACGCTGGCAGATATCTTCCACCACCAGCATATTTTCCCGCTGATTTTTGTCGTCATTCATCAGCCAGTCGCCCAGACGCTGGGCCTGCTTATCGTCAGAGTGGCTGGCGACGGTGCCTGCCAGCGCTTCAGTGCGCAGCAGCGTGCCGCGTCGCCGCCACAGGCGTTCAGGCGTCGAGCCGAGGAACGCGTTGCTGGCGTCAAAGACCATACAAAAATGATAGCAGTTGAGGTTTAGCGCGCGGCTGGCAGCCATCAGCGCGATGGCGTTCACGGGCTGCTGGCAATGCACGTCTGTAGCACGTGCGAGGACCACTTTCTCAAAATCGCCGCGAGCAAGGGTATCCGTCGCCTGACGAATCAACGCCAGCCATTCCGGTTTTTCCGGATGATGGGTTTCCTGCACAATCTGCACGGACAACGGGCGGATCGGCGCGGCGTCGCGCAGGTTATCGACAAAATTCAGCGCCTCACGGGCATCTTCCCGCAGCGACGTTTCGCTCCACAGTTGCAGACGCAGCGTGGCGACCCCGCCAGACCGTCGCCAGAGAAGGCGCGGTAAAAACAACTTGCCCTGCGCTGGGTTGAAAGCGTTCAGGCCGCAGATACGGGTGTCATTGGCTACGTCGTGGGTGTGCAAAAACCGCGAGGCCGAGGCCAGAGAATCGAAATGGGCGAGGCTTCCGAGCGCGGCAAGTTCTTCATCACCGCTGCGCTGTTGCCAGTAAAACTGAGGATAGCATCGCTGCACACTGAGCCAGGCCAGCGGATCGAAGGCGTCGTTTAACGGGAAAGAGACATCGAAATGGCGTAAACCGGGTGTAGCTGGCAATGCTTGCGCAAGCTGAGTACGCAGGCTTTGCAGCGCGAGGAAAATCGAGTGCACGCGAACCTCTCCCTGTTAAAGCCTTATATTATACGGGGTACTGACGATAAATAGCAGTACCCACGTGTAGGGAGTGGTTTACCGGCTTAACGACGGGCTAACAGCAGACCCAGCACCAGCCCTACGGCCGCACCGACCCCAATGCCCTGCCACGGTTTTTCATGCACATAATCGTCAGCACGATAAACCGCCTGCTTAGCGCGGTAGTAGTAATTGTCGGATGCGTTACTGACGCGGTTTTTCACGTCATGCAGCGCCTGCTCGGCGCGGGCTTTGAGCTCAATGTACTTCTGATCGGCAGGATCGCCGGAAGAGCGCAGCACTTCTTCCAGCGTTTCGCTTAGCAGCGTCAGGTCGTCGTCGACTCGGGTATCCCAGGATTGAAATGACATATTTTTCTCCATGTTAGTACACCAGTCCGGTAACTATAGACAACGTATTGCTATTGCGCCTGTTTCGCTTCGCGCGCCATGCCGATGTGTGGGATGCCGTCTTCGTCGTAAATGTCCGTGACCGGGGTAAAACCAAAATGGCCATAGAATGATTGCAAATGCGCCTGCGCGCCCAGGTATAACGCCTTGTCCGGCCACTGTTTCTGGCATGCGTCCAGCGTTTTTTCCATCAGCTGATAGCCCAGCTTTTCACCGCGCGCGCGGCCGCTGATAATGACGCGCCCAATGACGACAGGGTCAAAATCCTCTTCGCTTTTCAGAATCCTCGCATACGCCACCAGTTCGTTATCGCGCCAGCCAAGGATGTGCCGGTTCTCGCCGACCAGGTCATCACCGTCGATATCCTGATACGGGCAGGTTTGTTCAACCACAAAAACTTCGCAGCGCAGCTTGAGCAGGGCGTAGAGTGAATGCACGGACAGTTCGCTGTGGTGTAGATCTTGCCACTGGATCATGTGTTTCTCCTTCCTGGGGTTCATCACGTTATACTAAACCCCTTCCCATTCGGCAAAGGGCTGATTGCGTTATGGAACTGATTTTTCTGGGTACGTCCGCCGGCGTGCCAACCCGCTCACGAAACGTGACGGCGATTCTGCTGGATCTTAAGCATCCTACCCGCGGTGGGCTGTGGCTGTTTGACTGCGGTGAGGGTACGCAGCATCAGCTGCTGCATACCTCCTACCACCCGGGGAAAGTGGATAAAATATTTATCACCCATCTGCACGGCGACCATCTGTTTGGCCTGCCGGGCCTGCTGTGCAGCCGTTCGATGGCCGGTAACGCTAACCCGCTGACCATTTATGGCCCCGCGGGTATTCAGGAATTCGTTGAAACCACGCTGCGCCTGAGCGGCTCGTGGACCGATTATCCGCTGGAGGTGTTAGAGATCGGCGAGGGTCTGGTGTTCGATGACGGAGATTACCTGGTGCGCGCTTACCCGCTTAACCATCCGGTGGAATGCTACGGCTATCGCGTTGAGGAGCATGACAAGCCCGGGGCGCTGAACGCCGCCGCGTTGCAGGCCGATGGGGTGAAACCAGGCCCGCTGTTCCAGCGTCTGAAGCACGGCGAGACCGTCACGCTGGAAGACGGGCGCGTCATCAACGGTCAGGATTACCTCGCCCCGCCGCAGCCGGGCAAAAAACTGGCTATTTTTGGGGATACCGCCCCCTGCCCTTCGGCGCTCAGGCTTGCCAGAGGTGTAGATGTGATGGTGCATGAGGCGACGCTGGAAGCGGCGATGGAAGAAAAAGCCAACAGCCGGGGGCACAGCTCTACGCGTCAGGCGGCGCAGCTGGCACGTGAGGCTGGCGTCCGGAAACTGATTGTTACTCACGTCAGCTCACGCTATGACGTCCGCGGCGCTGAAAGCCTGCTGGCAGAGTGCCGGGAAGTATTTCCGGCATGCGAGCTGGCGGAAGATTTTGCTCAGGTCAGCGTTTAGTCCTTCATTTTTCCCTCAGCGTGCCGATAACGATTAAAAGGCCAGCATTTCTCTTGAGGGTAGAATGGATAATTTCCAGAAAGATATTGATGACAGGGCAAACCTGACCCTGTCCAACCGTTTTGAACTGTTGCTGTTCCGTCTTGGCACCTCTCTGAACGAAAATAAATCCGAGCTGTTCGGCATCAACGTATTCAAATTGCGCGAAATTGTGCCGATGCCGACCTTCACCAAACCGGCGGGAATGAAGTCTCCGCTGATGGGGATGGTGAACATTCGTGACCAGGTGATCCCGGTGATCGATCTGGCCGCCGTCGCCGGCTGCAAACCAGCCACCGGGCTGAACATCCTGCTGATCACCGAATATGCCCGCAGCGTGCAGGCGTTTGCCGTGGAATCGGTGGAAAACATCATGCGTCTGGACTGGAAGCAGGTGCACGCCGCGGAAACCGCCGTCAGCGGTCGCTACATCACCAGCATTGCCTGTCTGGACGAGAAGACCGATACCAACGATCTGGCGATGGTGCTGGACGTGGAGCAGATCCTGTACGACATCACCCCGGCGAACCACGATCTGCACGCCACCCATCTGGAAACCACCAAATTCAACATCAAGCCTGGCTCTGTCGCGATTGTTGCAGAAGATTCAAAAGTAGCGCGCTCAATGCTGGAGAAGGGATTGCAGGCGATGGAGATCCCGGCCCAGCTGCATATCACCGGCAAAGACGCATGGGAGAAAATCACTCAGCTGGCCGCGCAGGCACAGGCCGAGGGCGTTCCCGTTACCGATAAGATTGCCCTGGTATTAACCGACCTCGAAATGCCGGAGATGGACGGATTTACGCTGACGCGCAAAATCAAAACCGACCCGGTACTGAAAGATATTCCGGTGGTGATCCACTCGTCTCTTTCCGGCAACGCGAACGAAGATCATATTCGCAAAGTGAAGGCGGACGGCTATGTGGCGAAGTTTGAGCTGAACGAGCTGTCGTCGGTAATTGAAGAGGTGCTGGACCGCTCGATGAAGAAGATTGACGGGCCGTTGATTAGCCGCAAGCAGCTGGCTTAGTCGGGTGGCGCTTCGCTTACCCGACCTACAAGACCCGTAGGCCCTGCAAGCGTAGCGCCGCTGGGCATGTTTTACTCTGTGCGGGCTGGTGCCCTCACCCCGGCCCTCTCCCACGGGGAGAGGGAGAAAACAATAAAAAACCCGCCGAGGCGGGTTTTTTGTTTTTACATCAGCGGCATCGCGCGCTGCACGATATCAATCAGCGGCTGCGGATAGATACCGAAGATCAGCACCAGCAGCGCGGAGATCAGCACCACAATGCCCCCCGCGCTGTACTGCCAGTTAGACGGCGCATCGCGGTTGAGCTGCTGAGGCGCGCTCAGGTACAGGCTCACCGCTACGCGCAGGTAGTAGTAGAGACCAATCGCGGAGCCGATAACGACACCCGCCGTCAGCCACCACAGACCCGCCTGCACACCGACGGCCAGCACGTAGAACTTACCGATAAAGCCCAGCGTCATCGGGATACCCGCCAGAGAGAGCATCATCACGGTCATTACCGCAGACAGAATCGGACGGTGCCAGAACAGACCACGGTAGGAGAACAGGGAATCCGCATCCGGGCCACGGTACGGGCTGGACATCAGGCTCACCACGCCGAACGCGCCGAGGCTGCTAAACAGGTAACCGGCCAGATAGACGCCCACAGTTTCCATCGACATCTCACCGCTTTGCAGCGCAATCAGCGCCACCAGCAGGTAACCCAGATGGGAGATAGAGGAGTAGCCCAGCAGACGCTTGATGTTGGTCTGGCTCAGCGCCATCAGGTTACCGAAGATGATGGACACGAACGCGATAATGCCCAGCACCACGCGGACCGCTTCGCTGTCACCCACCGGGGCGTACAGGAACAGACGCATGACCACACCGAAGATAGCGATTTTGCTCGCCGTCGCCAGGAAGGTCGAGACCGGTGCAGGGGCACCCTGGTATACGTCTGGCGTCCACAGGTGGAACGGAACCAGTGAAAGTTTAAAGCCAAGGCCAACAATCATCATGCCCAGACCAGCCAGCAGCAGCGGCTCATGCATCATGCCGTCGCCAAGGCTCTTACCGAGCGCCATGAAGGAGAGATTACCCGTCTGTGCGTACAGCAGCGCGATACCAAACAGCAGGAACGACGACGCGGCAGCAGACAGGATCGTGTACTTGATTGCCGCTTCCAGAGAGCGCTTCTGGCGGAAAGCGTAACCAATCAGGCCGAACAGCGGGAGTGAGATCAGCTCAATACCGAGGAACAGCGCGGCCAGGTGGTTCGCGTTCGCCAGCAGAATACCGCCCAGTGCGGCAATCAGTACCAGCAGGTAAAACTCTTCTTTGTTGTCGTTGTAACCTTCGAGCCACGGGTACGCAAAGGTACAGGTTGCCAGGCTCGCCAGCAGCACCAGACCGGTGTAGAGCATGGCGTAACCGTCAACGCGCATCAGCGGCGTGACGTCCATCGCTCCCGCCTGGCCAACAAACCAGAGGGAAACTAACGCAGCGTTCAGACCCAGAACGGACAGGGTCGCATTCAGGAAGTGATTGCGTCGCCACGCAATGGAGAGCATCACAACCACCACCGTCAATCCGACG
Source organism: Enterobacter cloacae complex sp. S2 (assembly GCF_015159675.1). Classification (NCBI taxonomy): domain Bacteria; kingdom Pseudomonadati; phylum Pseudomonadota; class Gammaproteobacteria; order Enterobacterales; family Enterobacteriaceae; genus Enterobacter; species Enterobacter cloacae complex sp. S2. The sequence goes on from NZ_JADDTS010000002.1 coordinate 131,198, forward strand.
ATCAGCAGCGGTAGCAGCGCGATCAGTTGTTGTGGAGTTATTGTCATGGCGAATTACGGCCTTGTAGTAGAAGCAGAATTAACAAACCACTGCTGGATGTTACCCATCGCGGAGTGCGAGGTATCCAGAATCGGCTGCGGATAGAAGCCCAGCAGCACCAGCAGTACGACCAGCAGCAGGATGATGAACAGCTCACGCAGCGACATCCCCGGCAGTTCTTGTGCAGCAATTTCACTCTTCGCTTTACCGAAGTAAGCGCGGTGCAGCATCGCCAGCGAGTACACGGAGGCAAACACCAGACCAAAGGTGGAGATGACGGTGATCGTCGGTACCACGTTGAAGCTGCCGAACAGGATCATAAACTCGCCGACGAAGTTACCGGTACCCGGCATACCCAGAGTCGCCACCGCGAAGAACATGGAGAGCGCCGGCAGCCATTTCATTTTGCCCCACAGACCGCCCATCATACGCATGTCGCGGGTATGCAGACGTTCATACAGTTGACCGCACAGGATGAAGAGACCGGCAGCGGACAGGCCGTGCGCAATCATCTGGATCACCGCCCCCTGGTACGCCAGCTGGCTGCCGGTGTAGATGGCAATCAGCACGAAGCCCATGTGGGAAACGGAGGTGTAAGCAATCAGACGTTTGATGTCGTACTGCGTGAAGGCCATCCACGCACCGTAGAAGATACCGATCACGCCAAGCCACATGGCAATCGGCGCGAACTCTGCGGAGGCGTTCGGGAACAGCGGCAGGGAGAAACGCAGCAGACCGTAGGCCGCCGTTTTCAGCAAGATACCCGCCAGGTCAACGGAACCCGCCGTTGGCGCCTGAGAGTGCGCGTCCGGCAGCCAGCCGTGCAGCGGTACGACCGGCATTTTCACCGCGAAGGCGATGAAGAAGCCGAGCATCAGCAGGTATTCCACACCGTGAGACATCGGGGTCTTCAGCAGGTCTTCGTAGTTGAAGGTCCAGACGCCGGTCGCATTGTAATGCACAAATACCAGCGCCAGGATGGCAATCAGCATCACCAGACCACTCGCCTGGGTATAGATGAAGAACTTGGTGGCCGCCGTGATACGCGTTTTACCGTCGGATGCCTTGTGGCCCCACAGCGCGATCAGGAAGTACATCGGCACCAGCATCATCTCCCAGAAGAAGAAGAACAGGAACATGTCGATGGCCAGGAACACGCCGATCACGCCGCCCAGGATCCACATCAGGTTCAGGTGGAAGAAGCCCTGGTATTTTTCGATTTCTCGCCAGGAGCAGAGTACCGCCAGAACGCCGAGCAGACCGGTCAGCACCACCATCAGCAGCGACAGACCGTCAATCGCGAGGTGGATCGTAATACCAAAACGTGGGATCCACGGCAGAATGAACTCAGACTGCCACTGCGGAAGGCCCGCGGACTGGGTCAGTGAGTAGCCACCCTGCAACCAGAGTTGCAGACCAAGCGCGAGCGTCAATCCCATGGTGATCAGCGCGATCCAGCGCGGCATCTTCACGCCAAAGCGTTCGGTCTGCCAGCACAGGAAGCCGCCGATGAAGGGAATTAATATTAGCCAGGGTAGTAACATGGCGATTTTTATTCCTTGTTAAAGTCCCTCAGGGACCGATTTTCAACGAATTCGACAAAATTCACGTTTGAGTGCGGGGCCTTTTGCCCGGTGGCGCTTCGCTTACCGGGCCTACGGTCCGTAGGTCGGGTAAGCGCTAGCGCCACCCGACAATCCCCGCTAACTCAAAATCAACGCAACACCATCAGCAGCGCCAGTACGACAACCGCACCGATGCTCATGGACGCCACATACCAGCGCAGATAACCGTTCTCGCTGAACAGCAGGCCTTTACCTGCAAAGCGGGAGAGGATCGCCGGGATATTCATCAGGCTGTTCAGTGGATCGCGCTTCAGCAGCCACGCAATGCCCAGGAACGGCTTCACGAAGATCATGTCGTACAGCCAGTCGAAGCCCCATGCGTTGTACCACCAGGTGCCCAGCAGACGGCCCGGCGCGCTGTTGGCAACGGCAGTCACCAGCGTGCGTTTGCCCAGCCACAGCCATGCGGCAATCAGGATGCCCGCGATAGCCACTACGCCGGAGGTGATTTCAAGCGTCAGAACGCGACCGTGCTCAAGCTCGGTTGTCGCCGGCAGTACGCCCTGCAACGGTGGCACAATCATCGCGCCAACGAAGGTGGACAGGACCAGCAGCACAATCAGCGGCAGGTGGTGGGTAATCCCCTTCCCTGCGTGAGCGTGAATTTGTTCTTTACCGTGGAAGACGATGAAAATCATACGGAAGGTGTACAGGGAGGTCATAAACGCACCGACCAGACCCGCAACCATCAGATTGATATGACCATTCGCCATGGCGCCCGCCAGGATTTCGTCCTTACTGAAGAAGCCTGCGGTGATCAGCGGCAGTGCCGCCAGCGCCGCGCCGCCTACCAGGAAGCAGACATACACCAGCGGGATAGACTTACGCAGTCCGCCCATTTTGAAGATGTTCTGCTCGTGGTGGCAGGCCAGAATCACCGAACCGGATGAGAGGAACAGCAGCGCTTTAAAGAACGCGTGCGTCATCAGGTGGAAAATGGCCGCGTCCCACGCCTGAACGCCCAGCGCCAGGAACATGTAACCAATCTGGCTCATGGTGGAGTACGCGAGCACGCGTTTGATGTCGGTCTGCACCAGCGCGGCAAAGCCAGCCAGCACCAGCGTAACCGCACCGACGATACCCACCAGATGCAGAATTTCCGGGGTCATCAGGAACAGGCCATGGGTACGCGCAATCAGGTAGACACCGGCGGTGACCATGGTCGCGGCGTGGATCAGCGCGGAGACAGGGGTTGGACCCGCCATCGCGTCGGCCAGCCATGTCTGCAACGGCAGCTGCGCGGATTTACCCACAGCGCCACCCAGCAGCATCAGCGTTGCCCACCACAGCATGTTGTTGCCTGCTTCGAAGTGCGCCGGCGCCAGTTCCACCATTTCGCGGAAGTTCAGCGTGCCCAGTTCGTTGTAGAGAATGAACAGCGCGAAAGCGAGGAACACGTCACCCACACGGGTCACGACGAACGCTTTCATGGCCGCTGCGCCATTCTTCGGATCGGTGTAGTAGAAACCGATCAGCAGGTAAGAACACAGACCCACGCCTTCCCAGCCCAGATACATCAGCAGCAGGTTATCGGCCAGCACCAGAACCACCATGCTGGCGATAAACAGGTTGGTGTAGGCGAAGAAGCGGGAGTATCCCTCTTCACCGCGCATGTACCAGGAGGCGAACATGTGGATCAGGAAGCCGACGCCGGTAACTACGGAGAGCATGGTCAGAGACAGACCATCCAGCACCAGGTTGAAACCGATGTTGAAGTTACCGACCGACATCCAGTTCCACAGCGGTACGCTGTAGGCCTGACGTCCATTGTTAAAGAAGTCGATACCCGCATACGCTGTGACCAGCGCAGCCAGGCCGATAGAGCCAATGCCCACGGTGGCAGACAGATTCTCAGACCAGCGGCCGCGAGAAAACGCCAGCAGCACGAAGCCAATCAGCGGAAAAATAATGGTTAAGGCAAGCATGTTCATCCACGCAACTCACTTACTGAATCGATGTTCAGGTTCTGGCGGCGACGATGGAGCTGTAGCAACAGCGCCAGGCCAATACTCGCTTCAGCAGCCGCGAGGCTGATGGCGAGAATGTACATCACCTGACCATCGGTCTGGCCCCAGTAGCTACCGGCGACCACAAAGGCCAGCGCGGAAGCGTTGATCATGATTTCCAGACCGATCAGCATAAACAGCAGATTGCGGCGGATAACCAGACCAGTTAAGCCCAGAACGAATAAAATCGCAGCGAGGATCAGTCCATGTGTTAAGGGGATCATGCGCGTTCCTCCGTTTTTCTTTTCGCGCGGTCGTCAGTGCGGTTGCTCAGCACCTCGCCGACACGCTCTTCGCGGCCAACGTGGAAGGCCACAACCAGACCCGCCAGCAGCAGCATTGAGGCCAGCTCAACCGCCAGAACGTACGGACCAAACAGGGTGATACCCACGGCTTTCGCGCTGATTGGCGTCCCGTCGATACCCTGGTCGTTGACGCCCAGAATGGCGTAAACAATCACCGCCAGCATGATGGCCGACAGAATCGCCGGGCCAATCCACACCTGTGGTTTTAACCACTGACGTTCCTGCTCAATTTCAGAGCCGCCCAGGTTGAGCATCATCACCACGAACACAAACAGCACCATGATGGCCCCGGCGTAGACGATGATTTCCAGCGCACCAGCGAAGTGCGCGCCCAGCGCAAAGAACACCCCGGAAATAGCCAGCAGCGAAATGATTAAATACAGCAGCGCATGCACCGGATTGGTGTGCGTGATCACTCGCAGCGTAGCCAGGATGGCGATAAGGCCACAGATATAAAAAGCGAATTCCATTGCCCTCTCCTTACGGTAACAGGCTCTTGACGTCGATAGGCTTAGCTTCGTTCTCTGCTTCGCCTTTATCTTTGCCGTCGATTGCCATACCCGCCATCCGGTAGAAGTTATATTCCGGGTATTTGCCCGGACCGGAAATCAGCAGATCCTCTTTCTCGTACACCAGATCCTGACGCTTGTACTCACCCAGCTCGAAGTCTGGAGTCAGCTGAATCGCCGTGGTTGGGCACGCTTCTTCACACAGACCGCAGAAAATGCAGCGTGAGAAGTTGATGCGGAAGAACTCAGGGTACCAGCGGCCGTCTACCGTCTCTGCTTTTTGCAGAGAGATACAGCCCACCGGACACGCTACCGCACACAGGTTACAGGCAACGCAACGCTCGGAACCGTCCGGGTCGCGCGTCAGCACGATACGTCCACGGTAGCGCGGCGGCAGATATACCGGCTCTTCCGGGTACATCCGGGTTTCGCGTTTGGCAAACGCATGCAGGCCGATCATCCAGATACTGCGTACCTGAGTGCCGAAACCTACCAATAATTCTTTTAAGGTCATGATCTCAAAGCCCCTTATGGCTGCTGCCAGAGAATGACAGCCGCCGTTACCAACAAGTTGACGAGCGTCAGCGGCAGGCACACTTTCCAGCCGAAGGACATTACCTGGTCATAACGCGGACGCGGTAACGCTGCGCGAATCAAAATGAACATCATCATGAAGAACGCGGTTTTCAGCGCGAACCAGATGAACGGCGGTAAGAACGGGCCATGCCAGCCACCAAAGAACAGCGTTACCATCAACGCGGAAATGGTGACAATACCGATGTACTCGCCCACGAAGAACAGACCGAACTTCATACCGGAATATTCAATGTGGTAACCGTCGGCCAGTTCCTGTTCGGCTTCTGGCTGGTCAAACGGGTGACGGTGACATACCGCCACGCCCGCGATGGCAAAGGTAATAAACCCAAAGAACTGCGGGATAACGTTCCAGATGTCGGCCTGGTTGTTGACGATGTCGGTCATGTTAAATGAGCCGGCCTGCGCCACCACGCCCATCAGAGAGAGACCCAGGAACACTTCGTAGCTCAGCGTCTGCGCGGAAGCACGCATCGCACCCAGCAGCGAGTATTTGTTGTTACTGGACCAGCCTGCGAACAGCACCGCGTAAACCGCGAGGCCTGCCATCATCAGGAAGAACAGAATGCCGATGTTCAGGTCAGCCACCACCCAGGTCGGGCTGACCGGAACGATAGCAAACGCAAGCAGCAGCGAGGTGAAGGCAATCATCGGCGCCAGCGTAAAGATCACGCGGTCCGAGAAGCGCGGAACCCAGTCCTCTTTAAAGAACATCTTGATCATGTCCGCGACCAGCTGGAGTGAACCACCCCAGCCCACGCGGTTCGGTCCGTAACGGTTCTGGAACAGACCGAGCAAACGACGTTCACCAAAGCTCATGAACGCGCCGCAGGTGACGACCACCAGCAGAATCACAACCGCTTTCAGAATGCTCAGCAGGATGTCGATAAGATCCGGCGTTAACCAACTCATGCTTTTGCCTCCTGAAGGTTATCAAGATGCGCACCCGCCAGGACCGGCGCGATGCCAGGCATACCCATCGGCAGACCCACCTGCCCTGCTGACAGGCGTTCAGAAATAATCAGCGGCAGGCTGATTGTCTGGCCGTCGTAGCTAAAGGCAATGTTCGCACCCGCGTTAACGCCAAGCTTCGCGGCATCCGCCGGGTTGAGCTTGATGTACGGCTGCGGCATACGCTGCTGGAATACCGGAGAACGCTGGGACATTTCGTCGCTACCGAACAGATGGTAGTACGGTGCAATACGCCAGTGACCTTCCTGCGCCTGGAAGCTCGCCGGAACGGTGGTGAAGAAGTCCAGACCGGTTTCGGAGGCTTCAATCAGACGCACGCCCGGATCGCCGTGGCGCAGGTGACCGCCCACTTCAGCCTGGAACTTGTTCCATGCCTGCGGGGAGTTCCAGCCCGGTGCCCATGCAAACGGGATTTGCGAACGCGGCGCAGACGGCTGGTTGTTCCCTTCCATCGAGAAGGCAAACATAGTGTCTTTATCCTGCGGCTGACGCGGTTCGTGCACGCTGATGTTGGCGCGCATCGCGGTACGACCGCTGTAGCGGTGCGGCTCACGCGCCAGTTTCTGGCCGCGAATGCGGAAGCTTGCGTCAGGCGCGGCGTCTTTAATGCCCGCCAGCTGAGGCAGTTTCTCAACAACCGCGTCAATAACGTGGTCGAGCTGCGTCCAGTCCACTTCACGGCTCTGCACGGTGCTGTGCAGAGAGTGCAGCCAGCGCCAGCTTTCCAGCATCACGGTGTTGCTGTCGTAGTAGGCCGGGTCATAAACCTGGAAGAAACGCTGGGCGCGGCCTTCGTTGTTGATCACCGTCCCGTCGCTTTCTGCGAAGCTTGCCGCAGAGAGAACCAGGTGCGCTTTGTCCATGATCGCGGTGCGCTGATGGTCGATAACCATCACCAGCGGCGCTCTGGAGAGCGCGGCGTCAACGCGAGCGGCAGAAGCATGGCGATGCAGGTCGTTTTCCAGCACCACAACGGCGTCAGCGGCACCGGATTCCAGTTCGCTTAACGCGTCTTCCAGCGAGCCGCCGCCAATCATACCCAGACCGATGCTGTTCACCGCACGGGCAATCATAGTCACACCGACGTCAGCGCCACGGCCCTTCAGGGCTTTGGCAACGTTCGCTGCGGCCTGAATGATTTCAGCGCTACCGGCGTTGGTACCGGAAATAATCAGCGGTTTCTTCGCCCCCGCCAGTGCCTGAACAATCACGTCGACCTTGTTTTGCAGGTCGCGATCCAGTTCAACGGCCGGCGAGTTGCTGTCCAGCGCGTGGGCAATGGCAAAGCCGAGGCGCGCCTGATCTTCAACCGGCGCGCAGTAGGTCCACGCGGCGATATCGTCCAGACGGGTGTTGTCGACGTTAGTCACAAACAGAGGATGCTTCGCGCGCTGACCGATGTTGAGGATGGCCGCAATCTGCCAGTCAGCCACTTTCTGCGCCGCTGCCATTTCACGTGCTTTGCCTTTCACCGCCTGACGAACCGCCAGGGCAGCGCGTGCGCCAGTCTGCGTCAGGTCTTCACCCAGCACCAGAACCGCATCATAAGATTCGATTTCGCGCAGCGCAGGCGTATGAATGCCGCCTTCACGCAGCACTTTCAGCACCAGCTGGAGACGTTCCTGCTCGCCCTGGGCGATACCGGTATAGAAGTTTTCCGCCCCAACCAGCTCGCGCAGCGCGAAGTTGCTTTCGATGCTGGCGCGCGGGGAACCGATGCCGATCACTTTCTTCGACTGACGCAGAATATCCGCCGCGCCCTGCATCGCCTGCTCAGCGTTGAGGGTAATGACGTCATCGCCACGGCGCTGTACCGGCTGACGCGGACGGTCTTTCAGGTTCACATAGCCATAGCCGAAACGACCGCGGTCGCAGAGGAAGTAGTGGTTAACGGTACCGTTGTAACGGTTTTCGATACGACGTAGTTCGCCGTAGCGCTCGCCCGGGCTGGTGTTACAGCCAAGGGAACACTGCTGGCAGATGCTTGGCGCAAACTGCATGTCCCATTTACGGTTGTAACGTTCAGAGTGGGTTTTATCCGTGAATACGCCGGTCGGACAGATTTCTACCAGGTTACCGGAGAATTCGCTTTCCAGCGTACCGTCTTCCGGACGACCGAAGTAGACGTTGTCATGCGCGCCATATACGCCCAGATCCTGTCCGTCTGCATAATCTTTGTAATAACGCACGCAGCGGTAGCAGGCGATGCAGCGGTTCATTTCGTGAGAGATGAACGGCCCCAGATCCTGGTTACGGTGGGTACGCTTGGTAAAGCGATAGCGACGGAAGCTGTGACCGGTCATGACGGTCATATCCTGAAGGTGGCAGTTACCGCCCTCCTCACACACCGGACAGTCGTGCGGGTGGTTGGTCATCAACCACTCCACCACGCTTTCACGGAACTGTTTGGCTTCTTCGTCATCAATCGAAATAAAGGTGCCTTCGGCGGCTGGCGTCATACAGGACATCACCAGGCGACCACGCGTGTCTTCCGCGTTTTGATATTGCTTCACCGCACACTGGCGGCAAGCACCGACGCTGCCCAGCGCCGGATGCCAGCAAAAGTACGGAATATCGAGGCCAAGAGACAGACAAGCTTCCAGCAGGTTGTCCGCCCCGTTGACTTCGTATTCTTTGCCGTCTACATGAATCGTAGCCATTAGCATGCTTCCAGTTGGCTCGGCCGAAACCGAGCGTTAATCAAAATTCTGTTTTTACCAGCGCGCTTTCAGCAGGTTCGGCTGAATACCATTGATCGAATGGGTATTGCTGAACGGCTGCTTGATGCCTGCTTCGAATTCGTCGCGGAAATATTTAATCGCGCTTTGCAGCGGCTCGACGGCGCCCGGTGCGTGGGCACAGAAGGTTTTACCCGGCCCTAAGAATCGACACAGTTGCTCAAGTGTCTCGATATCGCCAGGCTGGCCTTCGCCACGTTCGATAGCACGCAGGATCTTCACGCTCCACGGCAGACCATCACGGCACGGTGTACACCAGCCGCAGGACTCGCGGGCGAAGAACTCTTCCAGGTTACGCACCAGGGATACCATGCCGATCTCATGGTCGACGGCCATCGCCAGCGCCGTACCCAGACGGCTGCCTGCTTTACCAATGCTTTCGAACTCCATTGGCAGGTCAAGGTGGGCTTCGGTCAGGAAGTCCGTCCCTGCCCCACCCGGCTGCCAGGCTTTGAATTTCAGGCCATCGCGCATGCCGCCGGCGTAGTCTTCAAGAATTTCGCGTGCGGTGGTGCCGAACGGCAGCTCCCAGACGCCAGGGTTCTTCACGCGACCGGAGAAGCCCATCAGCTTGGTACCGGCATCTTTGCTTGAGGAGATGCCCTGATACCACTCCACGCCGTTCGCGAGGATCGCCGGGACGTTGCACAGGGTTTCGACGTTGTTGACGCAGGTCGGTTTACCCCACACGCCGGAGCTTGCCGGGAACGGTGGCTTGGAGCGCGGGTTCGCGCGGCGGCCTTCCAGGGAGTTAATCAGCGCGGTTTCTTCACCGCAGATATAACGCCCGGCACCGGTGTGCACGAACAGCTCGAAGTCAAACCCGGTGCCCAGGATGTTTTTACCCAGCAGACCGGCTTCAGTGGCTTCGGCAATCGCGCGACGCAGGTTTTCAGCCGCTTCGATGTATTCACCGCGCAGGAAGATATAGCCACGGTACGCTTTCAGCGCGAACGCGGAGATCAGCATGCCTTCAACCAGCAGGTGCGGCAGCTGTTCCATCAGCAGGCGGTCTTTATAGGTACCCGGCTCCATTTCATCGGCGTTACACAGCAGGTAACGGATGTTCATGGATTCATCTTTCGGCATCAGGCTCCACTTCAGACCGGTGGAGAAGCCCGCGCCGCCGCGGCCTTTCAGGCCAGACTCTTTCACCGCGTTAACGATGTCGTCCGGCGCCATGCCGCCAAGGGCTTTACGCGCGCCGGCATAGCCGTTTTTGCTCTGATATTCGTCGAGCCAGACCGGCTGTTTGTCATCACGCAGACGCCAGGTCAGCGGATGCGTCTCAGCAGTACGAATTACAGTTTTCATTTGTACTGCTCCAGCAGGTCAGGAATCGCTTCCGGCGTCAGATGGCTGTGAGTGTCCTCATCAATCATCATGGTCGGCCCCTTGTCGCAGTTACCCAGGCAGCAGGTTGGCAGCAGAGTAAAGCGTCCGTCGAAGGTGGTCTGGCCCGGCTTGATATTGAGTTTCTTCTCAATCGCAGCCTGAATGCCCTGATAACCGGTGATGTGGCAGACCACGCTGTCACAGTAGCGGATCACATGGCGGCCTACCGGCTGACGGAAGATCTGGCTGTAGAACGTGGCTACGCCTTCTACGTCACTTGCCGGAATGCCCAGCACTTTTGCGATCTCGTAGATCGCCCCATCCGGCACCCAACCACGCTGTTTCTGTACGATTTTCAGCGCTTCAATGGACGCCGCACGCGGGTCTTCGTAGTGGTGCATCTCGTGCTCAATGGCGGCACGCTCTGCTTCACTCAGCTCAAAAGCCTCGGTTTGTGGTTGTTGATTCTCGTGCATAATTAGCGGTCCACATCTGACATAACAAAATCGATACTACCCAGATACACAATCAGGTCGGAGACCAGACTGCCGCGAATGGCGGCCGGGATCTGCTGCAAGTGCGCGAAGCTTGGCGTACGCACGCGGGTGCGGTAGCTCATGGTGCTGCCGTCGCTGGTGAGGTAGTAGCTGTTGATACCCTTGGTCGCTTCAATCATCTGGAAGGATTCCTGTGCCGGCATGACCGGGCCCCAGGAAACTTGCAGGAAGTGGGTGATCAGGGTTTCGATATGTTGCAGCGTGCGCTCTTTCGGTGGCGGCGTCGTCAGCGGGTGATCCGCCTTGAACGGGCCTTCCGGCATGTTGTTGAGGCACTGCTCAAGGATGCGCAGGCTCTGGCGCAGCTCTTCCACTTTCAGCATCACGCGGGTGTAGCAGTCGGATACGCCGCCGCCAACCGGGACTTCAAAGTCGAAGTTCTCGTAACCAGAGTAAGGACGCGCTTTACGCACGTCGAAATCAATCCCGGTCGCACGCAGGCCAGCACCTGTGGTTCCCCACTCCAGCGCTTCTTTCGCGCCGTAGGCAGCAACGCCCTGGGAACGGCCTTTCAGGATGGAGTTACGCAGCGCGGCTTTCTCGTAAGACGCCAGACGTTTTGGCATCCAGTCGAGGAATTCACGCAGCAGACGGTCCCAGCCGCGCGGCAGATCGTGCGCCACACCGCCGATGCGGAACCAGGCCGGGTGCATACGGAAACCGGTAATCGCTTCCACCAGATCGTAGATTTTCTGACGGTCGGTAAAGGCGAAGAAGACCGGCGTCATCGCGCCGACGTCCTGAATGAACGTGGAGATGTACAGCAGGTGGCTGTTAATACGGAACAGTTCAGACAGCATCACGCGAATCACGTTAACGCGATCCGGGACGGTGATGCCTGCCAGCTTCTCAACGGCCAGCACGTATGGCATTTCGTTCACGCAGCCGCCGAGGTATTCGATACGGTCGGTGTACGGAATGTAGCTGTGCCAGGACTGACGCTCGCCCATCTTCTCGGCACCACGGTGGTGATAGCCGATGTCAGGCACGCAGTCGACAATCTCTTCGCCGTCAAGCTGAAGAATAATACGGAATGCACCGTGCGCAGACGGGTGGTTTGGACCGAGGTTGAGGAACATGAAGTCTTCGTTTTCGGTGCCGCGCTTCATGCCCCAGTCTTCCGGCTTGAAGGTCAGCGCTTCCATCTCCAGATCCTGCTTGGCTTTGGTCAGCTCAAACGGGTCAAATTCGGTGGCGCGTGCCGGGTAGTCTTTACGCAGCGGGTGGCCGGTCCAGGTCTGCGGCATCATGATGCGCGTCAGATGCGGGTGACCGTCGAAGGTCATGCCGAACATTTCCCAGGTTTCACGCTCGTACCAGTTGGCGTTCGGGAAAAGTTTGGTGATCGTCGGCAGATGCATGTCGTTTTCAGACAATGCCACCTTGAGCATGATATCCGCGTTGCGGTCTATTGAGATCAGGTGGTAGAAAACGGAAAAATCCGCAGCAGGGAGACCCTGGCGGTGCGTTCTCAGACGTTCGTCCATGCCGTGTAAGTCAAACAGCATGACGTAAGGTTTTGGCAATTTCTTGAGGAAATCGACAACTTCCAGTAATTGCTCACGCTTCACCCAAACAACGGGTACCCCGGTGCGGGTGGCCTGAACAGTAAAGGCATCCGGCCCAAAACGGTTGCGCAGTTCGCCAATGACGGGGTCATCGAGATGATCCCGGGTCTGCCAGGCGGCTTCTTGCGCGGTTAAGTCGGTCATATTGTTCACCATTGCAAATGGTCCGTGGTGACTGTTAAGCCTGGCTTCGCGCTATTTGAGTAGTGATATGCGAAGGTGTTCTCCAGGCCCACAGGCGCAAATTAAATTTCGTCAGGCGTACGCAGGTTGGTGACGGCAATACGTTCACCACGTTTACGCTCGCGCTCAGACTGCATGTTCGCGCGATAGACACCCTGATCGCCAACAACCCATGAAAGCGGGCGGCGTTCTTTACCAATTGACTCCTGGAGCAGCATCAGCGCCTGCATATAGGCCTCTGGACGCGGCGGGCAGCCCGGGATGTACACATCCACCGGAATGAACTTATCAACGCCCTGCACAACGGAATAAATGTCGTACATACCGCCGGAGTTTGCACATGCGCCCATGGAGATAACCCATTTTGGCTCCAGCATCTGGTCATAAAGACGCTGAATAACTGGTGCCATCTTGGTAAAGCAGGTCCCGGCCACCACCATCAGGTCAGCCTGACGTGGAGAAGCACGCAGTACCTCGGCCCCAAAACGCGCAACGTCATGCACCGCAGTGAATGACGTCACCATTTCAACGTAGCAGCAAGAAAGGCCAAAGTTGTATGGCCAGATGGAGTTCTTACGACCCCAGTTGACCATGTCGTGCATGGCATGTTCGAGCTTGCCCATGTACACGCTTTTGTTGACTTCTTGCTCCAGGGGGTCGGTTACGATCTCCTGTTTTTGCAGGGGGTAACGGTCATTCTCACCGTTAGGATCTATGCGGGTGAGCGTATAATCCATCTTATTGCCTCGCTGTTACTGCTGACGATTAGAGATACTGTTTTCCGGGTTGATGTGTTCACGGCGTGAACGCACAGGTGTCCAGTCCAGCGCGCCAATACGCACCAGATAAACCAGACCGGCCAGTAACACTAAAATGAAAATTGCGGCCTCGACAAAGCCCACCCAACCACTTTCGCGAATGGAGGTAGACCACGCGAAGAGGTAAAGCGCTTCCACGTCAAAAATGACGAAGAACATGGCTACCAGGTAGAACTTGGCAGACAGGCGTAAGCGAGCGGTACCTACTGAATCAATACCTGATTCGAAAGGTGTGTTTTTGTGCCTTGCGCGGGCGCGACCGCCCAGGAACCAGCCGCCGACTAACATCAGGCAGCACAGGCCAATGGCTACAATAAGAAAGATTGCGAATGCCCAGTGATGAGCGATGACTTCTGTGGATGTTGACATACTCATTGCTTACTCATCAAAAGTGATACCGACGACACTGCTCTTGCTGGCAGATGGGCATCACATCGATTCATGGGGAGGAACAAAATAACCTTACACTAACTGTCAGAAATGAGACATAGACAGCAAAATGATGGGGTTTTTTACTCCTTTCTATAACCTTTTGTCAACTTTAACAAAGGTTTCTTCACATTAAATTACAACATGCGATTCTCATTAACATTTGGTGCCCTTTAACCCTGGTGGGTACATGACTTTCCGTCAAATGCATCTTGTTGAATCGTGTCCGTTTTGGAAGTAAAAAAAATAACCCTCCTATTTTGACAGGATTTGCCAACGATTCCTCCCCCCAAATGGGAGTATTTTCTTGATCTGAGACACGCTTTTGTTAATTCAATCAAAAAAACAGCAACATATTTCCTGTTTTTTTAACATCGGCGGGGTATGAGGTAAGTTAGAACAGGTATTGTTTACATCTTAACCAAAAACATTTTCTGCATTGATAAATAAGCGGTATTTGCTTTATCCCTGCTCCGTTCACGGTTATGAATAGCAAAAAAAACCACTCGCAGGAAAAAATCATGCGAGTGGCTCTTTTTTGCACTTACATTTTGTTACGAGAATTTTGAGGGAATGATCACTCAAAATCCCCTTCCACGATCAGGGAGTCGTCCCCTCCTTCGGGAGTAACAGGCGCGTACTGCCATGGATTGTGGTAGTTTTCCATTGCCTCGAACACCACTTTTGCCAGCTCGTTGTTGCTGGCGGCGTTATGGCACAGCAGGTACTCCGTATCCGGCAACGACGGGAGTCCCTCGGATTGACCCAGCACACGCAGATCGGGGCTCATCATCTCCACCGGACGGGCCGTTACGCCAAGCCCGGCCTTCACCGCCGCTCGCACTGCGGGCAAGGTTGACGCCACGTACGCCAGGCGCCATGGAATACCGGCTTCGTTGAGCGCAGCCAGCACCATATCGCGGAACGGACTCGGATCGTCCAGCAGGACCAGGGGTATCGGCTCACCTTTCTGCAATACATACTCCGCGGCACAGTACCAGTGCGTTGGAGAAGTACGCAGCGTCAGGCTGTCAAACTGGCCAGGTCGATGCGTGGTGACCACCAGGTCAACCTCGTTTTCTTTCAGCATCTCAACCATGAAAGCATTGCGTTTAACGCTAACGTCCAGGGCAAGCTTCGGATAAACCGAGCTAATTCGGTTGAGAAGGAAGGGTAAAATGGTATCTGCTGATTCATCTGACGCCCCTAATGTTAACACTCCCTGAAGGTTGCTAAACATTAATGACATACAGGCTTCATCATTAAAGCGCAGTATCTTTCTGGCATAACCCAGAAGCTGAATACCATGTTCTGTTAAAAGCTTATTACGTCCATGACGCGCAAAAAGCTCTTTACCAACCAGTTGTTCCAGCCGCTGCATTTGCTGACTCACGGCGGACTGGGTACGGCAAACGGCGGCAGCAGCTGCTGCAAAAGTGTTGAGATCGGCGACCGCAACAAACGTTCTCAGCAGATCGAGGTCGAGATTCATTATCGGACGATTTGCATTTATCATATCTTTTCACTTTCAGGTTGCTCGTGCGGAGCTGCCCGGGTTGAAGCTGTGTGTAACAGTTAAGCAATTCCTTCTGAAGAGTTTCCCTCGCATCCCGGCCCGGCAGACTGCCTGACAGATAGTTATTGTACTGCGGTATATCACCAGTCAGAAATCACGTTTCATGACGTTATTTTTATTCTCTTGCGTCCAGGATATTTCGTTGTTTGCAGGTCGATGTTAATACCATAAAGAGTAAGACATGTTTTCTGCCATCTATATCGCAGCGTTGGCAACGTAGCAAGATGTGACTTACCCAATCAGCCAGAGATAATTTTAACAATAACAATCGATTAATACAGGAAAGCAGTATCCGATATACGTAACAGGCCTATCGCTATGCTGCATTCCCGAAACACATCTTAACCCAAATCCACTATATTTATAAGTCTTATTGCAATATTAAGGATTTACCGCCAATGATAAGCAACTACACTCTTTTTATTAAAATTAACGAAAGTTGCATTTTCGTCGTTAATAATAAATAAAGTTTAATTTAGATTCAGGCCATTCATTAATAACCCTTAACATTAATTTCACATGAGTAACTTTTAACCTGGCTTTGCTAATATGGCAATCGGTATCTCAGCATTCAGGTTTTACGAATGGTCACTCAGGGGGACTAATGCATCAGCCCGAATCGTCTTTTTATTTATTCCAGAATAATATTCATCCTTATATGAAATTTTTAGCATAAACCACCCAGCACCCCTCTTTATCACGATAAATTCAGGCACAAAATCACTCCGTCGTTAGAGTAAGCGATCACCGCGGCATTGCCCGGTTGGACGAAATCTTCTTCTGTGCGCCCTTCAAAACGAAGCGCGGTGGGAGTACATTGTTCCGTGCTCACTTCCACGGCAGGAAGTTGCAATAATAGCGAAAAGGTTAAAGGTTCATGTCCCCTATCGAAAAATCCAGCAAGCTCGACAACGTCTGTTACGACATCCGTGGCCCGGTACTCAAAGAGGCAAAACGCCTTGAAGAGGAAGGCAATAAGGTTCTGAAACTCAACATCGGCAACCCCGCGCCATTTGGTTTTGAAGCGCCGGATGAGATCCTGGTGGATGTGATCCGTAACCTGCCCACTGCACAAGGCTACTGCGATTCAAAAGGGCTTTATTCCGCGCGTAAAGCCATCATGCAGCACTATCAGGCTCGCGGTATGCGCGACGTCACCGTTGAAGATATCTACATTGGCAACGGTGTCTCGGAGCTGATCGTTCAGGCGATGCAGGCGCTCCTGAACAGCGGCGATGAAATGCTGGTTCCTGCCCCGGATTATCCGCTGTGGACGGCTGCGGTGTCCCTGTCCAGCGGTAAAGCGGTGCACTACCTGTGCGACGAATCCTCTGACTGGTTCCCGGATCTGGATGATATTCGCGCCAAAATTACCCCGCGCACCCGGGGTATCGTGATCATTAACCCGAATAACCCGACGGGTGCGGTCTATTCAAAAGAGCTGCTGATGGAGATCGTCGAGATCGCCCGCCAGCACAACCTGATCATCTTTGCCGACGAGATTTACGACAAGATACTGTACGACGCGGCGCAGCACCACTCTATCGCCGCGCTGGCGCCCGATCTGCTGACGGTCACCTTTAACGGACTGTCTAAAACTTACCGCGTTGCCGGTTTCCGTCAGGGCTGGATGGTACTGAACGGTCCGAAAAAACATGCGAAAGGCTACATTGAAGGGCTGGAGATGCTGGCATCCATGCGTCTGTGCGCCAACGTACCGGCGCAACATGCGATCCAGACAGCTCTCGGCGGCTATCAAAGCATCAGCGAGTTTATCGTTCCAGGCGGCCGCCTGTATGAACAGCGCAACCGCGCATGGGAATTGATTAATGATATTCCGGGCGTCTCCTGCGTGAAGCCTAACGGCGCGCTGTACATGTTCCCGAAAATCGACGCGAAGCGCTTCAATATTCACGACGACCAGAAAATGGTGCTCGACTTCCTGTTGCAGGAAAAAGTGCTGCTGGTTCAGGGGACGGCGTTTAACTGGCCGTGGCCGGATCACGTGCGTATCGTCACCCTGCCGCGCGAAGACGATCTCGAGATGGCCATCAGCCGCTTCGGGCGCTTCCTCTCCGGGTACCATCAGTAACGCTGACTTTCCGCCGGGTAGCGCTGCGCTTACCCGGCCTGCAACATCCGCAAATTTGCATCTTCCCTCCCCTCCCCGCACAATGAAGTCTGTCGCAGTGAAGACATAAGGTAACCTATGAGTCAGAGTCATTTCTTTGCCCACCTCTCCCGCCTGAAACTCATCAACCGCTGGCCGCTGATGCGCAACGTGCGTACTGAAAATGTGTCTGAGCACAGTTTGCAGGTTGCCATGGTCGCGCACGCGCTGGCCGCGATTAAAAACCGCAAATTCAACGGGCAGGTGAATGCCGAACGTATCGCCCTGCTGGCGATGTATCACGATGCATCGGAAGTGCTGACCGGGGATCTGCCTACGCCGGTGAAATATTTCAACTCGCAGATTGCCCAGGAATATAAGGCCATTGAGAAGATTGCCCAGCAGAAGCTGATCGACATGGTGCCTGAAGAGCTGCGCGATATCTTCGGGCCGCTGATCGATGAGCATCAGTATACGGAAGAGGAGAAATCCCTGGTTAAGCAGGCCGATGCGCTGTGCGCCTACCTGAAGTGTCTGGAAGAGTTATCCGCCGGGAATAACGAATTTTTACTGGCAAAAACGCGTCTGGAAAAAACGCTGGAATCCCGTCGCAGCGAAGAGATGGACTACTTTATGCGCGTGTTTGTGCCGAGCTTCCATTTGTCACTGGATGAGATTAGCCAGGATTCGCCACTCTGATTTTCGCCCAGCGGCGCTGCGCTTGCAGGGCCTACGGGGTTGTAGGCCGGGTAAGGCGTAGCCGCCACCCGGCAAAATGCTCAGAACGGAAACAGGACCGGTATCAATACCACGCACACCACCATCACCAGCACGGTGAACGGCACACCCAGCTTCACGAAATCACTGAACCTATAATTCCCGGGCCCCAGCACCAGCGTATTGACCGGGGAAGAGACCGGCGTCATAAATGCCGCGGACGCCGCCATCGCAACCATCATCGCAAACGGATACGGCGAAACGCCCATCGATTTTGCCATCGCCAGCGCAATGGGCGCCATCAGCACCGCCGTTGCGGTATTGGAGATGAACAAACCAATGGTGGCGCACATGACGAACAGGCAAACCATCATCAGGTACGGACCATATCCCCCTCCCGCGTCCATTAAGCCTTTCACGATCAAATCCACCCCGCCGGTTTTCTGTAGCGCCAGGGCGAAGGGCATCATCCCGACGATGAGAATGATGCTCG
Organism: Enterobacter cloacae complex sp. S2; assembly: GCF_015159675.1. Classification (NCBI taxonomy): domain Bacteria; kingdom Pseudomonadati; phylum Pseudomonadota; class Gammaproteobacteria; order Enterobacterales; family Enterobacteriaceae; genus Enterobacter; species Enterobacter cloacae complex sp. S2. The sequence goes on from NZ_JADDTS010000002.1 coordinate 149,772, forward strand.
GCCAGTGAATCGCTTTGTAAGCGCTTTCGGCGTCAATACAGCGGAATTTGCCCATTAACAGACAGGCGATTATCGCCGCCACCGGGTTAGGGATCTCGTCCGTCAGCATCAGCGCGACCATCAATACCAGGCAAAAAATCGCATGGGGCGCCTGGCTGTGCGCCGGTGATGCATCGTTCTCTTCAATCGGCATATTCAGCACCACAAAATCGCGGCCTTTCTGCCCGAGCTGGCTAATCAGTTTCCAGTTGCCGACCACGAGGAAGATATCCCCCAGCAGGATCGGCTCATCCACCACCGCCCCTTCAAGGGCTACGCCATCGCGCTTCAGGCCCACCACGTTGAGGCCATAGCGGGTACGAAAGCCGATTTCACGCACGGTTTTGCCCAATAACTCCGATTCCGGGATCAGCGACACCTCGGCCATTCCCACATCCAGCGCCTGGTCAGAGAAATACTCGCCGCGCAGGACCATCGGCTCCAGCAGTTGCTCGCTACAAAACTCCCGCAGATCCACGTCTGCGGTGGACATATCAATCAGCAGGACGTCACGCGCGCGAAACTCTGACACCCCGTTCACGTTAACGATCACCCGACGAAAACGACGCCAGCGCTCAACCCCGATGACGTTCGCGCCATAGCGTTCGCGTAGCTTAAGGTCATCCAGCCGCTGCCCCACCATAGGCGATCCCGGGCGGATAGCCAGACGTCGGGCACGCCCGGTCAGACGATACTCTTTAATCAGATCGCGGAAAGAGCGCCGCTTCCAGCCCTCTTTGGCTTTATCCTGCTTCTCCCCTTTCAGCGCGAAACGGGTCAATAGCATATAGATAATGCCCATCACCAGTACCACCAGCCCGATCGGCGTAACGCTGAAAAAGCTAAACCCCTCAAGCCCCTCACGGATCAGTTCGCTGTTCACGACGAGGTTCGGCGGCGTTGCGACCAGCGTCATCATGCCGCTGATGAGCCCGGCGAAGCTCAACGGCATCATCAGCCGCGACGGGGAGATCTGCATCCTCATGCAGACGCTCAGCACGACCGGAATAAAGATGGCCACGACGCCCGTAGAGCTCATAAACGCGCCCAGCCCGGCGACCGTCAGCATCAGGTAAATCAGCATTTTGGTTTCGCTGCTGCCCGCCACCTTAACCAACCACGACCCCATCATCGTCGCCACGCCGGTGCGTACCAGCCCGTCGCCAATAATAAACAGGGCGGCAATCAAAATAACGTTGGGATCGCTAAACCCGGAAAAGGCTTCCGGCAGGGAAAGGGTACCGCTCAGAACGAATGCGACAATCACAAACAGGGCGACGGCATCCATGCGCACCTTGCCCGTGGCAAAAAGAATGATGGCGATTAACAGCAGGCTCAGGACCCAAATCAGTTCACCGTTCACAACATGTCCTTGTCAGTGGAGGAGAAGCAATTCTGCCATAAAAAAGCCCCGGTAATGCGGGGCTATATCATGGGATTACATTTTTAGCGAGACGGTTACAACTCCGTCTGACGCCTTCGAGACGTCGATGGCGGTCAGGGTGTTAAGCACGAAATCCGCCTCTTCCAGCCGGGGGGAACCCGCCGGGACGTTAACGGCAATGACGTGGCTTCCGGCGTTCAGCCCGGCCAGCACGCCTGCCGCCGCGTCTTCCACCACCACGCACTCCGCTGGCGCAAGGCCAAGCAGTTCTGCGCCGAGCAGAAACGCATCCGGTTCAGGCTTGCCGCGCTTCACGCGCTCAGCGGTAATGAAGACGTCCGGCGTCGGTAAACCTGCCGCCTTATGACGGGCATGCGCGACGGGAACCGAGCCGGAGGTGACGATAGCCCACGGGATCTGCGCTTCATTCAGGTGCTCAAGCAGTTCACGCGCACCGGGCAGCGCGGTGATGCCTTCGGTATCGGTAGCTTCAATCTGCTCAAGATAGCGGAACTCCGCCTGAATCTCTTCCTCAGAACGTCCCGCAAGGAAGTGCCGCAATGAGGTAATGGCCTGTTTGCCATGGATGAAATTCAGTACGTCCTGATGGTCGATGCCATGCCGGTCGGCCCAGTGGCACCACGAGCGCTCCACCACCGGTAGCGAATCCACCAGCGTACCGTCCAGATCAAACAGAAAACCTTTACACTGCACACACACCTCCGTCAGGCATTAATGATTTGTTGAATTTCGTTGCTGCTTAAATGGTACTGACGCGGACAGGCGTGCCACGCGCTCAGCATACGTTGATACTTATCCCACATCGGGGTCTGGGCGTTGAAGCCATGCGTACCCGCATCAAAATGGGTGTAACGCCCTTCGGTATTCACCATAAAGCGTACATAGCTCAGATAGCGCGCTTCCGTCGCGGCATCAAAGCCCAGGAACGTCACGCGGCGCTCGTCAATGGTCTGCTGGTCCTTCAGATTGGTCCAGGACACATGCAGCGCATGGTACATCTCCATGATGTCGATAACGATACGGCAGGTTTCCTCTTTCAGTTCGCCAAATTCGCGATCCAGTTCGCGCATCTGCAAGCCAAAACCACGTTCAACAATGGTTTGCAGGCGGCTGTAGCGCGCAGCGTTATCGGGATCAAGCATAGTCATCATCTTGTACTGGTTAGACAAAATCAGACGTTGAGCATGGGTCATTTCCATCTTTCGACTCCTGTAGCGCATTGCACTGTAAAAAAAAGACACGGTAACTGATTGTTACTGTGCCTTCTTTTGGTCGTCGTTTCGATGATCAATCACAAGTCATCGAGGAATGTTTTATCAAGCTGTTTAAACGCACGCTTGAGGGTATCCGCCAGCGCCTGATAGTCTGGCTTGCCTTCAACCGGCGCCAGCGCCTGGCCCGCCTCCTCCAGTTTTCCACGCACTTCATAAAACCAGTGTAAAACAGAAGGCGGAAGTGGCGTGACGGAACGTTTGCCTAACCACCATAGCCCCTGCATCGGCAGGCTTAAAGCAAAAAGCGCCGTCGCGACGGCAGGGCCAAGCTGTCCACCTAACGCTATCTGCCAGCACAGGGTAAAAACGGCAATCGGGGGCATAAAGCGAATCGCATAGCGCGTGGCGCGAATAGTGCGATTTTCAATAAACATGGGCGCGAGGCGCTTTTCCATCGGCCATGTCTTTGCGTAATGCTGTCCCCGACGAAACAGACTAAAAAAGTTCACGGACGGGATTTCGGGTGTCGACATGGCTGTACCTCAACTTCACATATAAAAATTAAAATTTTCGTGCAAAACCACAACAGGCTATGACAACGTTCAAAATATTTTGTCATCGCTACCCCGTATCGGGTATCCTGTGCCAGCCTGATAGGGCCGTAGACGATAAGCGTTAACTCGTCAAATTATCGCATATTATGCCATTGTCTGAAAAATGTTCAAAATGGCTTAAAATCATAGGTATTTCTTCCATCCTGCCAGAATGTTTGTTTGGCATGATGTTAATCATAAATGTCTGGGTCAGCATGCGTTACGCTTTTAGACTCACTGACGTTTTTTTAGCCACGTATCAATAATAGGTACTTCCATGTCGAGTAAGTTAGTACTGGTTCTGAACTGCGGTAGCTCCTCACTGAAATTCGCCATCATCGATGCGCTCAACGGTGACGAGTACCTCTCTGGTTTGGCCGAATGTTTCCATCTGCCTGAAGCACGTATCAAGTGGAAGATGGACGGCAGCAAACAAGAAGCGGCTTTAGGTGCAGGCGCCGCTCACAGTGAAGCGCTGAACTTTATCGTTAACACTATTCTGGCACAAAAACCAGAACTGTCTGCTCAGCTGACCGCAATTGGTCACCGTATCGTCCACGGCGGCGAAAAATACACCAGTTCCGTGGTAATCGACGACTCCGTGATCCAGGGTATCAAAGACTCTGCGTCTTTCGCACCGCTGCATAACCCGGCTCACCTGATCGGTATCGCTGAAGCACTGAAATCCTTCCCGAGTCTGAAAGACAAAAACGTGGCCGTGTTTGATACCGCGTTCCATCAGACCATGCCGGAAGAGTCTTACCTCTATGCCCTGCCATACAGCCTGTACAAAGAGCACGGCGTCCGTCGTTACGGCGCCCACGGCACCAGCCACTTCTATGTGACTCAGGAAGCCGCAAAAGTGCTGAACAAGCCGGTTGAAGAAGTCAACATCATCACCTGCCACCTGGGTAACGGTGGTTCTGTTTCCGCTATCCGCAACGGTAAGTGTGTTGACACCTCTATGGGTCTGACCCCGCTGGAAGGTCTGGTGATGGGTACCCGTTCCGGTGATATCGACCCGGCGATCATCTTCCACCTGCACGACACCCTGGGCATGAGCGTTGACGATATCAACAAAATGCTGACCAAAGAGTCTGGCCTGCTGGGCCTGACCGAGGTCACCAGCGACTGCCGTTACGTTGAAGACAACTACGCAGAAAAAGCTGACGCTAAACGTGCAATGGACGTTTATTGCCACCGTCTGGCGAAGTACATCGGTTCTTACACCGCGCTGATGGAAGGCCGTCTGGATGCTGTTATCTTCACCGGCGGTATCGGTGAGAACGCGGCAATGGTACGTGAACTGTCCCTGGGCAAACTGGGCGTTCTGGGCTTCGAAGTTGATCATGAGCGTAACCTGGCTGCCCGCTTCGGCAAGTCTGGCTTCATCAACAAAGAAGGCACCCGCCCTGCTATCGTTATCCCAACTAACGAAGAGCTGGTCATCGCGCAAGACGCGCACCGCCTGACTGCCTGATTCCACACCGCCAGCAATGCTGGCGGTGCTGTTTTGTAACCCGCCCAACGCGGCGGTAACGAAAGAGGATAAACCGTGTCCCGTACTATTATGCTGATCCCTACCGGAACCAGCGTCGGCCTGACCAGCGTCAGCCTCGGCGTGATCCGCGCTATGGAACGCAAAGGCGTTCGTCTGAGCGTCTTTAAGCCTATCGCCCAGCCACGTGCCGGTGGCGATGCGCCAGACCAGACCACCACCATCGTTCGCAAGAACTCCAATCTGCCAGCGGCTGAACCGCTGAAGATGAGCCACGTTGAATCTCTGCTCTCCAGCAACCAGAAAGACGTGCTGATGGAAGAGATCATTGCCAACTACCACGCAAACGCGCAGGACGCGGAAGTGGTGCTGGTTGAAGGCCTGGTCCCGACCCGTAAACACCAGTTTGCCCAGTCTCTGAACTTTGAAATCGCGAAAACCCTGAACGCAGAGATCGTTTTCGTGATGTCTCAGGGCACGGATACCCCAGAGCAGCTGAAAGAGCGTATCGAACTGACGCGCAGCAGCTTCGGCGGTGCGAAAAACACCAGCATCACCGGCGTGATTGTTAACAAGCTGAACGCGCCAGTAGATGAGCAGGGCCGTACGCGTCCTGACCTGTCCGAAATTTTTGACGACTCTTCCAAAGCGAAAGTCATCAAAGTTGACCCGGCTAAGTTGCAGGATTCCAGCCCGCTGCCTGTTCTGGGCGCGGTGCCATGGAGCTTCGATCTGATTGCCACCCGTGCAATCGATATGGCGCGTCACCTGAACGCCACCGTGATCAACGAAGGCGATATCAACACCCGCCGCGTGAAGTCCGTAACTTTCTGCGCACGTAGCATTCCACACATGCTGGAGCACTTCCGTGCAGGTTCCCTGCTGGTAACCTCCGCAGACCGTCCGGACGTGCTGGTTGCAGCCTGTCTGGCCGCGATGAACGGCGTGGAGATCGGCGCGATCCTGCTGACCGGTGCCTACGAGATGGACCCACGCGTAAGCAAGCTGTGCGAACGTGCGTTCGCCACTGGCCTGCCAGTCTTCATGGTGAACACTAACACCTGGCAGACCTCCCTGAGCCTGCAAAGCTTCAACCTCGAAGTGCCGGTTGATGACCACGAGCGTATCGAGAAAGTTCAGGAATACGTTGCGGGCTACATCAACGCAGACTGGATCGAATCCCTGACGGCGACCTCCGAGCGCAGCCGTCGTCTGTCTCCTCCAGCCTTCCGTTACCAGCTGACCGAGCTGGCGCGTAAAGCGGGCAAACGCGTGGTTCTGCCAGAAGGCGACGAACCACGTACCGTTAAAGCGGCAGCCATCTGTGCAGAGCGCGGTATCGCGACCTGTGTGCTGCTGGGTAACCCGGATGAGATCAACCGCGTTGCGGCGTCTCAGGGCGTTGAGCTCGGCGCGGGCATCGAAATCGTTGATCCTGACGTGGTCCGCGAAAGTTACGTTGCCCGTCTGGTTGAGCTGCGTAAGAACAAAGGCATGACCGAAGCCGTTGCGCGCGAGCAGCTGGAAGACAACGTGGTGCTGGGTACGCTGATGCTGGAGCAGGACGAAGTTGACGGTCTGGTTTCCGGTGCGGTTCACACCACCGCGAACACCATCCGTCCACCGTTGCAGCTGATCAAAACTGCACCGGGCAGTTCTCTGGTCTCCTCCGTGTTCTTCATGCTGCTGCCTGAACAGGTTTACGTTTACGGCGACTGCGCGATCAACCCGGACCCAACCGCAGAGCAGCTGGCAGAAATCGCTATCCAGTCTGCGGACTCCGCGATTGCCTTCGGTATTGAACCACGCGTCGCGATGCTCTCCTACTCCACTGGCACCTCTGGTGCAGGTAGTGACGTAGAGAAAGTCCGTGAAGCGACCCGCATTGCACAGGAAAAACGTCCGGATCTGATGATCGACGGCCCGCTCCAGTACGATGCCGCGGTAATGGCTGACGTGGCGAAATCCAAAGCGCCGAACTCGCCGGTTGCAGGTCGCGCTACCGTGTTCATCTTCCCGGATCTGAACACCGGTAACACCACCTATAAAGCGGTACAGCGTTCAGCAGACCTGATCTCCATCGGGCCAATGCTGCAAGGCATGCGCAAACCTGTGAACGACCTGTCCCGTGGTGCGCTGGTTGACGATATCGTCTACACCATCGCGCTGACCGCAATCCAGTCTTCGCAGCAGCAGTAAGCTAAAAAGCCCGGTGGCGCTAGCGCTTACCGGGCCTACGGTTTTATAGGCCGGATAAGCGAAGCGCCATCCGGCAAGAGAGGCGACCACAAATGGTCGCCTTTTTTATTACAGCAGCTCCCGCGCCGCCGACACAATGTCATGTGCCGTCAGGCCATACTCCTTCTGCAAGAAGTCCTGCGTACCCACCTGACCATACCGTTCCTTCACCCCCACCCGCCGCATAGGCACCGGACAGGTTTCCACCAGCACTTCCGCCACCGCCGACCCCAGCCCGTTGTGAATGCTGTGATTTTCGCAGGTCACAATACGCCCGGTTTTCTCGGCATAGTTTTTCACCAGCATCCGATCGATGGGCTTCAGGGTAAACATGTCGATGACCGCTGCGCTTACCCCCTCCTGCTCCAGCTGGCGCGCCGCCTCCAGCGCTTCCGCCACCATAATGCCGTTAGCAATCAGGGTAATATCGGTTCCCTCGCGCAGCACGTTGCCCTTGCCGATGGTGAAGGTTGACCCCGGGGCATACACGCTCGGCGCCTGTTTACGGATGGTCCTTACCCAGTAAAAGCCTTCCAGGTCGATAAGCTGACGCAGCACATCTTCGAACATCACCGCATCGGTCACCTCCAGCACCACTGAATGCGCCAGACCGCGCACGATGCCCATATCCTCAAAAGACATATGCGTCCCGCCGTTGTGGCAGGCCGTCACGCCCGCATCCGAGGCAATCACCTTCACGTTATTGCGCTGGTAGTCCAGGGACATAAACAGCTGGTCGAAGCAGCGACGGCTGGCAAAGGCGGTAAAGGTATGGACGAACGGCTTACGTCCGGTAAGCGACAGCCCCGCCGCCGTGCCGATGACGTTGGCTTCCATAATGCCGCAGTTAATCACGTGCTGAGGATAATCGCGCGCCACGCCGTCCATAGCCATCGAGCTCATCAGGTCGGCTTCCAGGGCGATAATCTCACTGCCAGCCTCAATCTGTTTTGCCACAAAACCCGCGTAGACCTTACGCATCTCAACGGCATCTTTCTGTCCTGTCGGTGCAACCTTAATCATGTGAAGCCTCCAGTTGGCGAATCGTCTCGTTAAGCGCCGCTTTGCTCTCCTCGGTTAATCGCAGGTGATGCGAGTTGCTGAGCTGTTCCAGGTATGGCACTCCCTGCCCTTTGATGCTGTCGAGGATCACCACCCGCGGACGCGCATCGGCCTCAGGGATCGGCGCGGTCACCTCCAGCAGCGCCGGAATGTCATCCCCTTTCACCGTCACCACGTCAAAACCAAAGGCGCGGAATTTGCCTTCCAGGTCGAAGGCGCTGATGATTTCGTCCAGCTCGCCGTCGAGCTGCTGTTTGTTCCAGTCCACGAATACCGTCAGGTTGTTCAGTCGATGGTGAGCGATAAACTGGAAGGCTTCCCAGCACTGCCCTTCATTCAGTTCTCCGTCGCCAACGATGCAAAACACCCGGTTTGGCCTTCCTGCCAGCTTGTGCGACAGCGCCATGCCGCCAGCGATGGAGATCCCCTGCCCCAGTGAACCGGTGGTGGCATCCACGCCGCGTGTTTTCAGGCGATCCGGGTGACTTGGCAGACGCGTCCCGTTCTGGTTCAGCGTACTCAGCTCTTCAATCGGGAAGTAGCCCTTAATCGCCAGCGTGCTGTACAGCGCCGGCCCCGCATGGCCTTTCGACAGCACAAAGTAATCGCGCTCTGGCCAGTCCGGATCGGCCGGGTCGATCTTCATCACCGCGCCGTACAGAACGGCCAGCGTTTCAACGACTGACATGCTGCCGCCGTAGTGCCCAAAACCCAGCTGCGTAAGGGATTTCAGCGTCTCAAGGCGGATCTGACGCGCCAGGTCGGTTATTTCATTCTCATTCATGATTTGGCTCCGGGGTTTTCCTGCGCGTTACCGCTGGCAGGTTTGTTTTTAGCGAAGACGTTGTAGGCCACCAGCAGCGCGAACAACACAACAACCAGTCCGGTGATGGCAAGCGGCGACAGGAAGCGTGCCAGGTTGCCCAGCACAATCCCGACCGCACCAAAATCAGCGTCCGAGAAGGTCGTATTCGCAAAGCCAATTGCGCCCAGAACAGGCAGCAGCAGGACCGGGAGGAAGGTGATCAGCAGGCCGTTAGCAAAGGCGCCAATCATTGCCCCGCGGCGTCCACCGGTGGCGTTACCGAACACGCCCGCCGTTGCGCCGGTGAAGAAGTGCGGCACAACGCCCGGGAGGATCAGCACCCAGCTAAACTGACCGCAGATGAACAACCCAACAATCCCGCCGAGGAAGCTAAACAGGAAGCCAATCAGCACCGCGTTTGGCGCATACGGGTAGACTACCGGGCAGTCCAGCGCAGGCCGCGCATTGGGCACCAGTTTTTCCGAGAAGCCGGTAAAGGCCGGGACGATTTCCGCCAGAATCAGGCGCACGCCCTGCAAGATGATGAACACGCCTGCCGCGAAGGTGATGGCCATAATGATGGCGTATACCAGGTAGTTTTGGCCGCCGCTGAAGGTGGCCTCCACGTACTCACGTCCGGCGCTCACCGCCATGATCAGGTAGATAATCATCATGGTCAGGGAGATGGAGATTGAACTGTCACGCAGGAAGCTAAGGTTCTTCGGCAGGTTCATCTCTTCGGTGGAGCGCGAGCCTTTGCCGACCTTGCTGCCAATCCAGCCGGACAGCACGTAGCCCAGCGTGCCGAAATGACCGAAGGCGATCTCATCGTTGCCGGTAATACGCTTCATATAGCGCTGCGCAATCGCCGGGAAGAAGGCCATAATCAGGCCGAGGATCAACGAACCGGTAAAGACCAGCCCGACCCCCTCGAAGCCTGCAACCGTCAGGATCACGCCGATCATGCATGCCATGTAGAAGGTGTGATGCCCGGTGAGGAAGATGTATTTCAGGCGGGTAAAGCGCGCAACAATAATATTCGCCACCATCCCGAAGGCCATAATGAGCGCGGTGGAAGCGCCATATTTCTCCAGGGCAATCGATACAATAGCTTCATTGTTGGGAATAATGCCCTGAATATTAAAGGCGTGCTCAAACATACCGCCGAGCGGATTTAAAGAGCCCACCAGCACAGTTGCGCCGCCGCCCAGTACAATAAAGCCGAGAATGGTTTTAATTGTGCCTTTTACCACATCCGAAAAGGCTTTTTTCTGCGCCACAAGACCAATCAGAGCAATTAACCCGACCAGCACTGAAGGGACTTTTAAAATATCAACAACGAAATTCAGCGTTTCAAGGATAAACATATCCACCTCGCCTTATCAGGATTATTGTCTTTCGAACCAGGCGCGCAGCTGCGCTTCGAGTTCGTTGATATCGATGATATTGTTGATTACCACCAGCTGGCTTTCCGGCACGCTGGCGCTGGCGGCAATGTCTTTCGCCATTACAAACAGGTCCGCCGCGCCCGGCGTGGCCGAGGAGAGATCGGAGTGTTCAACCTCGGCCTCAATTTCCAGTTTTTTGAGCACCTTTTTAATATTCATTTCGACCATAAAACTGCTGCCCAGGCCGGAGCCGCAAATAGCCATGATTTTCATTGTTATCCCCTTTTTTGAGTAGAGTACGTCCCATCACGCTGACGCGTAATGTTGAGATGAATCGGATTAAATAATTAAATCAGAAGCGATCGATAACGGTTTTTATCTCCTCCAGCGTATTCGCCCGATGTAATTCAGCCATATCTTCGTCGCTGGAAAATAATTCCGCTAAGGCTGAGATCATTTCGATATGGCTATGCTTGTCCGGCGCCGCCAGCATCACAATCACATCGACGGGGTCAAACTCACCGGCACCAAAAGAGACGCCCTGTTTTAGTTTTAATAATGACAGGCCAAGTCCTTTCGCCCCTTCTTCCGGTCGCGCATGTGGCATTGCCAGCCCTGGAGCCAGCACATAGTAGGGACCTAACGTCTGGTGCTGCTCGATGATAGCCGTGACATATTCCGGCGCAATGACCTGCAAATCCAGCAGCGGTTTCGCGCACAGTTCCAGCGCCTGGGGCCAGCTTTCAACGCTATCCTGTAGGATGATGGTTGTATCATATATCCACTTTTTGAGCATTTTTCACTCCCGCTAAAGACCAGACATGGGCAAACTCTATTCAACCCATCAATCAATGACTGCGATCGCGATCACAAAGATAGCGCTACCAACGACTAACATGCAGAACTGTGATAGCGCTATCAAATTGCTATCATGGTGCGAAATCACAGCAAAAAAAGGGATTTAAGGCGTATACTGCCTGTCACGTAAAATGAAGGATGAAACTGAATCGCGTCCTGTCAGCAGGAAGATGTATGTCTTTAACCCGAAAACGGCGCAGTACCGGAAAAGTAACGCTCGCGGATGTCGCACAGCTTGCCGGCGTAGGCACGATGACTGTTTCCCGTGCCCTCCGCACGCCCGAACAGGTTTCCGATAAACTGCGTGAAAAAATTGAAGCCGCGGTGCAGGAGCTGGGTTATATGCCCAATCTTGCCGCCAGCGCACTGGCATCGGCGTCGTCATGGACGATCGCGATGGTAGTTCCCAATCTTTCCGAAGCTGGCTGTTCCGAGATGTTCGCCGGGCTACAGCAGGTGCTCCAGCCAGCCGGATATCAGATCATGCTGGCTGAATCTCAGCATCGTCTTGAACAGGAAGAGAAACTGCTCGAAACGCTGCTGGCCTCGAATATCGCCGCGGCGATACTGCTCAGCGTCGAGCACTCCGATACCGTACGCCACTGGCTGAAAAACGCCTCTATCCCGGTGATGGAAATGGGTGCAATGCGTGCCGATCCGATTGATATGAATATCGGGATTGATAACGTCGCCGCCATGTATGAACTTACCGAGATGGTAATTCAGCGTGGCTACCAGAATATCGGCCTGCTGTGCGCTAACCAGGAGCAGTGGATTTTTCAGCAGCATTTGCAGGGCTGGTACAAGGCGATGCTGCGCCACCACCTGTCGCCGAACAGAGTGATTAATGCCGCCATGCCGCCGAACTTCTCCACCGGCGCGGCACAACTGCCAGAGTTCCTGCTGGCGTGGCCGGAACTGGATGCGCTGGTGTGCGTATCAGATGAACTGGCCTGCGGCGCGCTGTATGAGTGCCAGCGTCGACGCATCAAAGTGCCGGACGATTTAGCGGTCGTGGGCTTTGGTGACAGCGACGTCAGCCGCGTCTGTCAGCCGCCGCTGACAACGATGGCAGTACCGCATCGCAAGATTGGGATTGAAGCCGGGAAAGCGTTACTGGAACGTCTGAATGACGGAGACTGGCGCGATCATAAACCCATCGCGTCCAGCCTGTGTATGCGGGAAAGCTGTTAAGGCTTACTCAGCCTCTTCCTCTTTTTCCGCCTTATTTTCCGGTTTAGCGGATTCGTTTTTGGCGTTGCGGGTCATCCACAGCGCCAGTGCTTTAAGGGAATCTGGCGTGAACTCGTCGCAACGCGCGGTGATCTCTTCCGGCGTCATCCAGCACACTTCGCTCACTTCCTCTTCCTGCAAGGCGAAAGGTCCGTGGGAAACGCAGCTAAACAGCCCGCCCCAGACGCGACAATGTTCATCTTCGAAATAAAATTGCCCGTGCTCGGCAAACGGCACGCCAGCGATACCTAACTCTTCTTCCGCTTCACGACGCGCGGAATCCAGCAATACTTCATCGGCCTGCACAACGCCACCTGCTGTGGCATCCAGCATACCAGGAAGAAAATCTTTGGTGTCGGTGCGACGCTGGACCAGAATCTTGCCCATGCCGTCATGAACAACGATGTAAGTCGCGCGGTGACGCAGACGCTCCGCACGCATTTGTTCGCGGCTGGCCTGCGCGATCACTTCATTCTCTTCGCTGACAATGTCAACCCACTCAGTACTTGCCAAATGATTCTGCTCCACCATCGGGAAACCTTCTCGTCTAAGCGCTCTTTTGGCGCGTTTGCAGTTGTGGTGTAACTTACGGATTAATCGCTATCTGCGCAATAACTTGCTGATCATTAAGTGCGATAACGCTTAATGTCCCGTCTTCATACATGCCGTAGCTTGCCGGATTGCCGCCTTTAGGAATGCTGACAGACCCGGGATTAAAGTGATAAAACGCCCCGCGTTTTTCCGCCACCGGAATATGAGTATGACCATAAACCAGGACATCGCCAGCGGCGAGTGACGGCAGGTTATCCGGGCCGAACAGGTGCCCGTGGGTCAGGAACAAACGGCTGTTTTCCATCAACACCTGTTGCCAGGGAGCGGTGATGGGAAAATGCAGCAGCATCTGGTCAACTTCGCTGTCACAGTTGCCGCGAACGGCGATAATGCGCGAGGCAAAATGATTAAGTTTTTCCGCCACCTGCGCGGGAGCGTAGCCTTCCGGCAACGCATTGCGTGGGCCGTGGTTTAACACGTCGCCCAGGATCACCAGCCATTGCGCCCCGCTTTGGGCGAACAGAGAAAGCACGCGTTCGGTCGCGGGCAGCGATCCATGAATATCCGACGCAAACATCAGTTTCATCAGTTACTCCTCAGGAATTCAGACTGCCCCTATCATACCTCAAGCGCCCCGTCTTATCAGCCCGCGCGCTTAGCAGAGAGTGCCAGATAGCGCTGTACCGACGCGCGTTGCCACTGGAATGTGGCGTAATCCACCAGCAGCTGTGGGACGTCATCGCCATTGAGGATCAAGCGATTGAGCATCAGCGCCAGATCGGTGTCGGCAATACACCACTCGCCAAACAGGTTGGGGTTACCCTGCGCCAGCAGCGATGACGCAGTTTCGATCAGCTTCCGGGCGCTGGATAAGCCTTCCTCGCTGAGGGCGGGCTTTTTGACGCCAGCGAACACCACATCCGTAGAGCGTTCTGTGCGAATCGGCACCAGGTCGCTACGCAGCCATGCCTGGATCTGGCGGGCGCGGGCGCGCTTTTGCAGATCGTGAGGATAGATGCGTTCCCACTCTGGCGGGGCAAAGCGGTCCTCAAGATACTCGTCAATCGCCGAGGATTCACTCAACTCAAAACCGTCGATCTCCAGCACAGGGACTCGGCGAGTGAGCGCGTAGCCCTGCCACTGGGGCTTCAGATGTTCGCCGCTGTCCAGGTCGACGGTTTTCAGACTAAAAGTAAGCCCCTTTTCTGCCAGCGCCACATAAACGCTCATGACATAAGGAGAAAAAAAGTTCGCATCGGACCACAACGTTATTACAGGCTGGCTCATAACATCCTCATCGGCTGATCGGTTTTCACTCAACATATAATCTCTTTGCCTCGCTGTCACTTGATGAAAACTCACGATTTACAACAAGCACCTATACTGATTTTTTATGGCAACACTATTCGCACTGACAGGAGTTGAGAATGATAGATCTCTATTATGCCCCCACCCCTAATGGCCATAAGATCACCCTCTTTCTCGAAGAAGCCGAAGTGGACTACCGGATCATTCGCGTGGATATCAGTAAAGGCGACCAGTTCCGCCCCGTTTTTCTGGCCATATCGCCCAACAATAAAATTCCGGCCATCATTGATAACCTGCCTTCTGACGGCGGCAAACCGTTAAGCCTGTTTGAGTCTGGAGAGATTTTGCTCTATCTGGCAGAGAAAACCGGCAAGCTCCTGAGCGGTGAGTTGCGCGAGCGTCATCACACGCTGCAATGGTTATTCTGGCAGTCGAGCGGCCTGGGGCCAATGCTGGGGCAGAATCACCACTTTACCGCCTATGCGCCGCAGACAATCCCTTACGCCATTGAGCGATATCAGGTCGAAACCCAGCGCCTGTATGGGGTCCTGAACCGTCGGCTGGAAAAATCACCGTGGCTGGGAGGTGAGCATTACAGCATTGCAGATATCGCCTGCTGGCCGTGGATTAACACCCATGAACGCCACCGGATCGATCTGGCCACTTATCCGGCAGTGAACAACTGGTTTGAGCGCATCCGGACGCGCCCGGCCACCGAACGCGCCATGCAAAAAATCCATCAGATTTGAGCCTGCGCCCCGTTGGGTGCAGGTGTTTTCCTCATGTATGATGAGGTGAAAATACTGACACGGAGAAGACCTGCAATGTCCCAGCATGACGCTATTATTCGTATAAAAAACTTACGCTTACGCACGTTCATTGGTATCAAAGAGGAGGAGATCGCGAATCGCCAGGATATCGTGGTGAATGTAGTGATCCACTACCCGGCAGACAAGGCGCGTGCCAGCGAGGACATCAATGACGCGCTGAACTATCGCACGATCACCAAAAGCATCATCCAGTACGTTGAGAACAACCGTTTTGCGCTACTGGAAAAATTAACTCAGGATGTGCTCGACATCGCACGCGAACACCACTGGGTCACTTATGCTGAAGTGGAGATCGATAAACTTCACGCCCTGCGCTACGCCGACTCCGTCTCCATGACGTTAAGCTGGCAGCGCCAGGCGTAAACCTGGAGGTTGTATGAAGATCCTGCTCACCGGCGGTACGGGCCTGATTGGTCGCCATCTCATTCCACGTTTGCAGGCGTTGCATCACGACATTACCGTGGTCACGCGCAGCCCGGAGAAAGCGCGCCAGGTGCTGGGCGTCGGCGTTGAGATCTGGAAAGGCCTGGCGGAAAGGCAGGATCTGAACGGCTTTGACGCCGTCATCAACCTTGCTGGCGAACCTATCGCCGATAAACGCTGGACCGAAGAGCAAAAACAGCGTTTATGCAGCAGCCGCTGGAACATGACCGAAAGGCTGGTTGAGCTGATTCGCAACAGCGAGACGCCGCCTTCGGTGCTGATTTCCGGCTCTGCTACAGGCTACTATGGCGATCTCGGTGAAGTGGTGGTGACCGAAGAGGAGCCGCCGCACAACGAGTTTACCCATAAACTCTGCGCCCAGTGGGAGCGCATCGCCTGCGCGGCGCAAAGCGATCGTACCCGCGTCTGCCTGCTGCGCACCGGCGTGGTACTTGCGCCGAAGGGTGGTATTCTCGGTAAAATGCTGCCGCCGTTTAAAATGGGGCTTGGCGGGCCCATCGGCAACGGTCGTCAGTATCTGGCGTGGATCCATATCGACGATATGGTCAACGGCATTCTCTGGCTGCTGGATAACGATCTGCGCGGGCCATTTAACATGGTATCCCCTTACCCCGTACGTAATGAACAATTTGCTCACGCCCTGGGGCATGCCCTGCATCGCCCGGCGGTGCTGCGCGTGCCTGCAACGGCGATTCGTCTGTTGATGGGTGAGTCTTCGGTGCTGGTGCTGGGCGGGCAACGCGCGCTGCCAAAACGGCTGGAAGCGGCCGGGTTCACGTTCCGCTGGTATGACCTGGAAGAGGCGCTGGGGGATGTGGAGCAGTGAATATGTTAGAGTTATACGCCATGTCTGGATGAGATGGCGTAACTATGGCAACCATTACCACAACCCGGCTTCACCTCACCCCTTTCGAACCTTCTGACTGGGCGTTCTTCCGCTCTCTGCGTGAAGACCCCGCCATCATGCGCTATATGGCCGCTATCACGCCGGAAAAAGAGACGCGCCGCGTATTTGCCGCGCGCCTGATGGCGGAGCATGTCTTTGTGATCCGTCTGCATAACGACGTTACGCCGCTCGGGGATATCGGCCTGCAAATCAGTGCGGCGAACCGTGAAGAGGCGGATATTGGCTACACGGTTGTGCCTGCCGCGCAGGGAAAAGGCATTGCCAGCGAGGCGCTGCACGCGGTGTGCGAGTATGCATTTAACCAGACGGGCGTGAAGGCGATAAACGCGTACGTGCTGGCAGATAACGTTGGGTCGGTGCGGGTCCTTGAGAAAGCGGGTTTTGTGCGCACGCAGGTGCTGGAGAAGGCGTACGAGATTAACGGCGTACGGTATGACGACTGGGTGTATCGGCTGGAGTGTTGAATGCCGGGCGGCACTGCGTTTGCCCGGCCTACGGGGTTTGTAGGCCCGGTAAGCAAAGCGCCACCGGGCAATTGGGCGGCTCTGCGGCCTGATGCCCTCACCCCGGCCCTCTCCCGCAGGGAGAGGGAGAAAGGCCAAACCTACTTCAACGAGCCTTTCAGGAACTGCTGCAAACGCGGGCTTTGCGGGTTCGCCAGCACCTCGTCCGGATGCCCCTGCTCTTCTATCTTGCCCTGATGCAGAAAGATAACGTGGTTAGAAACGTTACGGGCGAAGCCCATCTCGTGCGTCACCACCACCATCGTTTTGCCCTCTTCCGCCAGCTTTTGCATGATGCGCAGCACTTCGCCAACGAGTTCAGGATCCAGCGCGGAAGTCGGTTCGTCAAACAGCAACACTTCCGGCTCCATCGCCAGCGCACGGGCGATGGAAACACGCTGCTGCTGCCCCCCTGACAGGTGCACCGGATATTTGATCTGCTGCCGCTCGTCGATACCCACTTTCGCCAGGTATTTGACCGCACGCTCGCGGGCTTCCTGCTTGCTTAAGCCGAGCACCTGAACCGGCGCTTCCATCACGTTCTCCAGCACCGTCATGTGGCTCCAGAGGTTGAAGTGCTGGAACACCATCGTCAGGCGTGTGCGCAGCAGGCGCAGCTGGTTTTTATCCGCCACTTTAAGCTGGCCGTCTTTATCACGGACCATATTAATGTTCTGTCCGCTCACCACAATCGATCCTTCGCTCGGCTTTTCGAGGAAGTTGATGCAGCGCAGGAAGGTACTTTTACCCGAACCTGATGAGCCGATAATACTGATCACGTCGCCCGCGTTAGCCTCCAGCGACACCCCTTTCAGCACTTCATGTTCGCCGTAGCGCTTGTGCAAATCAATTACGTTTAATTTGTTCTCAGCCATCATAAATTCTCAGTGCGTCGACGGTTTTATATGCTGCAACCAGCGTTTTTCAGCCTTACGGAACAGACTGATCAGGACGTAAGAAATGATCAAATAGAGCACTGCCGCAATGCCAAACGCCGTAAACGGCTGGTAGGTGGCAGAGTTAATATCGCGGGCAATCTTTAACAGATCCGGTACCGTGGCGGTAAACGCCAGTGCCGTCGAATGCAGCATTAAAATCACTTCGTTGCTGTAGGCCGGCAGCGCAATACGCAGCGCCGAAGGCAGAATAATACAGCGGTAGAGCTTCACGGACGAGAAGCCGTACGCGCGCGCCGCCTCGATCTCACCGTGCGGCACAGAACGGATGGCCCCGGCGAAGATCTCGGTGGTATAGGCGCAGGTATTGAGGGTCAGCGCCAGCACCGTACAGTTCAGACCGCTGCGGAAGAACGCGTTCAGCATCTCGGTGCCTTTCACGATCTCCAGCGTGTACATCCCAGAATAGAACACCAGCAGCTGCACGTACAGCGGCGTACCGCGAAACACGTAGGTGAACAGCCAGATCGGGAACTGGATAAATTTATTGTTCGACACGCGGCCAATGGCGAGAAACACCGCCAGAATGCCGCCCATTACCACCGAGGAGATCAGCAGCCACAGCGTGATGGCCACGCCAGTAAAGCGGTAGCCATCCGTCCACAGCAGGGATTTCCAGTACTCCTGAATAATCTCAATCACAGGTCAGCCCTCTTCACACCCACGGAGTAGCGACGTTCGAGCAGAAGCAGCACACCATTGGAGACGGTCGTAAAGACCAGATAGATCACGCCGCAAACCACCGCAAAATAGAACGGTTCCCAGGTGCTTTTACCCGCCAGCTGCGTGGCCTTCACCACATCTTCCAGACCCAGCAGGGAGACCAGCGCCGTTGCCTTGAGAATAACCTGCCAGTTGTTACCGATGCCCGGCAGCGCGTAGCGCATCATGGCCGGGAACATGATCCGGCGAAACGTTTGTGAGGATGTAAAACCGTAGGCGGTCGCCGCTTCAATATGCCCTTTCGGCACGGCCATGTAAGCGCCGCGGAAAGTCTCAGTGAAATAGGCACCGTAGATAAAACCAAGGGTAATAATACCGGCCACCATCGGGTCGATATCGATCTGCTCCATGCCGATGGCATCCGTCACGCCGTTAAGTGCGATTTGCAGGCCGTAAAAGATCAGCAGCATCAGCACCAGGTCAGGCACGCCGCGAATCAGCGTGGTATAGCCTTCAAATATCAGCGCCAGCGGTCTGTTGGCGGATAATTTTGCCCCCGCGCCCGCCAGGCCTATCAGCACCGCCAGCACCACGGAGCTGATAGCCAGCTCAAGGGTGACAAGCGCGCCCTGTAAAATAACGCCAGAAAATCCGTACAGCATGCCGCGTGCCCTGTCGTCTCGTGAGTGGTGGAACCGTGTCTTTTCCCCTCCCGCAACGGGAGGGGCCGCACGTTATCAGACGGGGCGATTAGCCGCCGTAAATGTTAAAATCGAAGTACTTTTTAGCCAGCTTGTCATAGGTGCCGTCCGCGCGCATCTCGGCGAACGCTTTGTTCAGGGCTTCACGCAGTTCGTTGTCTTCTTTACGCAGGCCCATACCGGTACCGACGCCAAAGAGTTTTTCGTCCTTAATGGACGGACCGCCGAACTTGTAATCTTTACCCACAGGCTGTTTCAGGAAGCCTTCGCTTGCCGCCACTTCATCCTGGAATGCCGCGTCAATACGGCCTGCCGTGAGGTCTGCGTAGATGTTTTCCTGGCCCTGGTAAGAGACAATTTCAATCCCCTTTGGCGCCCAGTGCTCGTTGCCGTAGGTTTCCTGCGTCGTACCCTGCAACACGCCCACGCGTTTGCCTTTCAGAGATTCAAGGGTTGGCTGAATGTCAGAGGATTTCGCCACCACCAGACGTGAGTCCGCCGCATAGAGTTTGTCCGTGAAGGCAATCTCCTGCTGACGTTTTTCTGTGATGGACAGGGAGGACATGATCACGTCAATTTTCTTCGCTTTCAGGGACGGGATCAGCGCATCCAGCGGGTTTTCAACGTAGGTACATTGCACTTTAATGCGTTTGCACAGCTCGTTAGCCAGATCGATGTCAAAACCGACCAGTTCCCCCTTCGCATTCTTCGATTCGAAAGGTGCATAGGTTGGGTCAGTTCCAATACGAATTTTCTGCGGAATTGCTGCGAATGCCGCGGTGGCGCTGGAAAAAGCCAGTACCAGAGAAAGTGACAACACCAGTTTTTTCATATCTGTCCTCAACAAACTGTCTTAATACGAGATTTTTACGACGACGGGGTGTTGTTAATGTGCCATTAATCCCCTCATTCAGGCAAAGATTAATGCCTTTGAACGGGAATTTTTGCATTTTAAATGCTTAACTATGCACACAGCGATCCAGTATGGTGCATGTGTTGCACCATACTGGAACATAACCCCGTTAAGATGCACCACTTCAGTGCATCTTATTCAGGCATTAATCACCGTAGACGTTGAAATCGAAGTATTTCTTCGCCAGTTTGTCGTAGGTACCGTCTTTACGCAGCTCATTAAACGCTTTGTCGAAGGCGGCTTTCAGCTCGGTATCATCCTTACGCAGGCCAATACCGGTACCGTCGCCAAAGTATTTTTTGTCTTTTACCGACGGGCCGGCAAAGGCGTACTCTTTACCCGCAGGCTGTTTCAGGAAGCCTTCGCTCGCGGCGACTTCATCCTGAAACGCGGCATCCAGACGGCCTGCCGCCAGGTCAGAGTAGATCAGATCCTGGTTCTGGTAAGCCACAACATCGACGCCCTTCTCGCGCCAGTTAGCATTGGCGTAACCTTCCTGGGTCGAGCCCTGAAGCACGCCAACATGTTTGCCTTTCAGCGAGTCGATGGTCGGCTGGATTGGCGAGCCTTTCGCGGCAATCAGACGTGAGTCGGCAGCGTAGAGCTTCTCAGAGAAGGCGATCTCCTGCTGACGTTTTTCCGTGATGGAGAGAGAAGAGATAATGGCATCAATTTTCTTGGCTTTCAGCGACGGGATCAGCGCGTCAAAGTCACTGCCCACCCATGTGCATTTCACTTCCATGCGTTTGCACATCTCATTTCCCAGATCGATATCAAACCCCACGAAGTCGCCTTTCGCATCCTTGGAGGAGAATGGCGCGTAGGTTGCGTCTGTACCGATACGAACTGTCTGTGGAAGCGCTGCATAGCTACTTGCTGCTGCACTCAAGCCCACGAGCAAAGACAGAGCCAGAACCGTCTTCTTCATACATTTACCCTCAAGAACCGTGATTTTATTATGGTTTATGTTGTGTGTTGTGTTGCAGGCTGTTCTTGCAGGTCTTATGCCACATTGTCGTCGGGTTAAAACTTCGACGTTAAATATGTTAATAAAACGTTGCAATACTGCCTTAATGGTGAAAGATAGCAGGTCTGCCGAACGAACCGGAAAGAGAAAAAGGGAAAAAGCGAATTAAATGTCGAGGATATGATCGCGGTTGCAGTTTTGCCCTGAAACAGGGCAAATTGTCTTTTCATGCACCTTGTTTGTGCACAGCTTCACGCCCCCTGCCAGCGGGTAAAGAGATCTTCCGGCAGGTCGATATCGAACTGATCCAGTACGCGGTTAACGGTCTGGTTGATGACATCGTCCAGCGTTTGCGGACGATGATAGAACGCGGGGACCGGCGGCATAATCACGGCCCCCAGTTCGGCTGCCTGCGTCATTAAACGCAGATGTCCCAGGTGCAGCGGCGTTTCCCGCACGCAGAGCACCAGAGGACGACGCTCTTTCAGCACCACATCCGCTGCACGCGTCACCAGCGTGTCGGTATAGCTGTTTACAATGCCGGAAAGAGTTTTAATCGAACAGGGCAAAATAACCATGCCGGCCGTTTTAAACGAGCCCGAAGAGATGCTGGCGGCGATATCGCGGGCATCGTGGACAACGTCAGCCAGGGCCTGAACGTCGCGCAGGGAGAGATCGGTTTCAAGAGAGAGGGTCTGACGCGCCGCCTGGCTCATCACCAGATGGGTTTCTACGCCTGCAACGTCACGCAGCACCTGTAAAAGCCGGACGCCATAAATCGCGCCGCTGGCACCGCTGATCCCTACAATGAGTCGTTTCATGATTTTCGCCCTTGCTGATTTCAGGGCAGACTGTGCAGGATTTTACGGGGAGTTGCAAGTGAGGGCGAGCGCCCTCACCTGCATACGCATCAACCTTCGTTGTGCATCTCTAAGCTTTCGAGATCGTTTTGCAGCTGGACGGCTTTCGCATCGTCGTTACGCAGCGAATCCAGATAGTCGAGATACTGCTGGTCAACGTCTTTCGTTACGTAGATCCCATTGAATACCGAGCATTCGAACTGCTGAATATCCGGGTTCTCGGCGCGCACCGCGTCGATCAGATCGTTCAGATCCTGGAAAATCAGGCCGTCGGCACCGATGATCTGCCGAATTTCGTCTACTTCACGACCGTGAGCAATCAGCTCGTTAGCGGTTGGCATATCAATGCCATACACGTTCGGGAAGCGAATTTCCGGCGCTGCGGAGGCGAGATACACTTTCTTCGCCCCGGCCTCACGCGCCATCTCGATGATCTGCTCAGACGTCGTGCCGCGCACAATGGAGTCGTCCACCAGCAGCACGTTCTTGTCGCGGAACTCGGCACGGTTAGCGTTCAGCTTACGACGTACGGACTTACGACGCAGCTGCTGGCCCGGCATGATAAAGGTGCGGCCCACGTAGCGGTTTTTCACGAAGCCCTGACGGTACGGCTTGTCCAGAATACGGGCAATTTCCAGCGCGATATCACAGGAGGTTTCAGGGATTGGGATGACGACATCAATGTCGAGATCGTCCCACTCGCGGGCAATCTTCTCGCCCAGCTTCGTCCCCATGTTGACGCGCGCGCTGTAAACGGAAATCTTGTCGATGAACGAGTCCGGACGCGCGAAGTAAACGTATTCGAACAGGCACGGGTTGCTCACCGGGTTGTCGGCGCACTGACGGGTAAACAGCTGGCCCTTCTCAGTGATGTAGACCGCTTCGCCTGGCGCGACATCACGCAGGAATTCGAAGCCCAGAGTGTCCAGCGCCACGCTTTCGGAGGCAACCATGTACTCGGAACGGCCATCGCCGAGGTCACGTTTGCCGAGCACCAGCGGGCGAATGCCGTTTGGATCGCGGAAGGCCACCATGCCGTGACCGATTATCATCGCCACGCAAGCGTACGCGCCACGGATCAGGCGGTTAGTCGCGGCAACGGCGGCAAAAATGTTGTCTGCTTCCAGCGGATAATGGCGGAAGTTATCCAGTTCGCTGGCAAAGATATTGAGCAGGATTTCAGAATCAGAGGTGGTGTTAATGTGGCGACGTTTCTCTTCGAACAGCTTTTTACGCAGCTCGTGGGCATTGGTCAGATTGCCATTGTGGGCAAGCGTGATGCCATACGGGGAGTTAACGTAAAAAGGCTGAGCCTCAGAGGCGCTGGAACTGCCAGCAGTAGGATAACGAACGTGACCGATCCCCATATTACCTTGCAGACGCTGCATATGGCGGGCTTCAAACACATCGTTTACCAGGCCATTCGCCTTGCGTAAACGGAAGCAGTTGTTTGCATCAATGGTGATGATACCCGCAGCATCCTGCCCACGGTGCTGAAGCACCGTTAACGCGTCATAAATCGACTGGTTTACCGGCATGAAACCGGCGATACCGACAATACCGCACATTCGTCTTTTCCTCGTTAAGCCACATCTCAGGGTTTATGCCCTGGGCAAGAAACTCGACGAGCTTTGCAGATAGTCAAAGAACCATCTGATGATGAAGCTGAACTCCGGAATGAGCTGCGATTTTTGCCAGTCTTCACTTTTGGAGAACCCGGTAAAGGTATCCAGGAAGAACAGGATCGCGGCCACAATGAGCACGCCTCGCAACGCGCCGAAACAGATGCCGAGTACCCTGTCCGTTCCTGACAGACCGGTTTTCTCGACCAGCTGACCTATCACGTAATTGACGATAGCGCCGACAATCAGCGTCGCGATAAACAGCACCGCGATGGCGATTCCGTTTCGGACCAGTTCATCTTCAAAGCCCGTGAACCAGACAGACAGGTAAGTGTAGTAATGACTGGCAACAAAGAAAGCACAACCCCAGGTTACCAGCGATAACGCTTCACGAACAAAGCCACGGATCAGGCTAACCAGACAGGAAAAACCAATCACCGCAATGATGGCGTAATCAATCCAGACCATATGTGTCCCACGATTAAACGCCCTGTCATCCAGTTCGGGGCGAATTCTAACAGAAAAAGAAAACGTTTGCGTAGGGATTTCCTTCCCACGCGTAAATAAAAAAGGCGCTGAAAAAATGCTCAACGCCACCGCACCTTTGACGTTTCTGTGAACGTCTGCCTCCCCCTCACCCCGGCCCTCTCCCTCAAGGGAGAGGGTTAGGGTGAGGGGGTAATTTCTATCAGTTTGCGCTGTAGTTCATCACCACACCGCTCAGGCCGGAGATTTGCTTCAGCTCGCCAAGCGAACCTTTGAGCTTATCTTTAGACGCATCCGGCCCGACGAGGATACGGGTAATTTTACCCTGTACCGGCGTGGTGGGTGAAGTATAAACACGGTATCCCGCGCCGCGCAGTTTACTCACGATCTCATTGACCTTATCTGCATTTTTCAACGCACCGAGCTGAACGACATAGGCTTTACCCGTAGGGGCGGCCTCCTGCTGGGTCTGTTTGGCCGGTGGCGGCGTTTCCGTTGCCGCAGCCAGCTGCTCGTCGGCTTTGTCACGCTGCGGTTTAGGCTGCGTTTTCTCTACCGGCTTCGGTTTTTCAACCGGTTTGGGTTGCTCTACCGGTACAGGATCGATTTCAACGTTGTTATTCGCGGCCAGACGCGACGGATCAAGAGACGGCGCGGCTGCATCACCTGCGCGCACCTCTTCCGCTGCACCTTCTGGCGGCTGGGCAGGCAGCGCCTGCGTTGCCGCTGGCAGCATATCGGGCTCGTCGCGATCGCCCGGTTTGGGTACCAGCGGAATGGCCGCAAATTCATCCTGGTAATGCTTTTTTTGCCCGTCGAGCAGTCCCGGGAGAATAATCACCCCGAGCGCGACCAGCACAATGGTTCCTGTTAAACGGTTCTGAAACTTACTCGCCACCGGTTCTCCCCGCGTCCATCACTTCCATGACATGTGCCACCGTGTGGAATGACCCACACACCAGCACGGTATCTTCTGGTTTAGCCTCCGCCATCGCGGCACGCCAGGCCGAAACCACACTGCTGTAGATTTCGCCTTTGCCGAGATGTTCCATCAACTGCTCAGCAGTCGCGCCGCGCGGCCCTTCCAGAGGAGCACAATACCAGCTATCGACCACACTCTCCATGCAGGCCAGCGTGCCGCCGATATCTTTATCATGAAGCATACCGATAACCGCCAGCACGCGCCCGGTTTTTGGTAACGATTTGAGACGTCCTGCGAGGTACGCCGCCGCATGCGGATTATGTGCAACATCCAGAATCAGACGCGGCGACTCACTCACAATCTGAAAACGTCCCGGTAACAGTGCGTTCTGAATGCCATCGCGGATCGCCTGCTCGCTTACCGCTAATCCGCTGGCGCGCAGGGCTGCCAGCGCAGTCGCCGCGTTAGGCTGTGGCACCTGCGGCAGCGGCAGATTCTCCAGCACGCCCTGCGCATCGCTGAAGCGCCAGCCTTTGTCCTGCACCTCATACTGCCAGTCCACGCCGCGACGCAGCAGACGAGCGCCCTTCTCTTTCGCTACCTCAGCAATGGTGTGCGGCATGTCCGGCTCGCCTACCACGGCAGGCTTATTGGCCCGGAAAATACCGGCCTTCTCACGGCCAATGCTCTCGCGGTCCGGGCCCAGCCAGTCGGTGTGATCCAGCGCGATGCTGGTGACGACGGAGACATCCGCATCCACCATATTGGTGGCATCCAGACGCCCGCCCAACCCCACTTCCAGGATCACCACGTCCAGCTGCGCCTGCTTAAACAGCCACAGCGCCGACAGGGTGCCGTATTCGAAATAGGTTAATGAGGTTTCGCCGCGCGCAGCTTCGATAGCGGCAAACGACGCCGTATGGGCGGATTCCGCCAGCTCGGTGTTTTGCACGCGCACGCGCTCGGTATAGCGCACCAGATGCGGCGAGCTGTAAACGCCAACCTTGTACCCCGCCGCCATCAGGACAGATTCCAGCGTGCGGCAGGTGGTGCCTTTACCGTTAGTGCCGGCCACGGTAAATACGAAAGGCGCGGGTTTCAACACGTCAAGACGCGCGGCAACCTGGCTTACGCGCTCAAGGCCCATGTCGATAGTTTTACTGTGCAGGTTTTCCAGATAAGAAAGCCACGCGGCCAGGGGCGACGTGGCTTGAGGAATGCTTTTATTTTCCATGATGCCCGGTTGTCATTAACGGTTTAGAAAGCAAAAGGGCAGCGCCATTCGGCCCTGCCCTTTTCAGTTATCAGGCCTCGGGTTCCTGATCCGGTACCACCACGCCTTCGCGCGGCTCGTCCGGGTTCGGCGCCGGCAGATTCATCAGCTTCGCCAGGACGCTTGCCAGTTTCAGGCGCATTTCCGGACGGCGGACGATCATGTCGATGGCGCCCTTCTCAATGAGGAACTCACTGCGCTGGAAGCCCGGCGGCAGTTTCTCACGTACGGTCTGCTCGATAACGCGAGGACCCGCAAAGCCGATCAGCGCTTTTGGCTCAGCGATGTTCAGGTCGCCCAGCATCGCGAAGCTTGCAGAAACGCCGCCCATGGTTGGATCGGTCAGTACCGAGATGTACGGCAGACCGCGCTCCTGCATTTTCGCCAGCGCCGCAGAGGTTTTCGCCATCTGCATCAGGGACATCAGCGCTTCCTGCATACGTGCGCCACCGGAGGCGGAGAAGCAGATCAGCGGGCAGTTGTCTTCCAGCGCCTGCTCAACGGCACGCACGAAGCGCGCGCCAACCACAGAGCCCATTGAGCCGCCCATAAAGGAGAACTCAAACGCGGCGGCAACCACCGGCATCTCGTGCAGGGTGCCTTTCATGACGATCAGCGCGTCTTTCTCGCCGGTCTCTTTCTGCGCAGAGGCCAGACGATCTTTGTATTTTTTGGAGTCGCGGAACTTAAGCACATCTTTTGGCTCCAGTTCGCTGCCCAGTTCTACCAGAGAACCTTCGTCCAGCAGGCTATGCAGGCGGTTGCGCGCCGACATACGCATATGGTGGTCACACTTCGGACACACCTCAAGATTGCGTTCCAGCTCTGCGCGATACAGAACCTGGCCGCAGCTATCACACTTCGTCCATACCCCTTCAGGAATGCTTGCTTTACGCGTTGGGGTAATGTTGCTTTTAATTCGTTCAATCCAGCTCATTGATAACCTTTCTGCCTGAACCTGGTCGTATGCCAGTTTTGCTGTAAGAGGCGAATAATGCCATTTTTGCCTCCAACAGACCATGAATGTTGCACATTAAAACATAACAGCCCGAAACTTTGGATAAAAAAGTGGTCGAACCGCCAGCGTGCATTTACTTCGCTTGCTTTGCCGCCGCGCGTTTGTGACGGATAATTTCGATTACGCCAGGCAGTACGGAAAGCACAATAATCGCTACAATCAGTAACTTAAGGTTTTCCTGAACCACCGGCAGATCGCCAAACAGGTAGCCTGCATAGGTGAACAGCAGCACCCACAGCAGCGCGCCCACCACGTTGTACATGGCAAAATGACGATAGGACATGTGACCCATTCCCGCCACAAACGGTGCAAATGTACGCACAATAGGCACAAAACGGGCAAGGATAATGGTCTTACCGCCATGGCGCTCATAGAACGCATGGGTCTTATCTAAATAACTGCGGCGGAAAATCTTCGAGTCCGGATTACTGAACAACCGCTCGCCAAACACCCGCCCGATGGTGTAGTTGACCGCATCACCAACAATCGCGGCGATGATCATCAGGACCACCATCAGATGGACATTCAGGTCATTCGTTGGCAGTGCGGATAACGCGCCCGCCACGAACAGCAGTGAATCTCCCGGCAGGAACGGCGTAACCACAAGGCCGGTTTCACAGAACAGAATGAGGAACAGAATGGCGTACACCCAGACGCCGTACTGTGCGACCAGCTCCGCCAGGTGAACATCAATATGCAGGATGAAATCAATCAGAAAACGTATTACGTCCATATTGTCTAAGCCCTAATTGCACCTTTGTTTAGTCCGCTAAAAACAGCGGGCCCATTGGCGGTTTTGGCAGGTCGAACCGGTCCGGATAATCCACCGAAACCAGATACAGACCTTCCGCTTTCGCCGTTGCTGCCGCAAGCGTTCTGTCCTTCGCTGCCAGCAGTTCTGCAATCCAGCTCTCCGGCTGGTGTCCGGCGCCCACTTCCATCAGGCTGCCTACAATATTCCGCACCATATGATGTACAAAGGCATTGGCTTTGATATCCACCACCACATACGCGCCATAACGACTGACGTTAATGTGCATGACGTTACGCCACGGCGTACGGGACTGACACTGCACCGCACGAAACGACGTAAAATCATTCTCTCCAATCAGACACTGCGCCGCACGCTGCATACGTTCTGCATCCAGCGGTTCATAAAAATGCGTCACGCCCTGGCTTAACACCGCCGGGCGCAGGCGCTGGTTATAGATGACATAACGGTAGCGCCGCGCCGTCGCGCTGAAACGCGCGTGAAAATCATCCGGCACAGCTTTCACCCAACGTGCGGCAATGTCACCAGGCAAATTCGCATTTACACCCAGCGTCCAGGCCGCGTCTTTGCGCACGGCGGTGGTGTCAAAATGCACCACCTGCCCCGTGCCGTGAACGCCGGCATCGGTGCGGCCCGCACAGAAGACGCTTATCGGTTCATTCGCCACCTGAGAGAGCGCTTTCTCCAGCTTCTCCTGGACGCTGCGCACCTCATTCTGCCGCTGCCAGCCATAGTATTTACTGCCATCGTATTCAATGCCGAGGGCAATTCTGTGGACCGGCTTTTGTTCCACATCTGACATCAGTACAGATACTCCTGCACCAGTTTCTCCGCGATTTTGACCGCCATCAGCGCGCCGCCAAAACGCACGTTGTCGGCAACGGACCAGAACTGCACCTGCTCCGGCATACCGTAATCGTTACGCACGCAGCCCACAGAGAGATGCGCGCTGCCGGTGGCGTCGCCCACCTGCGTCGGGAATTCGCTCTCTTCGGACAGGACAATGTCCTCACCGCGGCCAAACGCGTCGCGGGCTTCTTCAGCCGCCAGCGGACGCAGGGCTTCAAACCCGACCATCTGCGCGTGGCCGTAAAAGACCGGAGACTGCACGACATTCGCGGAGATCATCAGCCCGTCATCCTGCAAAATTTTGCGTGCTTCATCGACGATACGACGCTCTTCCCGCACCGAACCTTCACGATCCGGCAGCAGCGGCAGCATGTTGAACGCCAGCTGGCGGCCAAAGAAATCATCTTCGTCGATCGGGATACCGTTCAGCAGCTTCGCGCTCTGCCCTGCCAGTGCGTCTACGGCTTTTTTACCGTTAGCGGAGGCTGAAAGCAGGCTGGTCACGGAAATACGCGACAGGCCACCGTCGTCGATCAGCGGCTTCAGCGCGGTCAGCAACTGGCTGGTGAGACTGTTCGGTACTGCAATGATGTTGCGGTTGCGGTAGTCAGCCAGCACAAACGGGTTGACGTCCGGCGCCACCAGCGGCACATCCGGCTCCAGGGAGAACAGGCCGCTCAGGTCGATCACCAGACAGCCTGAATTTGTCGCTTCTTCAATGTAAGACGCCGTGGCTTCCGCACCTGCGGCAAAAAACGCCAGCTGAGCCTGCGTCCAGTCAAACGCGGCGGCGTCCTGCACCATCACGGATTTGCCGCCGAAACGCAGATGTTCTCCTGCGCTGTCGGTACGCGCCAGTGCGTAAATCTCACCCACCGGGAACTGACGCTCAGCAAGGGTTTCAAGCAGGGCTTCGCCCACGGCGCCAGTGGCACCCAAAATGGCAATGTTCCAGCCTTCAGACATGGTGGTTTACTCCAGAAATAAAAAGCGTCCCTGCCGGAGCATCCGACAGGGAGCATTAAGAAGACATTAACGTGCCGGGTGGTGAACGGCGTTAAATCCCAGTTTATGCAGCAGCCCCGCCGCTGACGCGTCATCGCACATGACATACAGGGAAGACCACTCGCGGCGCTCAAGGTAATTTTTGCGCAGCTTGTCAAACTCACCCGGAATACCCGCCACTTTACGCAGCAGCGCGTCATCGCGGCGCACATCATACACCAAATGCACCAGTCTTTTCAGCGTTGCCTCATCCAGCGGGCCATGAAGGGTAATGCGGCCGAATTCCGGGGCGGGCAGCAGCGTATCCAGCGCCACCTGCTGCGGATGGCCGATAAAGGCGCTGTAAGCCTCAAACACCTGGGTTGTGCCACGCGCTTTGCCTTCAAGGGTATAACCCGCGATATGCGCGGTACCCACGTCCACCTTATTCAGCAAGGCGACGTTAAGATCCGGCTCTGGTTCCCAGACGTCCAGCACCACGCTAAGCTCTTGTCCTTCGTCGAGACATGCCAGCAGCGCCGCGTTATCCACCACCGGTCCCCGGCAGGCATTTATCAGAATAGTGCCAGCCTTCAGACGGCGGATCAGCTTTTCGTCGGCCAGGTGCAGAGTCTTGTACGGCCCCTCTTTAAAGAGCGGCGTATGGAAGGTGATGACGTCGCACTCGTCGACCAGCTCTTCCAGCGTGCGGAAGTCGCCTTCATCGCCGTTATCCTTACGCGGCGGATCGCACAGCAGGGTGCGGATACCCCAGGCTTCCAGACGCTTTTGCAGACGTCCGCCCACGTTGCCCACCCCCACAATCCCGACGGTGCGGTCTTTCAGCGCAAAACCATCGCGCTCGGCCAGCATCAATAGCGAGGAGAAAACATATTCCACGACGGCAATGGCGTTACAGCCTGGCGCCGCGGAAAAACCAATCCCCGCCTGCTTAAGCCACTGGTCATCCACATGATCGGTCCCGGCCGTTGCCGTCCCGACAAATTTAACACCTTTGCCGGTGAGCAGTGCCTCATTTACTTTGGTCACCGAGCGCACCATCAGGGCGTCTGCATCGTCCAGTTCGCTGACCGGAATCGGGCGACCAGGGACAGCCTTAACCTCACCCAAGCGGCTGAACAGCTCACGGGCGTAAGGCATATTTTCATCAACGAGGATTTTCACGTCTGAGTACCTGTTTGAGAGGAAGTAAACCTGCCAAGTGTGCCATAATCTCGCCGCCGGGCATATATCTCCGCCCGGTTACGCAGAGTTTGACTTTAAGGATTTTTGACGATGCAGCCCATTTCAGGTACGCCTCCGCGCCCTCCGGGTGAAGGCCCCGTAACGCCCAACACGCCAGGCGAACAACCGCTCTCCACGCAGCAACGCACCGTACTGGAGCGTCTGATCACGCGTCTTATTGCGTTAACCTCACAGCAAAACGCAGAGGTATGGGCCGGCGTTAAGCACGATTTGGGCGTAAGAAACGATGCGCCGCTACAGTCGCGCCATTTCCCTGCCGCCGAACAAAACCTGAACCAGCGTCTTACAAGCGCACAGCAGCAACATACTACCCGCCAGATTATCTCGCAGCTGACCGAGCTATTGGGCCAGGGGAATAATCGCCAGGCGGTGAGTGATTTTATCCGTCAACAGTACGGTCATACCGCCCTGAGCCAGCTTTCGCAAGAACAGCTGAAAACCGTGTTGACCCTGCTGCAAAGCAATCAGCTTTCTATCCCGCAGCCGCAACAGCGCCCGTCTACAGAACGGCCATTGCAGCCTGCGGAGCATAATACGCTCAAGCAGATGGTCACTAAACTGGCTGCTGCTACCGGCGAACCCACAAAGCTTATCTGGCAATCTATGCTGGAACTTTCCGGTGTGAAAGCGGGCGAGATGATCCCGGCAAAACAGTTTACCCATCTGGTCACCTGGCTCCAGGCGCGTCAGACGCTCAGCACCCAGAGCGCCCCGACCCTGCACAGCGTACAGGCGGCGCTGAAACAACCGCTGGAACCGCACGAGTTCGATATGATTCGGGATTACGCTCAGCAGAGCTGGCAGGCTACGCCGCAAACGGTGCTGACCACCGCGCAGGTGCAGGATGTGCTCAATCAGATCTTCATTCGCCGCGCCGAGCGGGAAGGCGGCGTGCCGGAGGTAAGAAACATTCAGCCGATCTACAGCCCGCTGTTTGCCCCCGTAGTTGATACGTTCAAAACGCTTTCTTCCCGTCCGGGATTGATGTTTATCGCGTTGGTGATTGCGCTGGCGATTTTCTGGCTGGTTGCTTAAAACTGCCGGGTGGCGGCTACGCCTTACCCGGCCT
>NZ_JADDTS010000002.1:181989-218776 GCF_015159675.1 Enterobacter cloacae complex sp. S2
GTAGCCGCCACCCGGCAACATACTACCGCTTGCGAAACGCCACCAGCGTCACCACAATTCCCACCACCGCTGACACCGCACCGGCCAGGAAGACGGAAGGATAGCCAAACGACGTTGCAAGCAGCCCCGCCAGCGGCCCGGTGACCCCGTATGAGATATCCTGAAACGCCGCATAGCCGCCCAGCGCCGTGCCGCGCACCTGCGGAGCCACGCGCTTCACCACTTCAACGCCCAGCGCCGGGAAGATCAGCGAGCAGCCGCAGCCGGTTAACGCCGCACCCAGCAGCGCAACGGATGCAGAGGGCGCCTGCCAGAGCAGTACCAGACCCACGGTCTCAATGACAAGTGACGCCACGGCCACCTTCACGCCGCCAAAGCGATCCGGCATCCAGCCAAACAGCACGCGCATCAATACAAACGCGCCGCCAAAGGCCGTCAGCGTAAAGCCCGCCATCGCCCAGCCGCGGCTCATGAAATAGAGGGAAACAAAGGTACCAATAACCGCGAAGCCCACCCCCTGAAGCGCCAGCCCAAGCCCCGGCTGCCAGATTTGCCCTACCACGCTCCACAGCGAAGGACGCTCGCCTTTATGGGCGGGCACCTTACGCACCGAACCGTTAAACGCCCACGCCAGCAGCGGCAATACCATGGTGGTGCCTGCCAGCGCCGCAAAACCAAACTGGCTGTGGATCAGCAGCCCCAGCGGTGCGCCTGCCGCCAGCGCGCCGTAAATCGCCATCCCGTTCCAGGACATCACTTTTCCGGAACGCGCAGGCCCCACCAGCCCCATTCCCCAGGTAAGGGTGCCGGTCAGCAGCTGGCTTTCGCCAAAGCCGAGGATCAGACGCCCTGCCACCAGCAGCGCGAATTTATACGCTGCATCTATTGGCAACAGCGCCGCCAGCAGCCAGGCTCCCCCCGCCAGCCCGCAGGCAAACATGCCCTGCAACGCCGAGCGTTTTGCGCCGTGCTGATCCGCCAGGCGACCGGCGTAGCCCCGGGTTAATACCGTCGCTAAAAACTGAATGCCCACCGCAATGCCGACCATGGTGTTGCCATAGCCCAGCTCCTGGTGAACGAACAAGGGGATCACCGGCAGCGGCAGGCCAACGGTCATATAGGTCAGAAACACCGCAAAGGCGATGCGGAAAAGGGGAAGATTCCCGGAAGGAGCGCTCTTCCCAGGGGTAACAGCCTTCATGCATAACTCCGTGTTCAGGCATAAAAAAAGGGAGCCGCTCGGCTCCCTTCTACTATACCTTCAAACGCTTACGCTTTCAGCTTACGCATCACCAGCGTGGCGTTGGTGCCGCCGAAACCGAAGCTGTTGGACATAACGGTCGTCAGCGCACGTTCGGTGGTTTCGGTCACGATGTTCAGGCCAGCCGCCTGCTCGTCCATCTCTTCGATGTTGATGCTTGGCGCGATAAAGCCGTTTTCCAGCATCAGCAGAGAGTAGATCGCTTCCTGCACGCCCGCCGCTCCCAGAGAGTGACCGGTCATGGCTTTGGTTGCAGAGATAGCCGGGCTATTGTCGCCGAACACTTCACGGATCGCACCCAGCTCTTTCACGTCGCCTACCGGCGTTGAGGTGCCGTGGGAGTTCAGGTAGTCGATTGGAGTATCAACACCGTGCATCGCCATCTTCATGCAGCGCACCGCGCCTTCACCGGATGGAGCAACCATGTCAGCGCCGTCAGACGTTGCGCCGTAGCCCACGATCTCAGCATAGATGTGCGCGCCACGCGCCAGCGCGTGTTCCAGCTCTTCAACCACAACCATACCGCCGCCGCCAGCGATAACAAAACCGTCGCGGTGTGCGTCATAAGTACGGGACGCTTTGTCTGGCGTTTCGTTGTATTTGGTGGACAGTGCGCCCATTGCGTCGAACTCACAGGCCATTTCCCAGCCCAGCTCTTCGCCGCCGCCAGCAAATACGATGTCCTGTTTGCCCAGCTGGATCTGCTCAACCGCATTACCGATACAGTGTGCGGAGGTCGCACATGCGGAGCTGATGGAGTAGTTCACACCGTGGATTTTGAACGGCGTTGCCAGGCACGCGGAAACCGCTGACCCCATGGCTTTGGTCACAACATATGGACCGACCGCTTTCAGGCCGCGCGGGCTGCGCATGGCGTCAGCACCGAACACCTGAGCTTTAGAGGAACCGCCGGAGCCTGCAATCAGGCCCACGCGTGGGTTGTTCTGGTAAGCGTCTTCGCTCAGACCAGAATCCTTGATCGCTTCCTGCATGGAAAGATAGGCGTAGATAGAGGCATCGTTCATGAAACGAACCACTTTACGGTCAATTAAACCGGTGGTGTCCAGTTTAACGTTACCCCATACGTGGCTACGCATTCCAGAATCTTTAAACTCTTCAGAGAAAGTGATCCCGGAGCGTCCTTCACGCAGAGATGCCAGGACTTCCTGCTGGTTATTACCGATGCTGGAAACGATGCCCAGGCCAGTAATCACTGCACGTTTCATTCAATACCTCTGTAAGTCGCACTATAAAAAGTTTCGAGTCGCACAATAGCGTACACTTGTACGCCGAACAAGTCCGATCAGCCATTTTCTGTGGAAATTTGCACCGATGGGCTCACATCGCTAAGATCGTGCCACTGCCTGTCGGACGAGTAACTTACGTGAAACAAAACGCCATACAACCTGCCAACCTCGAATTCAACGCTGAGGGTACACCTGTTTCCCGAGATTTTGATGACGTCTACTTTTCTAATGATAACGGACTGGAAGAGACGCGCTATGTCTTCCTCGAAGGAAATCATCTCAGCACCCGCTTCCCTGAGCATCCGCGCAGCCTGTTTGTCGTAGCGGAGAGCGGTTTCGGCACCGGGCTGAATTTTCTGACCCTCTGGCAGGCGTTCGACCAGTTTCGCGCTGCACACCCCGAGGCTACCTTACAAAGATTACATTTCATCAGTTTCGAAAAATTTCCGCTTACCGCGCACGATCTGCGGCTTGCCCATCAGCGCTGGCCGGAGCTTACCCACTGGGCGGAACAGCTTCAGGCCCAGTGGCCTCCGGCTATCGGTGGCTGTCATCGTCTGATTCTGGACGACGGACGCGTCACGCTCGACCTGTGGCTTGGCGACATTAACGACCTGACCGATAAGCTCGATGACTCAATGAATCAGAAGGTGGACGCCTGGTTCCTGGACGGTTTTGCGCCCGCCAAAAACCCGGACATGTGGAGCCCGCACCTGTTCAGTGCCATGGCACGTCTGGCGCGCCCGGGCGCGACGCTTGCTACCTTCACCTCGGCGGGATTTGTTCGCCGTGGGTTGCAGGAGGCGGGGTTTACCATGCGGAAAACCAAAGGTTTTGGCCGCAAACGCGACATGCTGGTCGGGGTGATGGAACAGGATCTGGCGATCCCGGCGCAGGCCCCCTGGTTTGCCCGTCGCGCCAGCACCTCGCGTGAGGTCGCCATTTTGGGCGGGGGTATCGCCAGCGCCCTGCTCTCGCTGGCGCTGCTGCACCGTGGCTGGCAGGTGACGCTCTACTGCGCTGACGAGGCGCCGGCGACGGGCGCATCAGGCAACCGTCAGGGCGCGCTTTATCCCTTATTAAGTTCACACGATCCGGCACTGTTCCAGTTCTTCCCGGCGGCGTTTACGTTTGCTCGCCGCCTTTACGATAGCCTGCCGGTTGCGTTCGACCACAACTGGTGCGGCGTGACGCAGCTCGGCTGGGACGAGAAGAGCCAGCAGAAAATCACACAAATGCTGTCGCTGGGTCTGCCGGAGGCCATCGCCCATGCAGTGACGGCACAGCAGGTTGCAGAGACCACTGGCGTCGACACCGGCTGCGGGGGTATTCAGTATCCACTCGGCGGCTGGCTGTGTCCGGCTGAACTGACTTCTGCGGCGATAGCCCTCGGGCAGTCGCGTGGGTTGACAGTGCATTATGCCCATAAGGTTCAATCGCTAAGCCGCACTGCGCACTGGAAACTGCGTTTCGCTGACGGCAAAGAGGTCCAGCATGCCAGCGTTGTGCTGGCCAACGGACATCATATCAGCCAGTTTACCCAGACAGCATCATTGCCGGTTTATCCGGTCGGCGGCCAGGTGAGCCATATTCCTGCCGCCCCCCAACTGAGCAAACTGCGTCAGGTGCTGTGTTACGACGGCTACCTGACGCCGCAAAACCCGTCCAACGGCCATCACTGCATCGGTGCCAGCTACCATCG
Source organism: Enterobacter cloacae complex sp. S2 (assembly GCF_015159675.1). Lineage (NCBI taxonomy): Bacteria > Pseudomonadati > Pseudomonadota > Gammaproteobacteria > Enterobacterales > Enterobacteriaceae > Enterobacter > Enterobacter cloacae complex sp. S2. The sequence continues at coordinate 186,200 of NZ_JADDTS010000002.1, forward strand.
CGGTGAAACAGATATGCAGTACAGCGAAGCGGATCAGCAGCAAAACCGCCAGCGCCTGCTCGACTGTTTCCCGGATGCGTCGTGGGCAAAAGAGGTGAATGTCGGTGAGGGTCAGGCGCGCTGCGGCGTACGCTGCGCGACCCGCGATCACCTGCCGATGGCGGGAAACGTGCCGGACTATGACGCCACGCTTGAAGTCTATCAGGATCTTGCTGACAACAAAGAAACGGCGGTAAGTGCTCCCGTTCACCCCGAGCTGTTTATGCTGGGTGGCTTAGGCTCGCGGGGATTATGCTCCGCGCCGCTGCTGGCTGAAGCGTTAGCCGCGCAAATGAGCGACGAGCCGGTTCCGCTGGACAGGGTTACGCTCGCGGGGCTGAATCCAAACCGACTGTGGGTGCGGAAATTGCTGAAGGGGAAAATGGTCAAGTAGGGTGCGGTCTGGTGCCCTCACCCCGGCCCTCTCCCTGTGGGAGAGGGCGGTGATACACTTACTTCGCTTTCGCCTGCTGGAACAAATTGTCCCACATGCCCAGCACTAAAGACTGGTCGCGCGGAGAGAGTTCCCCGGCCAGAATGGCTTTTTCCAGGCTGCGAGTGACTTCCGCGTGAACGGCGTCGGCAGAGTGATCGTCCCCGGCTTCCAGCGCGGCTACCGCCAGCGTCAGGTGACCACGCAGATAACCGCTGGCGAACAGCTCATCATCACTGGCGTGTTCCACCATGTCATCAATTAACGCCAGAATGCGTGATTCAAATTCTGCGATCATCTTCTTTCCTCTGTTAAAGATCTTCCGGCCAAGGGAAGCATTCCGCCGTGATCTCCGGCGTGTGGTAATAATTCTGTAAAGCCTCGATCAAGCGTGCCGGACGTGCCGGGATGCCTTTCTCAAGATATTCCATCACCTGCGCATGAACGCGGCGCTGGAAGACGATACGGTCTGGCTCGAAGTCGCCTTCGAGATTGTCACAGCTTACGTTGAACGGGAAACCCGCCGCTACGCAGAACAGCCATTCGAGCGCCTGAGGTTTCACCTCCACATCTTCGAACTGCCCCTGGGTGGCGGCGTCGCGCCCGTCCGGGCAGTACCAGTAACCAAAGTCCACCAGCTCGCGACGCGCTTTCCCGGCGATACACCAGTGCGAAATTTCGTGCAAACCGCTGGCGTAAAAGCCGTGGGCAAAGATGATGCGGTTATACGGAACCTCGTCATCAGCTGGAAGATAGATCGGTTCGTCGTCGCCTTTAATCAGACGGGTATTAAAATCATCAGCGAAACAGCTATCGAAGATCTCAATCAGCTGTTCGTAGTTATGCGTACTGTTCATTAGTTCATCCCCAACCAGGTGAGGATCTCCTGTCCATGGCTGTCATAAAGAAGTTTGGCGCTCATCACCGCCGAGACGACAACAATCATCGGGCGGATCAGCTTTTGTCCTTTGCTTAATACCAGACGCGAGCCTGCGCGCGCGCCCAAAAACTGCCCTGCCATCATCACAAACCCGGTTGCCCATATAACCTTGCCGCCAATGATAAACAGCAGCAGACCGCCAACGTTGGAGGTCGCGTTGAGGACTTTGGCGTGGGCGGTGGATTTGGCGAGGTTGAATCCGGCCAGCGTCACGAATGCCAGCGCATAAAACGAACCTGCCCCCGGGCCAAAGAAGCCATCGTAAAAACCGACGCAGCCACCGGCAATCAGCGCAAACGGCAGGCCGTGAAGACGACGCTGTCGATCTTCTTCCCCGAGCTTTGGCATCAGCAGGAAATAGAGGCCGATACAGATAACCAGCAGCGGCAGGATCTGGCGCAGAATGTCGGACTGAACGTGCTGGACCAGCAGCGCACCCGCCGTTGAGCCAATAAACGTCATCAGGATATTGAGCTTCTGATCGGCGAGATTCACCACTTTGCGCCGGATGAAATAGAGCGACGAGGAGAGCGAACCGCCGCATGCCTGGAGTTTGTTGGTGGCAAGCGCCTGGGCAGGGCTCATGCCTGCCGCCAGCAGCGCCGGAACGGTGAGCAACCCGCCGCCACCCGCCAGGGCATCGATAAATCCGGCTAACATCGCAACAAAAAAGAGCACCGCCAGCAGCAGCGGTGACACCATGAATAGATCGACGAAATTATCCATTAAAGTACATGCTCATCCAGTAGCGCCTGGCAGGAAGGCGGCAACGGAGGCGGTGTCTTCTTCTCAGGCTTAGAGGTTCCAGGCTTGGCTGGTTCAAACCAGCTTTGCAGTTCGTAACCACAACCATCGCCAGGCGGTGGCAGCGGCTGATCTTCACATTCCAGGCTGTTCGCCGGACAGCGCAGGCGAACATGCATATGCGCCCGGTGCTGGAACCAAGGGCGCACTTTACGCAACCAGTCGCGATCCGTTCCCGCATCCAGGCAAAGCTGCTGCTTGATGGCCGGATTAACAAAGATCCGCGTGACGTCGTTATCCTCTGCCGCCAGCTTAATCATGCTGGAAATTTCCGGCGACCAGCGCGAGGCGACGACCCGTTTACCGTCGGCCGAGACCAGATCCAGCGCCTGCGGTTTCAGCAGCTGCGCTGAGCTCCAGCGCGTTTTCGGCAATTGCAGGAAGATATCCACATCCAGTCCGGTCTGGTGGCTGGCGTGACCGCCGTTGAAGCGACCACCGGCAGGCATCCCCATATCGCCAATCAGCATCGTCCCCAGCCCCAGGTTATGCACCTGGTTGCCAAGACGCTGAATAAACAGCACCAGGTCAGGATGGCCGAAATAACGGCGCTGGTCGGTGCGCATCACCTGATAGGTATCCGATTGCAGCGGAAGTTCCTGCGCGCCGACGATACACCCGTTGGAGAAAGCGCCAATGGACTGCGCGCTCCCCGCTACCGGGTGGGTGATTTTCTGCCACGGCGTAGCGGCCAGGCTTGCTCCACTGGCCAGCAGCGCCAGCAGAGCGATTGCGGTTTTTTTCATAGTTACCAGCGTGGAATGGTGGTCGTCACATCCGCATTCTGCGCGCGCTGGCGCAGGAAGTGATCCATCAGCACGATCGCCAGCATCGCTTCTGCGATCGGCACCGCGCGGATCCCCACGCACGGATCGTGACGCCCTTTGGTGATCATCTCAACTTCATCGCCAGCGCGGTTAATCGTGTGGCCCGGGACGGTAATGCTGGACGTTGGCTTCAGCGCAATATTGGCAATAATTTGCTGCCCGCTGCTGATGCCACCCAGAATGCCGCCCGCATGGTTGCTCTGGAAACCCGCCTTCGTGATTTCGTCGCGGTTCTGGCTGCCGCGAAGCTTGACCACGTCAAAACCGTCGCCGATTTCAACGCCTTTCACCGCGTTGATGCTCATCAGCGCGTGGGCGATATCGGCGTCAAGGCGGTCAAATACCGGCTCGCCCCAGCCAGCCGGCACGCCGTCGGCCACCACGGTGACTTTCGCACCAATGGAGTCGCCCTCTTTTTTCAGGCCACGCATCAGCTCATCCAGCGCGTCCAGCTTGTCGGCATCGGCGCAGAAGAACGGGTTGAGCTCTACTTGATCCCAGTCTTTGATTGCCAGCGGAATGTCGCCCATCTGGGACAGACAGCCGCGGATAACGATGCCGAATTTCTGCTGGAGATATTTTTTGGCAATTGCCCCTGCCGCCACGCGCATCGCGGTTTCACGCGCGGAAGAACGTCCGCCGCCGCGATAGTCGCGAAAGCCATATTTTTGTTCGTAGGTATAGTCGGCGTGACCAGGACGGAAAACGTCCTTAATCGCGCCGTAGTCCTGAGAACGCTGATCGGTGTTTTCAATCAGCAGGCCAATGCTGGTTCCTGTGGTACGGCCTTCAAATACGCCGGAGAGAATTTTGACCTGGTCCGGCTCGCGACGCTGCGTGGTGTAGCGAGAGGTACCCGGACGACGACGGTCAAGGTCATGCTGTAAATCGGCTTCGGTCAGTTCGATGCCTGGCGGGACGCCATCAACGATACAACCCAGTGCCAGACCGTGCGACTCGCCAAAGGTGGTCACACGGAATACCTGTCCAATACTGTTTCCTGCCATCACGGCTCCGATGTTGTTGTTTGTGTTTGAGCGTTGTGAAACGGGCCGAAGCCCGCTGGATTAATCTTTGTAAATGCTGAAGTATTCGCGTGCATCAAGCAGTTGCGCCTTGGTCAGCATAAAGACGCCGTCACCGCCGTTGTCGAACTCAAGCCAGGTGAACGGCACATCCGGGTACTGCTCTATCAGATGTACCATGCTGTTGCCTACTTCACAAATCAGAACGCCGTCGTCGGTCAGATAATCCGGCGCGCAGGCCAGGATGCGGCGGGTCAGCTTCAGCCCGTCAGAGCCTGACGCCAGGCCCAGCTCCGGCTCGTGACGATACTCGTTCGGCAGGTCGGACATATCTTCTGCATCCACGTACGGCGGATTGGTGACGATCAGGTCGTATTGCAGCGTCGGCAGGTCGCGGAACAGGTCAGAGCGGATAGGCGTGACGTGATGAATCAGCCCGTGCTCTTCAATGTTGTATTCGGTGACGGCCAGCGCGTCGGTGGAGATATCGACGGCGTCCACTTCCGCTTCCGGGAAGGCGTACGCGCAGGCAATGGCGATGCAGCCGCTGCCGGTGCACATATCAAGAATGTGCTGCGGCTGATGGTTAATCAGGCCGTCAAAATGGTTGTTGATCAGCTCGCCAATCGGCGAACGCGGCACCAGCACGCGCTCATCAACATAGAATTCGTGGCCGCAGAACCAGGCTTTGTTGGTCAGGTAAGCCACCGGAATGCGCTCGTTTACGCGACGGATCACGCGCTCAACGATGCGGTGTTTTTCACTGGAGGTCAGGCGCGCGGTGCGCATGTCTTCCGGAATATCCAGCGGCAGGTAGAGAGACGGCAGCACCAGCTGCACGGCCTCATCCCACGGGTTGTCGGTACCGTGTCCGTACCAGATATTGGCGGCGCTGAAGCGGCTAACCGACCAGCGCAACATGTCCTGTATGGTATGCAGCTCGTTTACTGCTTCATCGACAAAAATTTTATCCACTCTTTCCTCCAGGGCATGCTCGCATAATTTTCGGCGGCTAGTTTGCCATGAAGACGGCGATAAATCAGCAATGACGCGTACCGCTTGAGGTTAAAAAATGCGTTTAGTCGGGTACACTATCGGAAATACGAGATGAGAATGACGAATGAAAAAGAAAACATCGCTCAGCGAGGAGGATCAGGCTCTCTTCCGCCAGCTGATGACCGGGACGCGTCAAATCACGCACGACACCATTGTCCATCGCCCGCAGCGTAAAAAAGTCAGCGAGGTACCGGTCAAACGGTTGCTCCAGGAGCAGGCCGATAACAGCCACTATTTTTCAGATGAGTTTCAGCCGCTGCTAAATACGCAGGGTGCGGTGAAATACGTGCGCGAAGACGTCAGCCATTTTGAACTGAAAAAATTACGCCGGGGAGATTACTCGCCGGAGCTGTTCCTCGATCTGCATGGGTTGACCCAGATGCAGGCGAAACAGGAGCTGGGGGCGTTGATCGCGGCATGTCGTCGCGAGCATGTTTTTTGCGCCTGCGTGATGCACGGCCACGGCAAACATATTCTTAAGCAACAGACACCGCTGTGGCTGGCTCAGCATCCATACGTGATGGCTTTTCATCAGGCGCCAAAAGAGTACGGCGGAGATGCCGCATTGCTGGTATTGATTGAGGTCGAGGAGTGGCAGCCGCCAGAATTGCCCTGACAGGATGGCGGGAGGCACGCTGCACCCCGCCATATCGCACGTCACGTCAGATGGCTTTTGCCATCTTCAGGTTGCACGGACTCATTTGCCAGTTAAAGACCCCTTTGCCGGTTTCGTCGAGGGTGACGTTGGCAATGGCGGACGTTGTGAACATCGGTGGCGTTTCGCCCGGGCACAGCTCAGATACCAGATAGCCGACCAGCGGCAGGTGGGAAATGACCAGTGCGGAAGCGACACCTTCATTGCACAGCGCCTGAAGGTAAGCACTGACAAGGCCAACATCGCCACACGGCGTGAGTTCAGGGAGAACATCCACACTGGATGGCAGGTTCATACACTCTCCTACCACATCCAGCGTCTGTTCTGCCCGCAGGAACGGACTCACCAGAACGCGTTCAATGTCCACTTTTTGACCTTTAAGCCATGTCGCCATCTGACGGGATTCGTCGCAGCCACAGACGGTTAAAGGACGTACTGAGTCACTGGCGGCATCGAGTGCCGCGTCGCCGTGACGCATGATAAAAACTTGCATATTGCACCGCTTTTGTTAACCAGAATCACCGGCGTTAACTACCCGCGATTAATGCTCTGAGGTAGAAAACCCGATGGCCGGGCATTGTGCCTGATCCATTCGGTGAATGAAACGCTGTTTTTTACCTCAATGGCGTAAGTATAGTCAATCTCTGTTTACAATTTCGCCAGAACAGGTTCCATCACCTCAGGATTTACCCTTCTTTGACTTCAGTTTACGCAATCAGTTTCCCTTGCGGGCCAGAATGTCTGACCCCGTTCCGCCATCTGCAATAATTCGTCACAAGGTGTAAACCGTGGACCATATTGCGAGGCCAGACGTTGCAGGATCGCAACCACTTCACCCGCCCCGAGGGTATCCATATACCGGAACGGACCGCCAAGGAATGGCGGAAAACCGATACCAAACACGGCGCCGATATCGCCGTCGCGCGCGCTTTTGATCACCTGCTCACCAAAGCAGCGCGCCGCTTCATTGAGCATCATCATCACGCAGCGCTCAGCACACTGAACCGCCGACAGTTTTCCCTGACCCGTGACAGGAATAAGCGCATAAACCGAAGGGTCGACCTGTTTCTTGCTTTTACGCCCTTTCACGGCGTAAAGATAGAAACCGCGTTCATTTTTTCTGCCTTTGCGATCGTCCTTCAAAATTGCGGAAACAAAGTTTGCAGGCGGCGCAAAACGATCGCCATAAGCCGCTTCCAGCACAGGGATAATTTTAGTCCCTGTATCAATTCCTACTTCATCCAAAAGTTGGATTGGGCCGACGGGGAAACCAAACTTCACCAGAGCGTCATCGACGTGCTCAATTTTCTCCCCTTCCGTCAGCAACCGCATCGCTTCGTTAATGTAAGGCGCCAGAATGCGGTTGACGTAGAAGCCGGCTTTGTCCGCGACCACAATCGGGGTTTTGCCCTGTTTTTTCGCCAGCTTCACCACGGTGGCAATAGTTTGCGGGCTGGTTGTGGCATGTGGAATAACCTCCACCAGCGGCATTTTTTCGACAGGGCTGAAATAGTGCAGCCCTATCACCTGCTCCGGGCGCACGGCTTTCGCCGCGATGTCGCCGATCGGCAAAGACGAGGTGTTTGACGCGAAAATGGTGTGCGGCGCGCAATGCTGTTCAACGTCCGCCACCATCTGCTGCTTAAGGGCGAGATCTTCGAACACGGCTTCAATCACCAGATCGCGGTGTGCAAACCCACTGTAGTCGGTGGCGCCAGTGATCATCGCGAGGGTTTTATCACGCTCACTGGCCTTGATATGGCGGCGTTTCACTTTGCGATCAAGGTTCTGCCAGCTGTACTGCAACGCGTGGTTGATACCCTTAGGGTTGATATCTTTGATACGTACGGGCAATTTGCCTTTGCTGGCGGTGACAAATGCGATGCCGCCGCCCATCAGCCCACCACCCAGAACGCCAACGGCGCGCAGCGGAGCCGGTTCAGCTTCACTGCCCGGATCTTTTTTAACCTCCGTGCTGGCAAAGAAAATGCCGCGCAGCGCCTGCGACTGCAGCGTCATCGCCAGCTCGCCAAAGGCTTTCGCTTCCGCAGCATAACCGCTGCTGCTGCCCTGCGATAAACCGGTTTCAATCACCTTCAGAATGCGCGTCGCTGCCGGATAGTTCCCTTTGGTTTTTTGCTCGGTTTTTTTACCCACCATATTGAACAGCAGCGTGCGCCCCAGCGGCCCGGCGAGGATACGCTCGCGCACCGGCAGAGGGCGTTTCGCCTGACGACCTTTCAGCGCCCGCTCAACGGCGGCTTCAAGCAAGATGGCGTGCGGAACGACCTCATCAACCAGACCCGCCTTTAACGCCTGGCGGGCGCGCAGCTGTTTACCGGTTAAAATCATCTCAAGCGCCGTACTGACGCCTACCAGACGCGGCAGGCGCTGCGTGCCACCTGAACCGGGCAGCAATCCAAGCTGTACCTCCGGCAGTCCGAGTACGGTTTTCGCATCGTCGGTACAAATGCGGCTGTGACAGGCCAGCGCCAGCTCAAGCCCACCGCCCAGGCAGGCCCCGTGGATCGCAGCGACAACGGGTATCGACAGCGCATGGATCTCCGCCATTACCTGCTGCCCCTGACGCGCCAGGTCTTCTGCTTCCTGAGCGCTTTTCGCCCGGGCAATCATGTTGATATCGGCCCCGGCAATAAAGTTATCCGGCTTTGCCGAGATAAATACCAGGCCACGTATCGCTTTGTTTTCGCGGATCTGTCTGAGCATCGCACGCACCTGAACGCCGAACTCGGCCTTCAGGGTGTTCATCTTTTCGTCGGGTACATCAATGGTGATAACAGCCACGTTATCAAGGCGAACAGCCAGATTAAATGCAGATGTCGTTTCCATTATTCAGCCTCCAGAACCATTGCTGCACCCAGGCCGCCCGCCGCACAGGCGGTAACGAGACCAAAACCGCCGCCGCGGCGACGCAGCTCGTGCAAAGTCTGAGTTATCATTCTCGCGCCGGTCGCCGCAAATGGATGGCCGTAGGCGATGGATCCGCCAAGCACGTTAAACTTACTCTGATCCACTTCGCCGGTCGCGTGGGCGCGGCCCAGTACATCGCGCGCGAAGCGCTCGCTTGCCAGCAGCTGAATGTTTGCCAGGGTTTGTGCGGCAAAGGCTTCGTGCATATCGATCAGGGTTAAGTCAGCCAGCGTCAACCCCGCACGCTCCAGCGCCAGCGGCGTGGACCAGGCCGGACCGAGCAGCATGTCCTGCCAGACATCAATGGCGGTAAAGGCGTAGCTACGCAAATAGCCCAGCGGTGTTATGCCAAGCTCTTTCGCCCGGGATTCCGTCATCAGGATCACGGCGGCGGCACCGTCCGTCAGTGGCGTACTGTTGGCCGCCGTAACGGTGCCATGTTTACGATCAAACGCCGGGCGCAGTTTTGCATAATCCTCCAGCGTCGAGGTGCCACGGATATTGTTATCTTCCACCAGCGGTTCGCGGAAAGGCGGGATGTAAGCCGTCATCACCTCGTCGGCAAGTTTGCCTTCCGACCAGGCCTTCGCAGCGAGCTGATGCGAGCGATGCGCCAGTGCATCCTGCTGTTCGCGGGTAATACCGTAGGTTTTTGCCATCTGCTCGGCAGTGTCGCCCATACGCAGGCCGGTGGAGTATTCAGCAACGGCAGGTGGCACGGGCATGAGGTCGCGCAGACGTAAACGCGAGAAGAGTTTGAGCTTCGCACCGGTGGTCCGGGCTTTGTTGGCATCCACGAGGATGCGGGCCAGCTGTTTGCTAACACCGATGGGCAGCACGGATGAGGAATCCGCGCCGCCGGCGATCCCCGCGCGAATGGTCCCCGCCATCAGGCTTTCCGCCACGTTCGCCACCGCCTGGAAACTGGTGGCGCAGGCGCGGCTGACGCTGTATGCGTCGGTGTGAACATTCATGCCGGTGCCCAGCACGATTTCACGTGCGATATTGGGCGCTTCCGGCATTTGCACCACCTGGCCGAAAACCAGTTGCTCAATAACCTCTGGCGGGATCTCGCTGCGAGCCAGCATCTCCCCCACCACCATTTTTCCCAGATCGACAGCCGGTATACCGTGAAACGCGGTTGCCTGACGCGCAAACGGCGTACGTAACCCGCTGACAATGGCAATGCGGTCACCGTGTCGGGTGATAAGCGGTAATGCCTGACTCATAACACTCCCCTGTAAAAAAATTTTGCGCACACATTAAGTGGTCTGACCTGATAATAGTCTTAACTATTTTTTTACATTGAGCCAATCGGGGAAGCGAAAAATTGCGAGCTAAGGCACAGAGAAGAAAAAGAAAATGCCCCTGCATGGCAGAGGCATTTGTGAGATTTGTTGCCGGGTTGCGGCGTTGCCTTACCCGGCCTACACGATCGTAGGCCCGTGCAAAAAGTATTAACGCAGGCCCAGCTGGAAGATCAGCGTTTCTGCTTCGCAGGCGAACACAAAGTCGATATCCAGCCGCACGCCGCCTTCCACTTCCGTGAAGGTGGATTTGATTTCACACGGATCGGATTCGACTTCACGCGCGCGCTGGCTCAGCGTGGCCAGCGTCTCTTCCGCTTCAGCGCGGTTAGGGAATACGCGGCTGTAAGAGGCGGTGCAATCGGTGTTGTCCATAATGGTGCCAACATCCATACAGCAGCAAACCGGGGTTTCATCAGCACTGCATTTACTCATAGCTCAATTTCCTCTGTATTCGCGCAGGGCGCGAGATAAACACGATGCGTCTATTTTACGCCCCCGAACGAGCCCCCTCCAGCCGTTAATGGCGCAAAATCGGATAAGTGAGCAATATCACACTAAAAAATGATCTAAAACAAAATTCCCCTTTTCAGAGGAATCGCACTGGTCACAATTTTGCCAACCAGATCTCGTTTCAAGAAACATATCTGAAAATATTAATAAACAAACTTGCAACATCCCAGCTGGTCAGACCTATACTCTCGCCACTGGTCTGATTTGTAAGTCATACCTCAGACCCTACACTTCGCGCTCCTGTTACGGTATGTAACAATTATTGAATAAAAATAACTCAATGAGGTTATGGTCATGAGCCAGAAAACCCTGTTCAAACAAACTGCTTTAGCAGTTGCAGTGGCAATCGTCTCAACGTCCGCCTGGTCAGCGGGCTTCCAGTTAAACGAATTTTCTTCCTCTGGCCTTGGCCGTGCGTATTCCGGGGAAGGTGCGATTGCCGATGACGCAGGCAACGCGAGTCGTAACCCGGCACTGATCATGATGTTTGATCGCCCTACCTTCTCTGCCGGTGCGGTTTACATCGATCCTGATGTCAACATTTCTGGCAAATCTCAGTTCACCGGCGCAGATCTGAAGGCGGATAACATTGCGCCGACCGCGTGGGTGCCTAACCTGCACTTTGTTGCGCCAATCAATGAACAGTTTGGTTGGGGTGCCTCTGTCACCTCTAACTATGGCCTGGCAACGGAGTTCAATAACAACTATCCGGCCGGTGAATACGGCGGTAAAACCGACCTGACGACCCTGAACCTCAACCTGAGCGGCGCATATCGTCTGAACGATAACTGGAGCTTTGGTCTGGGCTTTGATGCTGTCTACGCCGATGCAAAAATCGAGCGTTACTCCGGGGAGCAAACTGCTGCACTGCCGAAAAACAGCAATAAAATTGCCAGCCTGAAAGGTGATGAATGGGGTTACGGCTGGAACGCCGGTATCCTGTATGAACTGGATAAAAACAACCGCTGGGGTCTGACCTATCGCTCAGAAGTGAAAATTGATTTCGATGGCGATTACAAAAGCGGCATCCTGAGCCCAGTCAACGGTATGGTCCCAGGCGCGGGCACCACCATTCCATGGGGTACCTCGAATCAAACCGTACCGGGTTCACTGTCGCTGCATCTGCCAGAAATGTGGGAAGTGTCAGGTTATAACCGCGTTGCGCCGCAGTGGGCAATTCACTACAGCCTCGCGTATACCAGCTGGAGCCAGTTCGAGGAGCTTAAAGCCACCGGCAGCAACGGCCAGACGCTGTTCTATAAAGACGAAAGCTTCCACGATGCTTACCGTATCGCGCTTGGTACGACCTATTATATGGATGATAACTGGACGTTCCGTACCGGCGTGGCATTTGATGACAGCCCGGTACCGGCCGATAAACGTTCTATCTCCATTCCGGATCAGGACCGTTTCTGGGTGAGTGCGGGGGCAACCTACGCGTTCAACGAGAATGCCTCTATCGACGCGGGCGTGTCGTACATGCATGGCCAGAAGGTGACCTTCCAGGAAGGCCCGTACGAGTTTTCCTCTGAAGGTAAAGCCTGGCTGTTTGGTACCAACTTCAACTACGCGTTCTAATCCCAACACGATTAAAAAAGGTGAGCATTGCTCACCTTTTTTTTATTCCGAATCGATATCTTTTAATTCGTTCTCGATGGCTTTCGCGTTCGGATTATCTTCCGGCTTCAGCTTACCGCCGTTGGCAATAAAGTCATGGTTCTGGAAGTAGGCCTCGCGGACCATGATGTACGGATCGGAAGACTGACGCAGCAGACCATCAGAATCCAGCAGTTGCGCACGCGTTTCAATTCCTTCCACGGTCCATTTACCAATCGACAGCGGCCAGGTGAGCCATGACAGTACAGGATACAGCGTATCCACCATGTCGCCGCCATCATCACGCACGGTAAAGCTGCCGTAGAATGGCAGGTGCACATACGGACCATAACCTACGCCATAGTGACCCAGCGTGCTGCCGAAACGGTGCGGCTGTTCACGCTGTAATTTCGGGTTCGCCATGCCCGCGACATCAATTAAGCCGCCCATACCCAGCAGGGAGTTCAGGAAGAAGCGGGTGAAATGCACCATCCCCTGATACGGGTCGCCCTGGAGGAAGTAGTTGACCATAACCGCTGGCTCTTCCAGGTTACTGGTAAAGTTGCTCAGCCCGTTACGCGCCGGCTGCGGAACATAGTCACGCCATGCCACGGCAACCGGACGAACCAGATATGGATCCAGCACATTATAGTTAAAGCTGTACATTGAACGGTTAAATCCTTCGAGAGGATCGGAGCGTCCCGTTTGCTCGCCAGAGCTGGCGCAGCCCACAAGCATTGTTACGCCCAGCGCAAGCGCCGACAGCCGAAGCTTCATAAATTTCTCCCTGTTCAATATGGCTATCGTTGAATGCCATCTGTGACGGAGCATGAGATGCTCCGCCTGAAACGTGCAAGTGATTGTAACAGCACGCTTACCGATGTCTACGAGGACAATGACGACCCGCTCGCGTCATCACGCTAATTTCAGCATAGCCTGTCTTTCGGAATTCGTTTCGCTGGCAATTTTATATTGGCTTTGAAAGAGATGTCTCACCTTTATTGCCATTTTCAGCAATTTAAGAGCATCCCCACGGGGAAAGCGCTAAAAGCCGCTACGCTTAAATGAGCAATTACCCCGAAGGAGCTGTTATGAAAGACATTAGCGAAGAGAAAATTGGTGAAAGCAAAGAGGAACATGAGATTGAAAGCGAGGAGAAAGACCGGGGAGAAGAGATAGAAGTCGATGAAGAGCGCCTGCCGTCGCGCGCCATGGCTATTCATGAGCATATTCGCCAGGACGGGGAAAAAGAGATGGAGCGCGACGCGATGGCCCTGCTGTGGTCAGCCATTGCAGCCGGTCTGTCGATGGGTGCCTCTCTGCTCGCCAAAGGGATATTTCACGTTCAGCTGGAAGGCGTACCGGGCGGGTTTTTGCTGGAAAATTTAGGCTACACGTTCGGCTTTATTATCGTCATTATGGCGCGACAGCAGCTTTTTACGGAGAATACCGTCACTGCCGTACTGCCCGTCATGCAAAATCCGACCCTCGGTAATTTCGGTTTACTGATGCGCCTGTGGAGCGTCGTGCTGCTGGGGAACCTGATCGGTACGGGCATAGCCGCCTGGGCGTTCGAGTATATGCCAATATTTGATGAACCGACCCGCGACGCATTTGTGAAAATTGGCATGGATGTGATGAAAAACACGCCGGTTGAAATGTTCTCTAATGCCATAATTTCCGGCTGGATCATCGCCACTATGGTCTGGATGTTCCCGTCAGCGGGTAGCGCGAAAATCGTGGTGATTATCCTGATGACCTGGCTTATCGCACTCGCCGATACCACGCACATTGTTGTCGGAACCGTGGAGATCCTTTATCTGGTATTTAACGGCACACTCCACTGGAGCGACTTTTTCTGGCCGTTCGCCCTGCCAACCCTCGCAGGTAACATTTGTGGCGGGACCTTTATCTTTGCGCTGCTGAGCCATGCGCAAATCCGTAACGACATGTCCAACAAGCGTAAGGCCGAGCTTAAGGCTCAGGAAAAAAAGGATAAAACTGCCGAAAAATCGGCGTGAACGGTGACTCTTTGACCAGTCAGGCGGCAATGCGCTTAACGAAAAGTGTAAATAACGCTATACTCTTGCCGCTTCGTCCCCTTAGTTAAATGGATATAACGAGCCCCTCCTAAGGGCTAGTTGCAGGTTCGATTCCTGCAGGGGACACTTCTGTCTTTCCTTACGACCCCTTCCAAAGCTCCACGCAGTTTCGGCCACGCCGTTTCGCGCCGTATAAGGCTTCATCCGCCGCCTGAATCAATCGCTCGTAATCGGGATGCCCGTTGAACATCGCAACGCCTATCGAGAGGGAGAGCGGGATAATATCGCCGGTTGGGGAGTTAACCTTGATTTTTTCCACCCGCCTGCGGATACGCTCGGCAATTCGCAGCGCGTCCACCTCTGAGATTTCCGTTAGCACAATCAGAAATTCATCGCCGCCGTAGCGAAAAACGTAATCACAGGTTCGCACGTTGTCGTAGAACGCGCCGGAGACTTTTCGCAGGATCTCGTCCCCGGTATTGTGCCCCCAGGTATCGTTGATTTGTTTAAATTTGTCGACGTCAATCAGCAGCGTCGAGAGCTTTGTTCCCGCCCGGGTGGCGTGCAGGATTTCGCGTTTGAAGATGGTTGGCAGGAAACGGCGATTCAACAGGCGGGTCAGGACATCAACCCCCACCTCGTGTCGCGACACTTCGTCAAACAGTTCGCGCAAAAGCGTGATGATTTGCGAGAGGGTATTACGCATTCGCTGCAAGAATTTATCCCGCTGCGCTTTATCACTCAGACCCTGCCCTGCAAGACGGACCTCGTTAAAAAGGTCATCGAATTCCTGAATCAGACGAGAGATATGACCGGCCTCAGCGATCCCGCTGAAGTAGTGCCGACCTTTATGGCTAAACCACAGTCCAAATTCAGACTGCCCCAGCGGCAGACTGTTGCCGATACTGGAATTAAGCGTGATCTTATACAGAAGCACCATTTCCCATGACAGCAGCGCCGCGGTCTGTCTCTCCTTCTCCTCTTCTGCGTTCTCCATTAAGGAAAAGATGCGATAATTTTCGTCCTCTTTCGCCGCATTGTTCTCGCTAAATACATAGGCCCGCGACATCACTTCCATGGCCAGATCGATACTGTTTATCGCGTAGTGATAAATATGCAGCTTCAACTCAGGCGAATGGGCGCTGGTAGTAATGACAGGCAACAGCAGCTTTTTCAGAACGCGGAAGCCCATTTCAACTAAATCAACCGAAATACCAATACGGGCATGAACATCCGCAGCGCGCTGCTGCGCCCGCATCTGCTCTTCAACCTGCTCCACACGGCATGAGAGCACATCAATAAGCCAGCGACGAAGCGCCTCCTGAAGCTGCCTCTCCACCTGTTCGGTGGTCAGGAATTCAGCTGCCGATGGATCTGCCAGCACAACACGATAGAATTCAGCGACCAGGGGAGTTGCGTTGTCTCTGGCAAGCTCAGTCGCAAGCCGATGCACATCGGGATCGGTTTCATTAATCAGCTTCACCCACTCTTCTTTCACCGTTTGCAGGTAGGTTTCCATGGTCTGCACCTTCAGGAGACATGCGGGAACGCAGATTAAACAATAGCAAAATCAAACCACTCCGCAATTGCCGCTTTTTTAAACAAAAACGAGTGATGGCTCATAATGTATAACGGTGCTACATTATGCCGCCCACCCAAGTCAGCAATGGCCAGGCAACGTCGTAAAGAACGGTAAAGCCTGCAACCATGACCTCGTCCTACGGTCTCAATGGCACGTGGTATCGCGAAGTCTGCGCTACCTTCACAGGCTTTACAAAGGTTCCACTATTTTGTCTCAATCCAAATTTCAGCGGGCGTTTTTGCACCCGCGCTACTGGTTTACATGGTTCGGCCTTGGCGTACTTTGGCTGCTGGTTCAACTTCCATATCCCGTGATCCGTTTCCTGGGTTCTAAGCTCGGCAGCGCATCGCGTTACTTTCTTAAGCGTCGTGAATCCATTGCCCGAAAAAATCTCGAACTGTGCTTTCCGCATTACAATGCGCGGCAGCGCGAAACGCTGATTGCGGAAAACTTTAAATCTATCGGTATGGCGCTGCTTGAAACCGGTATGGCCTGGTTCTGGCCAGACGAGCGTGTCCGTAAATGGTTTGACGTGGAAGGCCTGGATAACCTGAAACGTGCCCAGATGCAAAACCGCGGCGTGATGGTTGTGGGTGTGCATTTTATGTCGCTTGAGCTGGGCGGCCGCGTTATGGGTCTTTGTCAGCCAATGATGGCAACCTATCGCCCGCATAACAGCGCGCTGATGGAATGGGTACAAACGCGGGGCCGCATGCGTTCAAATAAGGCGATGATCAGCCGTAACAATCTCCGCGGTATGGTTGGCGCCCTGAAAAAAGGTGAAGCCGTCTGGTTTGCCCCGGATCAGGACTACGGTCCTAAAGGCAGCAGTTTTGCCCCTTTCTTTGCGGTTAAAGATGTCGCTACGACGAACGGTACCTTTGTGATTTCACGTCTCTCAGGCGCCGCGATGTTGACGGTGACCATGGTCAGAAAAGCGGATAAGTCAGGCTATCGTCTGCATATCTCCCCAGAGATGGCGAACTATCCTGAAGATGAGAGTGAAGCCGCGACCTTTATCAATAAGGTGATTGAGTTTGAAATTATGCGTGCGCCTGAGCAGTATCTGTGGATGCACCGCCGCTTTAAAACCCGCCCCCTGGGCGAAGCCTCGCTCTATATCTGACCCCTTTCGAAGGTTAGTTTCGCTAAGAAACTAACCTTTTCAAACACCTGTAATCGCAGTGCGTAACGGCTTTTTTCGACCGTCGCTCAACAGGCATTTATTGCGTACCGAAATCAAACTGTCGCCGTTCCACGACACTCGTAAGTGTAGGAAATTATTTAAAAAAATGCCTCTTGTCACTCCTGAAATTTAGGCGTACATTAGCGCCGTCTGGCGACAGGAAAGCACAGAATTCAGAGCTGAAGTTAGCGACGTCACGGGATAATTCCGATTTCCCCTTTCGCATGATTTCAACTCTCTATACTCAGTTGGACTCTGTTTTTTTAATGCGTACCGGAAGATACGCGGAGCGATGAAACGTGAAATATTTCTTTATGGGCATTTCGGTTATTGTTTTAGTTTGGGCCGGAACGTTTGCTCTGATGATCTAGTTAAGAAAATGCAGTCAAAAAAACAGGCGCCGTTGGCGCCTGTTTTTTTTGTTGTCCGTTACGACTCGGGTTGTTCCGCAACGCTCTTCGCTGCAAGCAGGCCATCCGCGCGGAACATGCTTTTAATGCCCCGCACTGCCTGACGGATACGGTCGCTGTTTTCAATCAGCGCGAAACGCACGTGCGTGTCACCGTAGTCACCAAAGCCAATGCCTGGAGAGACGCAAACCTTCGCGTCCTGAAGCAGTTTTTTGGCAAATTCCAGAGAACCCATCGCCGCATACGGCTCAGGAATTTTCGCCCAGACGTACATAGAGGCTTTAGGCATTTCCACCATCCAGCCTGCTTCATGAAGCCCTTTTACCAGCACATCACGGCGGCGTTTATACTGAGCGGCAATATCGAGCACGCATTGCTGATCCCCTTCCAGCGCCGCGATGGCCGCGACCTGTAACGGCGTAAAGGTGCCATAGTCATGGTAGCTTTTAATACGCGCCAGGGCGCTCACCAGCGTTTTGTTTCCCACCATAAAACCAATTCGCCAGCCCGCCATGTTGTAGCTTTTCGACAGGGTGAAAAACTCAACCGCCACATCGCGGGCACCGGGTACCTGCATAATTGACGGCGCTTTCCAGCCATCATAAACGATATCGGCGTAGGCGAGATCGTGTACCACCAGCACGTCGTAACGCTTAGCCAGCGCGACCACTTTCTCGAAGAATTCGAGTTCAACGCATTGTGCCGTTGGGTTTGACGGGAAACCGAGGATCATCATTTTCGGCTTCGGATAGCTTTCACGAATAGCCCGTTCCAGCTCGTTAAAGAAGTCGACGCCTTCCACCAGCGGGACAGAACGCACCTGCGCGCCGGCAATCACCGCCCCATAGATGTGAATGGGGTAGCTCGGATTCGGCACCAGTACGGTATCGCCGTGATCCAGCGTCGCCAGCATCAGGTGGGCCAGCCCCTCTTTGGAGCCAATGGTCACAATCGCTTCACTTTCAGGATCGATATCGACCTGATAACGATCCTGATACCAGCGGGAGATCGCCCGACGTAAGCGTGGAATGCCGCGTGAGGTGGAATACCCATGGGTATCAGGACGCTGCGCAACCGTGCAGAGTTTCTCAACGATATGCGGCGGCGTTGGGCCGTCAGGGTTACCCATACTGAAATCGATAATGTCTTCGCCGCGCCGACGCGCAGCCATTTTCAGTTCAGCAGTGATATTAAAAACATAAGGGGGGAGACGATCGATACGCGTAAAACGGCGTTCAGGACTGAATTCAGCCATAGATTCCTCAGAGTCACGTTAGCGCCCGGACCGTCCGAGCGACGCTGCCACCCGTGTGGCGTGCTTAGAAAATAACCTGAAGAAAAAGACGCTGTCGAGAGGATAACGGCAAAACAATATTTTGCGCTAAAACGGGAATGTGATTGCAGTGAAAAGCGGAACTCTTATCGCGAACAGGCAGTTTTAAGCGCTACGATTTAACACAATATTTTCAGTATCGTTACCTGACGTTTCTCCCCAAACGGAAAAGCACCGGCTTTCAGTCAAAAGCCAGCAATCCCCTTTGAGAATTATGGTTTTTCCCCATTTGATAAATCTGATGGATAGCTGGTCATCAGGCCCTATGTTTTCTATCATAGATTTTTCCCGTTTTCCCAGGCCTGACCGTGCACGAAATCTTCAATATGCTCCTGGCGGTGTTCGACCGCGCGGCATTAATGCTGATCTGTCTCTTTTTCCTTATCCGCATCCGCTTGTTCCGCGAACTGTTGCATAAATCTGCCCATTCGCCAAAAGAGCTGCTGGCCGTCACGTTTATCTTTTCGATGTTTGCCCTGTTCAGCACCTGGTCCGGGGTGCCGGTAGAAGGCTCGCTGGTGAACGTGCGCATCATCGCCGTCATGTCGGGCGGGATCCTCTTTGGTCCCTGGGTAGGGATTATCACAGGCATCATCGCCGGCACCCATCGATACCTGATTGATATTGGCGGCGTGACGGCAGTCCCCTGCTTTATCACCAGCATTATTGCCGGGCTGCTCTCGGGCTGGATTAACCGCAAAATCCCGAAAAAGCAGCACTGGCGTGCAGGGATTATCGCGGGGATGGTCTGCGAAACGCTGACCATGATCCTGGTCATCGTCTGGGCGCCAACCGTTGCGCTGGGGCTGGATATCGTCTCGAAGATCGGTATTCCTATGATCCTCGGGAGCGTCTGTATCGGTTTTATCGTGCTGCTGGTGCAAAGCGTGGAGGGCGAAAAAGAGGCCAGCGCCGCGCGTCAGGCCAAGCTGGCGCTGGATATCGCCAACAAGACGCTGCCGCTTTTCCGACACGTTAACGCCGAATCTTTACGTCAGGTTTGCGATATCATCCGCCGTGATATTCACGCCGATGCGGTCGCCATCACCAATATTGACCACGTGCTGGCTTACGTTGGCGTCGGGGAGCACAATTATCGCGACAGCGACGATACCATCAGCCCGACCACCAGACAGGCGATTAACTACGGAAAAATCATCATTAAAAACAATGATGAAGCCCACCGGACGCCAGAGATCCACTCAATGCTGGTGATCCCGCTGTGGGAAAAAGGCGTGGTCACGGGGACGCTGAAAATTTACTACTGCCATGCGCACCAAATCACCTCTTCGCTCCAGGAGATGGCGATTGGCCTGTCGCAGATTATCTCCACTCAACTTGAGGTTTCGCGTGCAGAGCAGCTGCGCGAGATGGCAAATAAGGCAGAGCTGCGCGCCCTGCAAAGCAAGATCAATCCCCATTTCCTGTTTAACGCGCTGAACGCTATCTCCTCTTCCATCCGTCTGAATCCGGATACCGCGCGGCAGCTGATATTTAATCTGTCGCGCTATCTGCGCTACAACATTGAGCTAAATGACGACGAGCAGATCGACATCAAAAAAGAGCTGTATCAAATCAAGGATTACATCGCCATCGAGCAGGCACGCTTTGGCGATAAGCTCACGGTCATTTACGATATTGATGAAGAGGTCAGCTGCGTGATCCCAAGCCTGCTGATCCAGCCTCTGGTGGAAAACGCCATTGTTCACGGTATTCAGCCGTGTAAAGGCAAAGGCGTAGTAACGATTAGCGTGACGGAAAGCGGTAACCGCGTGCGCATCGCCGTGCGCGATACCGGGCACGGCATCGATCCGAAAGTCATCGAGCGCGTCAAATCAAACGAAATGCCGGGCAACAAGATCGGACTGCTGAATGTGCATCACCGGGTCAAACTGCTGTACGGTGACGGGCTGCATATTCACCGTCTTGAGCCGGGCACCGAAATTGCCTTTTATGTTCCGAATGAGCGAACGCCCGTGAATGCCCCGATATCCTTGTTGCCGTAGGCCGGAGTAACAGATGAAAGTCATCATCGTAGAAGATGAATTTCTGGCTCAACAGGAGTTGAGCTGGCTTATCAAAACCCACAGCCAGATGGAGATTGTTGGCTGTTTTGAGGATGGTCTGGACGTGCTGAAATTTTTACAGCATAACCGGGTCGACGCGATATTCCTCGATATTAATATTCCGTCGCTGGACGGCGTCCTGCTGGCGCAAAATATCAATCAGTTCGCCCACAAGCCGTTTATTGTGTTTGTCACCGCGTGGAAAGAGCATGCCGTGGAAGCCTTCGAGCTTGAGGCGTTTGACTATATTCTGAAGCCGTACCAGGAGTCGCGTATTATCAGCATGCTGCATAAGCTGGAAGCCGCGTGGCAGCAGCAAGCATTACCCGCCAGTGCCAGCCCGGTAGCGCGGGAAAACGACACGATTAATCTGGTGAAGGACGAACGGATCATCGTCACGCCTGTCGACGATATTTACTATGCCGAAGCGCATGAAAAAATGACGTTTGTCTATACGCGGCGTGAATCCTACGTAATGGCGATGAACATCACCGAATTCTGCAATAAACTCCCGGCCGCTCACTTCTTCCGCTGCCACCGCTCGTTCTGCGTCAACCTGAACAAGATCCGCGAAATCGAACCGTGGTTTAATAACACCTATATTTTGCGGCTGAAGGATCTGGATTTCCAGGTGCCGGTAAGCCGCAGCAGGGTGAAAGAGTTCCGCCAGCTCATGCACCTGTAGCGCGTTCCCTCTCCCGCAGGAGAGGGGAATGAGCATCAGAGGATCTGACCCAGTACCTGACGCAGATGCGCCCCGGAGCCCAGTAATCCTGGGTTGTCGTGGACAATCAGGTAAACAGGAATGTCCTGGACATAACTCCTGAAGCGGCCTTTGTCTTCGAAGCCGCCACGGAAGCCGGAGGCGGTAAAGAAATCGAGGAAGCGCGGTACGATCCCGCCCGCAATATAGACCCCGCCAAAGGTGCCAAGGTTCAGCGCCAGGTTGCCGCCAAAACGCCCCATGATGACGCAGAACAGCGACAAAGCACGGCGGCAGTCAATACAGCTGTCGGCCAGCGCGCGTTCGGTCACATCTTTAGGTTGCAGATTTTCCGGCAGACGACCGTCTGATTTTACAATCGCCCGATACAGGTTCACCAGGCCCGGGCCAGAAAGCACCCGCTCGGCCGACACGTGCCCAATCTCGGCGCGTAGCTCCTCCAGAATAATGCCCTCTTCTTCGCTGTTCGGCGCAAAATCCACGTGACCGCCTTCGCCCGGCAGGCTGACCCAGCGTTTGTCGACGTGGACCAGGTGCGCCACCCCCAGGCCGGTGCCTGCGCCATAAACGGCAATAGGTTTGCCTTCAACCGGGGCCGTACCGCCGAACTGAATCAGATGCTCTGGTTTAAGCATTGGGATAGCCATGGAAACCGCAGTGAAGTCGTTGATAATTTCAAGGTGCGAGAAGCCGAGGTTTTTCCGCATTTCGGCAATTGAGAAGGCCCACGTGTGGTTGGTCATCGCCACCCAATCGCCGGTGATCGGACAGGCGATAGCGATACAACCGTCTTCAACGCTCACTTTATGCTCTTCCAGATAGACGCGAACCACCGCTTCCAGGCTTGGGTAATCCAGCCCTGAATAGGTTTTCGCCTGAGAAATTTCACCGCTGTTCACATCGCACAGGGCAAGGCGCGCGTTGGTGCCGCCTACATCACCTACCAAAGCATACTTTGTCATTCTTCTACTGCTCCGCTAAAGTCAGAATAAATCTTTGGGACACTGTAAATTCAAGGCGTGATAACAACAACGACCAGAAGGTGACTGCCCATGGATTATCGATCTTCGTCACATTATAACTTTACCGTTTCAGCACCTTTTGCACTATTGCCACAATGCTGATTGTGCAAAGTAACGTTAAGCCGTTTTGTACAAGGAAATCATCATGCTCCATCCGCGAGCCAGAACCATGCTGTTATTGGCTGTCCCGGCGCTGATTATTGGCGTGGCGTCGAGCCTGGTGCTCATCGTCGTCATGAAAGTGGCGGCGGTGCTGCAAACGATTTTATGGACCGCGCTTCCGGTAAAACTCGGCATCAGCATTGACTCGCCGGGCTGGATCATGATGATGCTGACCCTGACCGGGATTGCCGTAGGGCTGGTGATCCGCTATAGCCCGGGTCATGCCGGGCCGGACCCGGCACTGGAACCCTTGATTGGCGCCCCTGTCTCTCCCTCTGCTCTGCCGGGGCTTATTATCGCGCTGATTATCGGTCTTGCGGGCGGCGTAAGCCTCGGGCCTGAACATCCCATTATGGCGGTTAATATCGCGCTGGCGGTCTTTCTGGGGGCGCGTCTTTTTCCGCGCGTTGGCGCGCTGGACTGGACGATCCTGGCGTCAGCAGGCACCATCGGGGCGCTGTTTGGCACTCCGGTCGCGGCTGCGCTCATTTTTTCGCAAACCCTCAGCAGTGATCATGAAGTACCGCTGTGGGATAAACTCTTCGCGCCGCTAATGGCCGCCGCTGCGGGAGCCCTCACCACCAGCCTGTTTTTCCATCCCCATTTTTCACTCTCCATCCCCCACTACGGCCAGATGCAACTCACCGATATTTTCAGCGGTGCCGTCGTCGTCGCGATCGCCATTGCGCTGGGGATGGTCGCGGTGTGGTGTCTCCCTCGCCTGCATCGTCTGATGCACAGGCTGAAGCATCCGGTGCTGATTCTGGGCATGGGGGGTTTTATTCTGGGCGTTTTAGGCGCCATCGGCGGGACGGTTACGCTGTTTAAGGGTCTGGACGAGATGCAGCAGCTGGCCTTCAGCCAGGTCTTTAGCGTCTCCGATTATCTGCTGTTCGCGCTGGTAAAACTGGCGGCGCTGGTGGTCGCTGCGGCCTGTGGTTTCCGGGGAGGTCGTATCTTCCCGGCGGTATTTGTTGGCGTCGCGCTGGGGCTGATGCTGCATGAGCACGTTGACGCTGTCCCTGCGGCGATTACCGTCTCCTGTTCCATTCTGGGGCTGGTACTGGTGGTCACGCGCGATGCGTGGCTGAGCCTGTTTATGGCGGCCGTTGTCGTGCCGGATACCACGCTTCTGCCGCTGCTCTGTATCGTGATGTTGCCCGCCTGGCTCCTGCTGGCGGGCAAACCGATGCTGATGGGATGGCGAAACGACAGGTAATCAGGCGTTATTGCGCGCCTCCAGCGCTTTGGTCAGCGCGCTCAGCAGCGGCGGAATATCGGCTTTCGGCAGCATCACCTCGATCAGCGAAAGCCGCTCATGGTGTGCCACTTTATCCAGCACCTCCGCCAGCGCTTCCGCTTCGCTGACGCGCCAGCACTCTGCCTGAGGCGCCAGGCTCAGCGCCTGCGGGATCTGCGTCCAGTTCCAGAGGGCAATATCGTTATAGCGCTGCTCCGGCCCGTGGATGGCCCTTTCCACCGTGTATCCTTCGTTGTTAAGCACCAGAATAATCGGGCGCTGTTTGTCGCGCAGCATCGATCCCAGCTCCTGAATGGTCAACTGCGCGGCGCCGTCACCCGTCAGGACAATCACGCGTCGGTTCGGACACGCCGTTTGCGCGCCAAATGCTGCCGCCAGCGTGTAGCCAATCGATCCCCACAGCGGCTGGACGATAAAGTTCACGTCCGCCGGTAAACGCAGATCGATAGCGCCGAAAGCAGACGTTCCCTGGTCAGCCAGAATAATGTCTCCGGGGCGGATAAACGTTTGCAGGGTACGCCAGAAGCTCTCCTGAGTCAGCGCCCCTTCGATAGTCGGGAACGAAAAGCCGCTGTGATCCAATGGCGCTCGCGTATCACGAACATAGGTTTTACACAGCGCTGTCAGCGTTTCAATGGCCTCCCTCATCGGGATACCCGTAAACCAGACGTCGCCGACGCGGGACGCGTGGGGCTGAACCTCTATCGTCTGGTCTGGCGTCAGCTGGTGGGTAAACCCGGCAGTGAGCGTATCGGTAAAGCGCGTGCCAATACACAGCACCGTATCAGCCCCCTCGATGGCCTCTTTGACCGGCGCGGCGCTCGCCGATCCGCTGTAGGTGCCGTAAAAACCGCTCTGTCGTTCGTCAAAAATGCCCTTGCCCATCAGCATGGTGGCGTGTGCCATCGGCACCTCTTTCACCCACGTCTGAAGGGCCGTGCGCAGACCATGGCGGAGTACCAGGAAGTCCGCTAACAGCGCGGTGCGTTTGCTCGTGGACAAGCGCTTTTCGGCAGCCTCACGGAACGCCTGCAAGCAGGCTGAATCAGCCGGTGCGGGGTTAACAGTGAGAGCGCTTACAGGGGGCGTAGCGGCTTTTTTCGCCACATCAGCGGGCAGCATCAGGTAGCCCGGACGGCGCTCCCGCAGCATAGTGGTCAGGACTCTGTCAATTTCATAGCAGGCGTTTTGTTCGGTAAGCACCGCCTGTGCAACGGTGATGGGTTCGCTCATATGATAGAAATGGCGGAACTCGCCGTCACCCAACGTATGGTGCAATAACTCTCCTCGCTGCTGCGCCGCCATACCCGGGGCCCCCACAATATGGAGGACGGGAACATGTTCAGCAAAGCTGCCCGCCACACCGTTCATGGCGCTTAACTCCCCAACGCCGAATGTCGTCAGGAGCGCAGCAAAGCCCTTACAGCGGGCATAGCCGTCTGCGGCGTAAGACGCGTTCAGTTCATTGGCACAGCCCACCCAGCAGATGTCCGGGCTGTCTATCACGTGATCGAGAAATTGCAGGTTATAGTCGCCTGGCACACCAAACAGATGATCGGCACCACAATCTGTTAGTCGGTCCAGCAGGTAATCGGCGACGCAATAGGGGGTACGCATATTATAAGTGTCCTTCTGACGTTGACCTCACTCTGAGTATTAAATAAGCGTGAAGCGTGTCCAGAATTGGCGACAATCAGGGTCTGGAAAGAATGCTTTACGAAAAAAGCTGAGCTATGCTCATTTTCTTCAGGTTAGTGTAAACGTATACACTGATGTTTCTTTCCAACGCCAGAGGTCTCGCCAATGGGTTATCAGCCTGACAAAAATCGTTATCAGACAATGCAATATCGCCGCTGTGGGCAAAGCGGCCTTAAGCTTCCCGCCATCTCGCTGGGGCTTTGGCATAATTTTGGCGACGCGACGTTACTCGAAAACAGCCGTCAACTTTTACAGCGTGCTTTCGATTTGGGTATTACGCATTTTGACCTTGCCAATAATTACGGCCCGCCTCCTGGTTCGGCCGAACGTAATTTCGGGCGCATTTTGCAGGAGGATTTCCTGCCCTGGCGCGATGAGCTAATCATCTCCACCAAAGCGGGCTACACCATGTGGGACGGGCCTTACGGCGACTGGGGCTCACGTAAATATCTGATCGCCAGCCTGGACCAGAGCCTCAGGCGTATGGGGCTGGAGTATGTCGATATTTTCTATCACCACCGCCCGGATCCACAAACGCCGCTACGTGAAACCATGAAAGCGCTTGACCATGTGGTGCGTCAGGGCAAGGCGCTGTACATCGGTCTGTCCAACTACCCGGCAGAAGTGGCAAGGCAGGCGATTGAAATACTGGAGGATCTGGGCACGCCATGTCTGATCCACCAGCCGAAGTACTCCATGTTTGAACGTGCGCCTGAAGAGGGGTTGCTGGACGTGTTGCAGCATAAAGGGGTGGGATGTATCCCCTTCTCCCCCCTGGCGGGCGGACAGTTGACCGATCGCTATCTGAACAGTATCCCGGCGGATTCTCGCGCAGCAAGCGGCAGTAAGTTCCTTAACCCGGAGCAGATCACCGACAAAAAGCTGGAAAAGGTACGCAAGCTGAATGCGCTGGCGGAAAACCGGGGGCAAAAGCTATCGCAAATGGCACTGGCCTGGATCCTGCGCCACGATGCGGTGACATCCGTGCTCATCGGCGCAAGCAAGACCGGACAAATTGAAGATGCAGCAGGCGTGCTTGAGAATTGTCGGTTCACGGCAGAAGAGCTGAAGACGATAGATACGATCCTGTCCAGTTCAGATTAAAAACACTTTTAGCAAAAAGTGCTCTCGTTCCTGATTTAGGAGTTGAGGCGATGAAACGAATGTTTACCAACTCGTAAAATTGCGTTAACAGGTCGCACAGCGGCCCCGATCGTGAAGGAGAAGAGTATGTTCAGGTCACTGATTCTTGCAGCGGTATTACTGGTTTCGGCCCCGCTGGTCGCCAGTGCGGGCGAAATCACCCTGTTGCCATCGATTAAATTACAAATTGGCGATCGTGATGACTACGGCAGATATTGGGACGGTGGCTACTGGCGCGACCGTGACTACTGGCATCGCCATTATGAATGGCGTCAAAACCGCTGGTGGAAACACGATAACGGCTATCACCGTGGCTGGGATAAGCGTAAGGCTTACGAACGCGGCTACCGCGAAGGCTGGAACGATCGTGACGACCGCCGTGGCGGCTGGGGTCATGGAAAAGGCAGAGGCCACGGTCACGGCCATCACCATTAACAACAAAAAGGAGCCTTCCGGCTCCTTTTTCTTTTACAGGCCTGCGGCTGTGCCTATCAGCAACCACAAGTTTAACGCCACCACCACGACCACAATGGCCCACCCGGCGCGCTTCACCCACGTCGAATTCACCAGTTCGCCCATCAGCGATTTATTACTGGTGAAGATCAGCAGTGGCACCAGCGCCAGCGCAATCCCGAAACTTAGCAGTACCTGACTCATCACCAGAATGCGGGTCGGATCCAGCCCCATCAGGATCACAACAAAGGAAGGCAGCATCGTGACCGAGCGGCGAACCCACAGCGGAATATGGAAACGTACGAACCCCTGCATCACCACCTGCCCGGCCAGTGTCCCCACAACCGTAGATGAAAGACCCGCAGCGACCAGGCTTAAACCAAAAATAGTGGCAGCGGCATGACTCAGCAACGGCTCCAGCGTCAGGTAAGCCTGGTCGAGATCGGCAACCCCGGTATGCCCGTTAAAGTGGAACGCGGCGGCGGCGGTCGCCATCATCGCCAGATTCACAAATCCGGCAATGGTCATCGCGATAGTCACATCCCATTTCGAGGCGGAGTAGCGCTCTTTACTCGTCCCGCCATGCAGATTCTGGGTTAATGAAGAGTGCAGATAAATGACGTGCGGCATGATGGTCGCCCCCAGCACTCCGGCAGCCAGAAAAACGGCTTCAGAAGTGGGTAACGACGGGATCACCATCCCTTTCGTCAGCTGCGCCAGATTCGGCTGGGAGAAAATCAGCTCAACAATATAGGCGGCAGCGACGAACAGCAGCAGGCCGCCGATGACTTTCTCCAGCGGTTTTTGTCCCCGCCGCTGGAGCATCAGAATCAGGAAAGTGGCGATACCGGTCAGCACCGCCCCCTGAAGCAGGGAGACGCCCAAGATAAGCTTAAAGCCGATCGCCGCCCCGATAAACTCGGCGAGATCGGTGGCCATGGCGATAATTTCCGCCTGAACCCAGTAAAACCAAACTGCCGGACGTGGATAATGATCGCGGATTTGCTCCGCCAGGTTTTTTCCGGTAGCAATACCCAGCTTCGCGGAGAGCATCTGAATCAGCATCGCCATCAGATTGGCCCATACCACAACCCACAGCAGTTTATAGCCGAAACTGGCCCCGGCCTGAATATTGGTCGCAAAATTACCCGGATCGATGTAGCCAATCGCGGCAATGAATGCCGGTCCCATTAATGCGAACCGCAGCTTGCGTGCCGCTCTGCCGCTGCTACTCTCTACGCGACTATTCGTCATTTCTGCCTCTGGAAATATAGCCTTTGCTATGTTTTATGCTATCAAAATGAGAATGATTATCAAGTTCATTTGTAACGGTTAACATGATTTCTCTGATAGTCAGGAACGATAGACAGGCAGGTGGAGCAAGGTCACAGAATGTGAAAATGCGCAGACATTTGTGAAGCGTAGCACACAAACTTAACTTTTCACTCATTTACCTAACATAACAAAAATGTCTTGTTGATCACTATTTTTGAGACTCGTCACAGGATGTAACTATAGTGTGGGCTTGATCTCGTTTTCTTTGTGCTTGTTACATAGAATGTGCACGGAAATTAAACCTGCCTCATATTTGGAGCAAATATGGACCGCGTCCTTCATTTTGTCCTGGCACTCGTTGTCGTTACTGCACTTGCATTGCTGGTCAGCACAGACCGCAAAAAAATTCGTATTCGCTATGTTGTCCAACTGCTGGTCATTGAAGTTTTACTTGCGTGGTTCTTCCTGAACTCCAACGTAGGCCTGGGCTTCGTGAAAGGCTTCTCCGAAATGTTCGAAAAACTGCTCGGATTTGCCAACGAAGGGACAAACTTCGTCTTTGGCAGCATGAACGATCAGGGTCTGGCCTTCTTCTTCCTGAAGGTGCTCTGCCCTATCGTCTTCATCTCTGCCTTGATCGGTATCCTTCAGCACATCCGCGTTCTGCCGGTGGTTATCCGTGCGATCGGCTTCCTGTTATCGAAAGTTAACGGCATGGGCAAACTGGAATCCTTTAACGCAGTCAGCTCGCTGATCCTGGGTCAGTCTGAGAACTTCATTGCGTATAAAGATATTCTCGGCAAGATGTCCCGTAACCGCATGTACACCATGGCGGCAACCGCAATGTCTACCGTTTCCATGTCTATCGTGGGCGCGTATATGACCATGCTGGAACCAAAATACGTAGTTGCGGCGCTGGTTCTGAACATGTTCAGCACCTTTATCGTGCTTTCGCTGATTAACCCGTACCGTGTGGATGCCAGCGAAGAGAACATTCAGATGTCAAACCTGCACGAGGGACAGAGCTTCTTCGAAATGCTGGGTGAATACATTCTGGCGGGTTTCAAGGTTGCAATTATCGTCGCCGCAATGCTGATTGGCTTTATCGCGCTGATCGCTGCGCTGAACGCCCTGTTTGCGGCCGTACTCGGTATCTCCTTCCAGGGTATTCTGGGCTACATCTTCTACCCGATTGCCTGGGTGATGGGCGTGCCCGCTCACGAAGCGTTGCAGGTGGGCAGTATCATGGCAACGAAACTGGTTTCCAATGAGTTCGTGGCGATGATGGATCTCCAGAAGATTGCCAGCACACTCTCCCCTCGTGCGGAAGGGATCCTGTCCGTCTTCCTGGTCTCCTTCGCGAACTTCTCTTCCATCGGTATTATCGCTGGTGCGATTAAAGGCCTGAACGAAGAGCAAGGTAACGTCGTTTCTCGCTTTGGCCTGAAGCTGGTTTACGGTTCAACGCTGGTGAGCGTCCTGTCTGCCTCTATCGCAGCACTGGTTCTGTAATTCATACCGCGTAATAAAAACCGGGAGTCCTCGCTCCCGGTTTTTTTATGCCTCCAGCGCCGTCAGGGGCAGTGGTTTACCAATCAAATAGCCCTGCAAATAGTCCACGCCAAATCGTAGCAACATCTCGCGTTGTTCAGCCGATTCCACATATTCAGCCACCACACAAAGCGATTTCGTTTTGGCCATGTTGCAAATGGACTGCACGATCATCGCATCCATGCTGTCGGTGCAGATATCTTTCACGAAGCAGCCATCGATCTTAATGATATCGGCCTCCAGCCGCTTCAGGCGCTCAAAGTTGGCATAGCCGGTACCAAAGTCATCAATAGCAATCCGGAAGCCGTAATCCCGCAGCTGCTGGATATTGTTGATGCTGCTTCCCGAGTCAGAGAAAGCCTGTTCCTCGGTGATCTCAATGACGATATCTTGCGGCGCAATGGCGTAGCGTTCAAAAAGCGCGATGATCTCAGCCGCTATCTCATTTTGCATCAGCGTAAGCGGCATCAGATTAACGGAGAACCGCGTTCCGGCCCGTTCGGACGGATGGCTGCGCATCCACATCAGCAATTTTTCCACCACGTTCAGGTCAAATCGGTGGCTCAGGTTAAACTGAGCAATCAGCGGAATAAAGCGATCAGGCGTGATGATCTCACCCTCGCTTTCAAGCCTTGAGAGGATTTCAAAGTACCCTTCCCCACGCGCGTTATGGATTGGCTGGGCGTAAAGGTGAAGCCCACCGATATCAAGGGCGCGTTTTATGCGGGCCAACATCAGCACTCTGTCCGTCGTCTGACCGGAGACATCATCCAGACTGTTGGTTAACGCCAGGACGTTGTGCCCGGCACAGGACTGCTCGGAGAGCCAGCTCAGCTGACCCAGCGTGTGATGCAGGCTTTCCCCATCCGGCACTTCACCCCAGGAGGCGCCAAACTCGATGTCGAGCTCAGTCTTGTTCCAGATAATCTTACGGCTGTTCAGATGATCAACCATATATTGCAGACGTTCAGCCGTGCCCGGACCCAGCAAGACCACTACCAGCTCACTGCCCGGCAACTGGAAGAGCTTCTCGTCTTTTTGCAATAACGGTTGCAGCGACGCGGTTATCATCTTTTTACAATGTACACGCATGAGGATGCCGTAGTGACGGCTCAGGAATTCGAGATTATCCAGGCGCAGGCAGCAGACTTTGGCCTCGGGATGGTGCTGTAAAAACACTTCCAGCGCACGAATGTTAGGCAGACCGGTGAGCGGATCGGTAAGCGCCCTCTCCTGCCACCCCTGTTTCAGCCATTCACTTTTCTGATAGATCCGCGACATGTAAAGCAGGCAGATGGCGAAAGAGATAAGCACCGACAGGATAAAGGAGAGCGAGTGGCCCGATTCAACGCCATTAAGAAAATTATAATTATAGGTCAACAGCATGAGCGCCGAGGCCGCCCAGAATAAAGAGATGAGCGCATAGCTCAGACGACCAATCCCCAGGGTGAAAAGAATGAAAACGATTGGCATCAAATAACCCGCAATAAACTGCGACTCAAAAGGCGCGCATAAAATAGCGATCATCGAGATCAACAGCATCAGCCACACAACGATAAATAACGCTTTTTTGTGACAAAAGAGGGGCTTCACGCTTCGCCGCCAGAATGTTCGGGCATAGCGAGGATTAATAATCATTCTTAACGGATAATAGAACATCATGGTGAAAATCAGGGCGGCACAAATCAGACTCTGAATATCGATAACGTTATAAATTGCAGAGCCTTCGCCAAAATATGAGGAGATTGTCACCGGGAAATCAAATAAATATCCCGCCAGATACATCGATAATTTGATGCCCACAGGCACCATAAATCCGAGCCAGAAAATACGTATGCCAATGTACTTATTCGGTATGCTGTGTCGCCAGCGCTTGCCCAGCACCAGACGGATGACGCCACAGGCGGCGAAGACGGTAAACGTCTGACAACATAATAATACGGCAGATTGTAGTGGTGCTAAATCAAGATTATAAATATTAGTAATACTAAAACTTAACAGCAAAGGAATGATTGCCCGCCGTCCAAATAACAACACGATGGCGAGCATGGCACTTAAGGGCAACCACGCCAGATAAACATCATTTTCGCTGACGATGGCCCGTGGAGAGATATAACGAGAAAAAGGAATCGCAATCAGGCTTAGCGCCAGGGCAATCATAAATATCTTTACATTATTGTAAATTTTTCTATTCATTAATCCGGATAATCTATTTTACCATCGTCTCATTGACCGCATGGATAATAGGTTTATTAATAACACGAATCAAGTTCAGGTCTATTTATAGACTTGTTTATTGATTTGGATTGAGGTGAGGTGTAGAAAACGACGTTAATTGCAACAAAAACAGTCTAAAATATTTTACAAGATATAAAAAAACCCCCGTCTTGCGACGAGGGTTTAAATTTTGGTGGAGCTATGCGGGATCGAACCGCAGACCTCCTGCGTGCAAGGCAGGCGCTCTCCCAGCTGAGCTATAGCCCCACATGTTACTTTACCTACCGCACTCTGTTGGGTTCAGAGTTTGGTGGAGCTAAGCGGGA
>NZ_JADDTS010000002.1:218805-221696 GCF_015159675.1 Enterobacter cloacae complex sp. S2
GGGATCGAACCGCTGACCTCCTGCATGCCATGCAGGCGCTCTCCCAGCTGAGCTATAGCCCCGTCGTAAAGCTGTCATGTTGACGGGCGGCATAATATGAATTCCGCCGCAGAGTGTCAACGGCAAATTCAGCCTCCGCCTTTCAATCGCCGAAAAATCATGCAAATGAATCACTTTGAGAGCCTGCTCGCAGCCAGGAGTTAAGCTTGTCACGTTTTCACGTAAAACGGTGCTATAAAATGAACCACTAATTAACCCCACAGATATTCAGGAAATTGTATGATCAAGGAACGAATGACGCCAGAAGAGTTAGCCCTGCTGACTGGCTATAGCCGACAGACCATCAATAAATGGGTACGCAAAGAGGGTTGGATTACATCGCCAAAGCCAGGCGTTCAGGGTGGCAAGGCGCGTCTGGTACACGTCAATGAAAAAGTGCGCGACTTTATTCGCAGCGCGCGCAGGGCAACAGAGACGCCGGAACTGCCAGATAAGGCGTACCACGAGGGCTCGCTTCATGCCCTGCTCCTGACGCTGGCGAATGAAATGACGCCGGAAGAGCAAAAGCAGATGACATCGCTGTTACTGCGGGAAGGGATTACCGGCTTGTTACAACGTTTAGGGATTCGCGACCAACGCTGATATGAAAAGATTACGCAGCAAAATGACCACGGAAGAGCTGGCGGACAGTCTGGGCGTAGCCCGACAAACCGTTAATCGCTGGATACGACAGAAAGGATGGAAAACGGAGGGTATCAACGGTGTAAAAGGCGGAAGAGCGAGGGTGATATGTATTGATGCGCACGTTAAGGAGCACATCATTAGTCTTCCCGCCATTCGTAACCGTCGGGCTGTTTACCATGTGGCGGAAAGCCCTTCCCACTACGGCGTGGCAACCTCATCCAGCCTGCTTCCACAAATTATCGACTCGCTGGAAAACATGACGACTGTCGAACAGGAACGTTTGCACAAGTTGCTCGCTCGTGAAGGGTTGCAGGGTTTTCTCACGCGTCTTGGTATTGCTGAATAACAGGCATAAAAAACGGCAGGTTACCCTGCCGTTTTTTGTATTACACGAGTATTACTGCTGGCTTTCACGCTCAGCAATAAAGCCCAGCGCTTTGTTGATACGCGCAACGCTACGTGATTTGCCGATGGCATGAACGGTCACGTCCAGCGCCGGAGACTGGCCTGCCCCCGTCACCGCAACGCGCAGCGGCATACCGACTTTACCCATGCCAATTTCCAGCTCATCAGCGGTAGCCTGAATCGCGTGGTGAACATTTTCCGCAGTCCATTCGGTAATGGCTTCGAGTTTATCACGCACCACTTCCAGCGGCTGACGCGCAACCGGACGCAGGTGTTTCTTGGCCGCGTCGGCGTCGAACGCGTCAAACTCTTCATAGAAGTAACGGCAGCTTTCAGCAATTTCTTTCAGCGTTTTGCAACGCTCGCCAAGCAGCTTCACCAGATCCGCCAGTTCAGGGCCCGTACGGGTATCGATGTTTGCCTGTTCAATGTGCCATTGCAGATAAGTCGCCACATATTCTGGCTGCATGGTATTGATGTAGTGATGGTTCAGCCACAGCAGTTTGTCAGTGTTGAACGCGCTGGCTGATTTGCTGACCGAGTTTAGAGAGAACAGCTCGATCATCTCTTCGCGGCTGAAGATCTCCTGGTCACCATGAGCCCAGCCCAGACGCACCAGGTAGTTCAGCAGCGCTTCCGGCAGATAGCCGTCATCACGGTACTGCATCACGCTCACCGCGCCATGACGTTTGGACAGCTTTTTACCGTCGTCACCGTTGATCATTGATACGTGCGCATACACCGGTACAGGCGCGTTCAGCGCTTTCAGAATGTTGATCTGACGCGGGGTGTTATTGATATGGTCTTCACCACGGATCACGTGAGTGATTTCCATATCCCAGTCGTCCACAACTACGCAGAAGTTATAGGTTGGCGATCCGTCAGTACGACGAATGATAAGGTCATCCAGCTCCTGGTTGCTGAATTCGATCGGACCACGGATCTGGTCATCAAAGATAACAGAGCCATCCAGTGGGTTAGCAAAACGCACTACGCAAGGCTCATCCGCAGCATGCTCGCTGTGGTCATGGCGGCAACGACCGTCATAACGCGGTTTTTCGCCTTTTGCCATTTGCTCTTCACGCAGCGCATCCAGACGCTCCCTGGAGCAGTAGCACTTATAGGCCGTGCCTGCCACCAGCATCTCGTCAATTACGGCGTTATAGCGGTCAAAACGTTTGGTCTGGAAGTATGGGCCTTCGTCCCACGCCAGATTCAGCCAGTTCATCCCATCCATAATGGCTTCAATTGCTTCCGGCGTTGAGCGCTCCAGATCGGTGTCTTCAATACGCAGCACAAACTCACCGTTGTTGTGACGTGCGAAAAGCCAGGAGTAGAGAGCGGTACGTGCACCACCGACATGCAGATAGCCTGTCGGGCTCGGCGCGAAGCGAGTTTTGATTTTCATGAAATGGCCTTACGTTATAAAGATGCCGGTAATCGGCAAATTCCGGGAAGAAAACAATGGGCAATATTCTATCACTGTGGGCCGATTCCTCAATGTCGATCACTTTATCCGGTTCGAGATTGCTGTTTTTGTTTATAAATCATGCGCCACAGTCCGTTTTGCGATCGTTTTGACTAATTTTACGACGAACGAATAAAAACTTTAGAAAATGCGTTGACTCATTTTCAACTCTCCCTATAATGCGACTCCACACAGCGGGGGTGATTAGCTCAGTTGGTAGAGCATCTCCTTTACACGGAGGGGGTCGGCGGTTCGAGCCCGTCATCACCCACCATATACTTCGGTAGACTCGCAGTGTAGATAAGCATTGAGATTGGGCGATTAGCTCAGTTGG
>NZ_JADDTS010000002.1:221827-395079 GCF_015159675.1 Enterobacter cloacae complex sp. S2
GCCCGTCATCGCCCACCATTTCGGGTCGTTAGCTCAGTTGGTAGAGCAGTTGACTTTTAATCAATTGGTCGCAGGTTCGAATCCTGCACGACCCACCAATGTAAAAAAGCGCCCTAAAGGCGCTTTTTTGCTATCTGCGATATAGCACATCCCCATTGCAGCCAGATCGCTTGTTTTACTCAAGCTCACGCCTTCTTTGCCGATACCTCTATTTTATGGCGAAAAGGATCTCAATATGACAACTCTTAAGCCCGTTTCTCTGTCGGCGATGGAAATCGGCAGCGTAGATAACAGCTCCGGCGGAAACGACATTGCTTCTCAAATCACCCGTCTGACCAAACAGATAACGAAAGTCACTCAGCAGCTCAAAGAAGTGGCCATGGGTGATGCCACAGCAGAAGAGAAGCAAAAGCAGCAGGAATTACTCGAATCTCAGCTGGCTATGTTGCAGGCACAACTGGCGCAATTGCAGCGTCAGCAGGCAGAAGAGGCGATGCCAAAACAGGAAAAAGGTCAGGCAGTCGCGGAAGGCATCAATAAGCCCTCCGCGGAGCATCAGATTAATATCTACATCTGATTATTGGTTTCGTTAAAAAGTGGATCGCGTGTGCGGGCCTCCATCAAACGTTCGGCCTGCATACGCACCACATCCCAGCAGGCATGCGCCGCGCCGGAAAGTGACCTGTTTTTACGGCGTACCAGCATCAGCTGGCGTTCGACACAGGGTACGAAACGCTTCACCGTTAAACGACTCCCCTGCGGAAGTGGCAGCGCCAGCGCCGGCAGAACGCTGATGCCAATCCCCGCTTCGACCATCGGGAAGAGCGTGGCAGGATGCCCGATCTCCTGCACAATGGTTGCCTTAACGCCCTGCGCGGCCAGTGCGGCATCTATCAGCGGACGGCTGCCTGATGCATAATCCTGTAACACCAGGTTCGCCCCCTGCAAGGCCAGCCAGGCCACCTGTGGCAGCGATGCCAGCGGATCATCATCGCGGCAGAGCAATAAAAAGGGCTCCGAGAGCACCACTTCACATTCCAGGTCGCTTACCGCTCCGGGATCAATAACGATGCCAAAATCTACATCCCCCTGACGGATACTCTCCAGTACCCACTGCTGCGGCCTGTCGTGCAAAACAAAATCGATATCCGGATAGCGGTGATTACTTTCAGCGATACACTGGGGAATAAGATGCGCTGAAATCGTCTGGCTCGCCGCCACTCTCACGGTGCCGGAAAGCTGTTGTCCGATCCGGCCGACATCCCTGAGCGTACTGTTCAGTTCATCCAGCAGCCTCTCCAGACGCATTGCCAGTTGCTGTCCCGCTTCGGTGAGTACCACTTCTCGCGTCGTACGGTCGAGCAGCTTCACTCCCGTTTGCGTTTCAAGCTCCTTAACGCTATGGCTCACCGCCGACTGGCTGAGGCCAATGATCTCCCCTGCCCGGCTAAAGCTGCGGGCCTGCGCGACGGTGACGAAAACGCGAAGCTGACGTAACGAATAATTCATCTGTTTAATTCATGAATGGATGCAATAAATCAATTTTATTTCTCAAAGGGAAGAAAGCACAATAGCGGCATCTGTTTTCAGGAGTGATTATGAAACTTTTTCGTATCCTTGATCCGTTTACGCTGACCCTGATTGGTGTCGTCTTGCTGGCCTCGTTCTTCCCGGCGCGGGGCAGTTTCGTTCCGGTTATTGAAGGACTGACCACGGCAGCCATTGCCCTGCTGTTCTTTATGCATGGCGCCAAACTCTCACGGGAAGCCATTATTGCAGGCGGTAGCCACTGGCGACTGCACCTGTGGGTAATGTGCAGCACCTTTATCCTCTTCCCGGTTTTGGGCGTGCTGTTCGCCTGGTGGGCGCCGGTGAATGTCGATCCGGCGCTGTATACCGGTTTCCTTTATCTGTGCATTTTGCCGGCCACCGTGCAGTCCGCTA
Source organism: Enterobacter cloacae complex sp. S2 (assembly GCF_015159675.1). Lineage (NCBI taxonomy): Bacteria > Pseudomonadati > Pseudomonadota > Gammaproteobacteria > Enterobacterales > Enterobacteriaceae > Enterobacter > Enterobacter cloacae complex sp. S2. Next base: position 223,772 of record NZ_JADDTS010000002.1, read on the forward strand.
TTGCCTTTACCTCGCTGGCGGGCGGTAACGTCGCGGCGGCGGTTTGTTCTGCTTCCGCTTCCAGCCTGCTGGGGATCTTTGTTTCACCGCTGCTGGTCGGTCTGCTGATGAATATGCACGGGGCGGAAGGTAATCTGGAGCAGGTGGGTAAAATTTGTCTGCAACTGCTGCTGCCGTTTGTGCTCGGACACTTATCCCGTCCCTGGATTGGGGCGTTTGTGGCAAAACATAAAAAATGGATCGGGAAAACGGACCAAAGCTCAATTCTGCTGGTGGTTTACACGGCCTTCAGCGAAGCCGTGGTGAACGGCATCTGGCACAGGGTGGGCGCTGGATCGCTGCTGTTTATTGTGGTGGTAAGCATCGTTTTGCTGGCCATTGTCATCGCGGTTAACGTCTTTGTGGCCCGCAAATGCGGCTTCAACAAGGCCGATGAAATCACCATTGTATTTTGCGGATCGAAAAAGAGCCTGGCCAACGGGATCCCGATGGCCAATATTCTGTTCCCGACGTCCGTCATTGGGATGATGGTGTTGCCGCTGATGATTTTCCATCAGATCCAGCTGATGGTGTGTGCGGTACTGGCGCGGCGTTACAAGGCGCAGACAGAAAAGCTGGCGCAGGAAGAGACCCGCGCCGCGAAAGTTTAAGGACGTTTCAGGGGCTGAACCAGCTGGGTCAGCCCCTCTGTTTTGATCAGTAACGTGATAGCCATCAGCTCGCCCAGACGCCCGGCGGGGAACTCATCCTTACGGGCAAACCACAGCAGATACTCTTCCGGTAAATCAATCAGCCTGCGACCCTTATATTTACCGAACGGCATCTCCGTATTGGCGATCTCAACGAGCTGCTCTTTTTCCACGTCACTCTCCTAACAGGCGCATCATTTCCGCTTCGTCGATTACCTCGATGCCAAGCTCCTGCGCTTTTGCCAGCTTCGAACCGGCCGCTTCCCCGGCAATCACCAGGTCGGTTTTCTTCGATACGCTGCCCGCCACTTTTGCCCCCAGTGCCACCAGGCGCGCTTTCGCGTCATCGCGCGAAAGCTGGCTCAGGCTGCCGGTCAGCACCACCGTTTTACCGGCAAACGGGCTGTCGATCTCTTCGGCATTAACCACTACCGGTGCAGGCCAGTGAATGCCCTGTTCCAGTAATTTACCGATCACTTCACGGTTGCTCTCTTCGGCGAAGAAGTTGAAAACGTGGGTGGCGACCACAATGCCGACATCAGGGACTTTCTGTAGCTCGTCGATGGTGGCTTTCTCCAGCGCGTCCAGCGTGCCGAAATACGCCGCCAGCCCTGCCGCTGTCGCCTCTCCGACTTCACGAATGCCAAGCGCGTAAAGGAAACGGGCAAAGGTGGTGTTTTTGGCCGCCTCGAGCGCGTTAACGATGTTCTGGGCAGATTTTGGCCCCATACGATCAAGACCGGTCAGCTTACCTGCCGTCAGGGTAAAGAGGTCCGCTGGCGTATGGACGTACTCTTTCTCAACTAACTGGTCGATAATCTTGTCACCCATTCCGTCGACGTCCATCGCCCGGCGGGAGACAAAGTGCTTCAGGGACTCTTTACGCTGCGCGCCGCAGATTAACCCGCCCGTACAGCGCGTTACCGCTTCACCTTCCACGCGCTCAACGTCCGAACCACATACCGGACAGTGGGCTGGAAACTCGATGGCACGGGTATCGGCAGGACGTTCAGACTCAACAACGTTAACCACCTGTGGGATCACGTCGCCCGCGCGGCGAATCACCACTTTGTCACCAATGCGCAGGCCCAGGCGGGCAATTTCATCGGCGTTATGCAGCGTGGCGTTACTTACCAGCACGCCAGCCACCTGCACAGGCTCCAGACGCGCCACAGGCGTAATCGCCCCCGTACGCCCTACCTGAAACTCCACGTCGCGAACGAAGGTCATCTGCTCCTGCGCCGGGAACTTAAAGGCTACCGCCCAGCGCGGCGCACGGGCCACAAATCCTAACTGTTCCTGCAACGCCAGCGAGTTAACCTTGATCACCACGCCATCAATATCAAACCCGAGCGTGGGACGATCCTCTTCAACCTTGTGATAGAACGCCAGCACCGCCTCCGGAGAGTCGCAGAGCTGCACACGGTTGCTAACCGGTAACCCCCACTCTTTGAACTGCATTAAACGACCCAGGTGGGTATCTGGCAGGTCACCGCCTTCCAGGATCCCGACGCCGTAGCAGAAGAAAGTAAGCGGTCGCTTCGCGGTGATTCGCGGATCGAGCTGACGCAGCGAACCTGCCGCCGCGTTACGCGGGTTTGCAAACACTTTCCCACCCGTACGACGCGCTTCTTCGTTGATCTTCTCGAAGCCCGCCTGCGGAAGGAACACTTCCCCGCGCACTTCCAGCCGGGCGGGAATGTTATCGCCACGCAGTTTCAGCGGGATCGCACGAATAGTGCGCACATTAGTGGTGATGTCTTCCCCGGTAGTGCCGTCGCCGCGCGTTGCGGCACGCACCATCACGCCGTTCTCATAAAGAATGCTAACGGCCAGACCATCCAGCTTTAGCTCGCAGCACCAGCTCAGATTGTCGATGCTCTTCAGGCGATCCTGCACACGCTTGTTGAAAGCCAGAAAACTCTCTTCATCAAACACGTTATCCAGCGACAGCATCGGCACTTCATGGCGCACCTGGCTGAAAGCGCCCAGCGGTTCCGCGCCGACGCGCTGCGTTGGGGAATCGGGCGTAATCAGTTCGGGGTGCTGCGCTTCCAGCTCGCGCAGTTCACGCATCAGGCGGTCATATTCCGCATCCGGCACTTCCGGTGCGTCCATAACATGATAGAGATATTCATGATGGCGAAGCGTGGTTCGCAGTTCAGTAAGTTGTTGTTCGATTGAGTCCATATCGCACCATCAATGAGAAAAACCCCCGACAGGCGGGGGTTGAGGAGGAGGTGAAGTTAACGCGACGATTACGCGTTCGCTTCCTTAACTTCGCGGATGCGGTCCTGATACTCGCGCAGTTTCTGCGGCGTCATCATTCGACGCTGATCGTCGAGCACCACACCGCCCACTTCGTCGGCGATGTGCTGAGCGGACTGTAGCATCAGCTTAAAGTTTTGCAGCTCGTCACCGTAGGACGGCACCTGCATAAAGATCGTAACCCCCGGCGTGACGAAATCACCGGTCATTTCCGGGTCAAACGTGCCTGGATTGACCATATTGGCCAGGCTAAACAGCGCCGGACCGCTACCGTCAGGACTCAGGTGGCGATGGAAAATATTCATGTCGCCGAACTTGAAGCCTGCCTGTTGGATGCTGTTAAGCAGCACGTCACCGTTCAGATGGGTGCCATGATGAGCAGCCACGTTCATGATGATCACCGCTTCTTTACGCTGCGGCTTTTCAACAACCGGTTCTGGCTCTGCGACCGGCTCTGGCTCAACGCGCGGAGCGGGCTGTGGCGCAGGCGGTTCAGGCTGCGGCTGCGGTTGTTGTACCGGCTGCGGCTGCTGAACAGGCTGTGGCTGATGCACTGGCTGTGCAGGCTGTTGCACAGGTTGCGGCTGTACAGGCTGTGGCGCAACGGGCTGCTGTTGCACAGGCTGCTGCGGCGGATGACGAACAGGTTCTTCCACTGGCGGCGGCGCTGGCTGGCGCGGCTGGGCAGAGGCATACGGTGGTTGATACTGGTGCTGCGGAGCGCGGGGGGCTTCATGCTCTCCATGCGCTGCGCCGGGCGCAGTATTGACCCGATGAACACGAACTTCACCCACGCCGTCGTCGTCAGGACCGTCGATGTCGTCTTCAACGTCATCGTCGTCACGACTGGACTTCATGCGCTTCAGTGGACGATCGCGAAACATAGAGGAACGCTCTTTACGGCTGGTCCAGAAACCATGTACCAGTAAAGCGATTATGGCGATCGCGCCAACAATGATTAATATCAGACGCAAATCCTGCATCATTATATTCTCTGTTGTTCTAACACCTTGCCACCACGGCAAACATTTACTCACTAAGAGTATTTGCCGTTTACGTCAAGTGCAAGTGTATGCAGAGCATTCACAGCATAAAGATGAACTAAATCGTGCTTTTTGCTGGTTTTTCGAACATTTCCGAACTGGTCATTGGCCCGTAACTGGATAATATAGGCGGGCAATTCCACTGGTTGTGTAAAAAGGAGTACAGCCTGGTATGGTTTCAACATCTTCTTCTGCCCCACGCAGCGGGGTCTGGTACTTTTCTCAGGGCTGGAAACTGGTCTCCCTGCCGGGCATTCGACGCTTCGTTATTTTGCCGTTACTGATCAACATTATTCTGATGGGCGGGGCCTTCTGGTGGCTGTTCACCAGACTGGAAAGCTGGATCCCTTCCCTGATGAGCTATGTGCCGGACTGGTTACAGTGGCTAGACTACCTGCTCTGGCCGATTGCGGTTATCTCCGTGCTGCTGGTTTTCGGCTATTTCTTTTCGACGATAGCAAACTGGATAGCCGCGCCGTTCAACGGTCTGCTGGCCGAACAGCTGGAAGCGCGCCTTACCGGTGCGACGCCACCTGACACGGGCGTACTCGGGATCGTGAAAGATCTCCCCCGCATCATGAAGCGTGAATGGCAGAAGTTCGCCTGGTACCTGCCGCGGGCGATTGTGCTGCTTATTCTTTATTTTGTACCCGGGATTGGCCAGACGGTCGCGCCCGTGCTGTGGTTCCTGTTCAGCGCCTGGATGCTCGCTATCCAGTACTGTGATTATCCGTTCGATAACCACAAAGTGCCGTTTAAAGAGATGCGCACTGCCCTGCGCACTCAGAAGGTTGCCAACATGCAATTTGGCGCGCTGACCAGCCTGTTCACCATGATCCCTTTCCTGAATTTGTTCATCATGCCCGTTGCCGTTTGCGGCGCGACGGCGATGTGGGTGGACTGTTACCGTGCTAAGCACGCGTTATGGAAGTAATGCAAAAATGTGTAAAAGAGGGGTGGCTTATGCCGCCCCTTATTCCATACTGATCCCCATTATTTCCTTGCAGCATATAGATATGCGATTTCCTTACTTCCCCATACCTGTTCAACAGGTATGCTGGGTCGGTATCCCAATTTCATACAGTTAAGGACAGGCCATGAGTAAGATTTATGAAGACAACTCGCTGACTATCGGTCATACGCCCCTGGTTCGACTGAACCGTATCGGTAATGGACGCATTCTGGCGAAGGTCGAATCTCGTAACCCAAGCTTCAGCGTTAAATGCCGTATCGGTGCGAATATGATTTGGGATGCTGAAAAGCGTGGCGTGCTGAAACCTGGCGTTGAGCTGGTTGAACCCACCAGCGGCAATACCGGTATCGCTCTGGCCTATGTTGCGGCGGCGCGTGGCTACAAGCTGACGCTGACTATGCCTGAAACCATGAGCATTGAGCGTCGTAAGCTGCTGAAAGCGCTGGGTGCGAACCTGGTCCTGACCGAAGGCGCAAAAGGCATGAAGGGCGCGATTCAGAAGGCCGAAGAAATTGTTGCCAGCGATCCGGCAAAGTATCTGCTGCTCCAGCAGTTCAGCAACCCGGCCAACCCGGAAATTCATGAGAAAACCACCGGCCCGGAAATCTGGGAAGATACCGACGGTCAGGTTGATGTGTTTATCTCCGGCGTAGGCACCGGCGGTACGCTGACCGGTGTGTCTCGCTATATTAAAGGCACGAAAGGTAAAAAAGATCTGATTACCGTTGCCGTTGAGCCAACCGACTCACCGGTTATCGCTCAGGCGCTGGCAGGCGAAGAGATCAAACCTGGCCCACACAAAATCCAGGGTATCGGCGCTGGCTTTATTCCAGGCAACCTGGATCTGAAGCTGATCGATAAAGTCGTCGCCATTACCAATGAAGAAGCCATCTCCACGGCGCGTCGCCTGATGGACGAGGAAGGCATTCTGGCGGGTATCTCTTCCGGTGCGGCGGTTGCGGCAGCCCTCAAACTGCTGGAAGATGAAACCTTTACCAATAAGAACATTGTGGTTATCCTACCGTCTTCGGGTGAGCGTTACTTAAGCACAGCACTGTTTGCCGATCTCTTCACAGAGAAAGAACTGCAACAGTGATGCCAGCATGTTAAAAACGCGTAAAAAAGCACCTTTTCAGGTGCTTTTTTGTGGCCTGCTTCAAAGTTTTACCCCTCCTGGCATTGCTTCACCCCGTTGGGTCTGGTATTTAAACCAGCAATTATTTTGATGCGCGAAATTAATCGGTGAACGAAATAGCGCTGCTGAATCGATTTTATGATTTGGTTCAAGTCTTGCTTTCACTGCATAATGTTTAATGACGATTGAAACGTCAGCGCTAACTATACAGGCTAAAGTTAAGTCGCCAGGCTAGACTTTAGTTCCACAACACTAAACTTATAAGTTGGGGAAATACAATGTTCCAGCAAGAAGTTACCATTACCGCTCCGAACGGTCTGCACACCCGCCCTGCTGCTCAGTTTGTTAAAGAAGCGAAAGGCTTCACTTCTGAAATCACTGTGACTTCCAACGGCAAAAGCGCTAGCGCAAAAAGCCTGTTCAAGCTGCAAACTCTGGGCCTGACTCAGGGTACCGTTGTTACCATCTCCGCTGAAGGTGAAGACGAGCAGAAAGCAGTTGAGCATCTGGTTAAGCTGATGGCTGAACTCGAGTAAGTTTACCGGGTTCTTTTCAATATCAGTCACAAGTAAGGTAGGGTTATGATTTCAGGCATTTTAGCATCCCCGGGTATCGCTTTCGGCAAAGCATTGCTGCTGAAAGAAGACGAAATCGTCATTGACCGGAAAAAAATTTCTGCCGACAAGGTTGATCAGGAAGTTGAACGTTTTCTGAGCGGTCGTGCCAAGGCATCTGCGCAACTGGAAGCGATTAAAACTAAAGCTGGCGAAACTTTCGGTGAAGAAAAAGAAGCCATCTTCGAAGGGCACATTATGCTGCTCGAAGATGAGGAGCTGGAGCAGGAAATCATAGCCCTGATTAAAGATAAAGGCATGACGGCCGACGCGGCTGCGCATGAAGTTATCGAAGGTCAGGCATCTGCCCTGGAAGAGCTGGACGATGAATACCTGAAAGAACGTGCGGCTGACGTACGTGACATCGGTAAGCGCCTGCTGCGCAACATCCTGGGTCTGGCCATCATCGATCTGAGCGCGATTCAGGACGAAGTCATCCTGGTTGCCGCTGACCTGACCCCGTCTGAAACCGCACAGCTGAACCTGAACAAGGTGCTGGGTTTCATTACTGATGCAGGTGGACGTACCTCCCACACCTCAATCATGGCGCGTTCTCTGGAGCTGCCAGCCATTGTGGGTACCGGTAGCGTTACCTCCCAGGTTAAAAACGACGACTATCTGATTCTGGATGCCGTAAACAATGTGGTTTACGTCAACCCAACTAACGATGTGATCGAGCAGCTGCGTTCCGTTCAGGAGCAGGTTGCTACCGAGAAAGCGGAACTCGCTAAACTGAAAGATCTGCCAGCTATCACGCTGGACGGCCATCAGGTTGAAGTGTGCGCTAACATCGGTACCGTACGTGACGTTGACGGCGCTGAGCGCAACGGCGCGGAAGGTGTAGGTCTGTATCGTACTGAATTCCTGTTCATGGATCGCGACGCTCTGCCAACGGAAGAAGAGCAGTTTGCAGCGTACAAAGCGGTTGCGGAAGCGTGCGGCTCGCAGGCTGTAATCGTCCGTACCATGGACATCGGTGGCGACAAAGAGCTGCCGTACATGAACTTCCCGAAAGAAGAGAACCCGTTCCTGGGCTGGCGTGCCGTGCGTATCGCCATGGATCGCAAAGAGATCCTGCGTGACCAGGTTCGCGCTATTCTGCGTGCCTCCGCTTTCGGTAAACTGCGCATCATGTTCCCGATGATCATCTCTGTTGAAGAAGTGCGTGCACTGAAGAAAGAGATCGAAATCTACAAACAGGAACTGCGCGACGAAGGTAAAGCATTTGACGAATCCATTGAGATCGGCGTGATGGTGGAAACACCGGCAGCCGCGACCATTGCGCGTCATTTAGCCAAAGAAGTTGATTTCTTTAGTATCGGTACCAATGATTTAACGCAGTACACCCTGGCAGTTGACCGTGGTAATGATATGATTTCACATCTCTACCAGCCAATGTCACCGTCCGTACTGAATTTGATCAAGCAAGTTATTGATGCTTCTCATGCAGAAGGTAAATGGACTGGCATGTGTGGTGAGCTTGCAGGCGACGAACGTGCTACACTTCTGTTGCTGGGTATGGGTCTGGACGAATTCTCTATGAGCGCCATTTCCATCCCGCGCATTAAGAAGATTATCCGTAACACGAACTTCGAAGATGCGAAGGTGTTAGCAGAGCAGGCTCTTGCTCAACCGACAACGGACGAGTTAATGACGCTGGTTAACAAGTTCATTGAAGAAAAAACAATCTGCTAATCCACGAGATGCGGCCCAATTTACTGCTTAGGAGAAGATCATGGGTTTGTTCGATAAACTGAAATCTCTGGTTTCTGATGACAAGAAAGACTCCGGAACTATTGAGATTGTTGCTCCGCTCTCCGGCGAGATCGTCAACATCGAAGACGTGCCGGATGTAGTGTTTGCTGAGAAAATCGTTGGTGATGGCATTGCTATCAAACCAACTGGCAACAAAATGGTTGCTCCAGTTGACGGCACCATCGGTAAAATTTTTGAAACCAACCATGCGTTCTCTATCGAATCCGATAGCGGTATCGAACTGTTCGTTCACTTCGGTATCGACACCGTTGAACTGAAAGGTGAAGGCTTCAAGCGTATCGCAGAAGAAGGCCAGCGCGTTAAAGTTGGCGACCCGGTAATTGAATTCGATCTGCCGCTGCTGGAAGAAAAAGCGAAGTCTACCCTGACTCCGGTTGTTATCTCCAACATGGACGAAATCAAAGAACTGATCAAACTGTCTGGCAGCGTCACCGTGGGTGAAACCCCGGTTATCCGCATCAAGAAGTAATTCTTGCCGCACAGAAAAATGGCGCCTTCGGGCGCCATTTTTGTTTATGCCGGCAGGATAAGCTCGTCATAGCCTTTCGACTGCGTATAGATCATAACGTCAGTCACCCGATCGCCCGCCATGCGAATGGCATCGGCAACGGTTTTCCCTCCCACAATGCCGCTGACCAGCTCCGAACAGAACAGATCGCCCGTTCCTTTCAGATCCGTCTCTACGCGCGGGTGCGCGCTTACGGTAACACCTTCTTCGCTCACCAGCACAACGTGGATATTCTGCGGATCGTCAGACACTGGCGCACTGGTGATCGCTACCCATTTCAGCGAGTCGGACAGCAGCCCCTGCGCGGCGGCAATGGCGCTCTCCGGCGTACGGCACGGTTTGCCGCTCAGCACTTCAAGTTCATACACGTTGGGCGTAATGCCCTGGGCCAGCGGGAGCAGATGCTCACGGTAGGCTTCAGGAATATCCGGCTTCACGTACATCCCGCTATCGATATCCCCAATTACCGGGTCGACCAGCACCAGCAGATCGGGATGTTGCACTTTGATTGCCTTCAGCCACTGCGCCAGCAGCGCGATCTGGCTGGCGCTGCCCATATAGCCGGTGGTGACCGCTTTAAGCTCGCGCAGGATCTCGCGCTCTTCCAGCGCCTTAAGGTAGCCGCTGAACCACTCGTCCGGGATCACCCCGCCGTAGAAGGTGTCGTAGTGAGGCGTATTGCTGAACAGCACCGTTGGCACGGCGGTAACGTTCAGCCGGTGGGTGCGAATATTCGGCACCGCGATGCTGTTTCCCACGCTGCCGTACACCACCTGCGACTGTACGGCGACAATATCGGTTTGCTGCGCCCGGGTGTTATCCCGGAATAAAATCATCTCCATGACGCTTAAATCCCCGCCCCCTGCGAATAACTCTCTTCACCAAAGACGCCGGTAGACAGATAACGGTCGCCGCGATCGCAAATAATCGCTACGACCACCGCCCCCGGCGTGGACTCAGCCACCCGGATCGCACCCGCTACGGCACCGCCAGAGCTGACGCCGCAGAAGATACCTTCACGCACGGCCAGCTCACGCATGGTATTTTCCGCCTCGCGCTGATGAATATCCAGCACCTGGTCCACAAGCTGCGCATTAAAGATGCCCGGCATATACTCCGCCGGCCAGCGGCGGATGCCCGGAATGCTGCTCCCCTCTTCCGGTTGCAGGCCGACAATCGTCACCGGCTTCTCCTGTTCGCGCAGAAAGCGTGACACACCGGTGATCGTGCCCGTGGTCCCCATGCTGGAGACAAAGTGGGTGATGCGCTCGTCGGTTTGCTGCCAGATTTCCGGGCCGGTGGTGGTGTAGTGCGCGTACGGGTTGTCCGGGTTGTTGAACTGGTCGAGAAGCTTGCCTTCCCCGCGCTCCGACATCGCTAACGCTAAATCTCGCGCCCCTTCCATCCCCTGCTCTTTGCTCACCAGAATCAGCTCGGCTCCATAGGCGCGCATGGCGGCCCGGCGCTCCTGGCTCATGTTATCCGGCATCAGCAGCTTCATGCGGTAGCCTTTCAGGGCGGCAATCATCGCCAGCGCAATTCCGGTATTTCCGCTGGTGGCCTCAATGAGCACGTCGCCTGGCTTAATTTCACCGCGCTTCTCGGCCTGGACAATCATCGACAGTGCCGCCCGGTCTTTCACCGACCCCGCCGGGTTATTGCCTTCGAGTTTGACCCAGATTTCGCTGCCGTTATCAGGCCCCATGCGCTGAAGTTTGACCAGAGGGGTGTTGCCGATGGTGTGTTCGAGTGTATTCACGATTTTTACTCAATAAAAAAGCCGGGTGGCGCTTAGCTTACCCGGCCTACAAGACGCAGTGATAACTGTAGGCCCGGTCAGCGCAGCGCCACCGGGCGATAAACATACTAATAACCTATCAGGCTGACTCCGCCAGAGCAATATCCTCGCGCGTTTCAATGCGCTCGTTACCGTGATAAATGCGCGCGTGTTGCAGCCCGACAAACAGGCGCTCCCCCCGGTGCGGCGGCACGTCGTCACGCATAACCACGGTCAGCGGCTCGGTGTACCAGCCCAGGGGCTGTACCACCAATTGGGTGTAGTGCCCTTTAGGGCTAGCTTCCAGCACCTGCACCGGAAGCGGTGAATCCAGGCTGGTACGGCGGCTGACGTCCACTTCCCACGGACGCAGGAACAGATCCACCGGCCCCTGATGCGCGGAGGTATACCCCAGCGGCCAGCGGTGCGCGCCAACGTGGAACTGACCGCCGCGAATGGTGCCCTGAAGGCGGTTTACTTCCCCCATAAACTCCAGCACAAAGCGGGTCGCCGGTTCACGCCAGAGCTGCTCTGGCTCGTCAACCTGCTCAATGTTGCCCTGACTCATTACCACCACGCGATCGGCCACTTCCATCGCCTCTTCCTGATCGTGGGTCACGAAAACGCTGGTGAACTGGAGTTCCTCATGCAGCTGACGCAGCCAGCGGCGCAGCTCTTTTCGCACCTGCGCATCCAGCGCGCCAAACGGTTCGTCCAGCAGCAGGATTTGCGGTTCAACGGCTAACGCACGCGCCAGCGCCACGCGCTGCTTCTGCCCGCCGGAAAGTTGAGCCGGGAAGCGGTCCGCCAGATGCGCAAGCTGCACCATCTCCAGCAGTTTGGTCACTTTCGCTTTGATGGCGGCGGCATCTGGACGTTCACGACGCGGCAGCACGGTCAGGCCAAACGCGATGTTGTCGAATACCGTCATGTGGCGGAACAGCGCATAATGCTGAAATACAAAGCCCACTTTACGGTCGCGGGCGTGCAGGCGGCTAACGTCCGTACCGTGGAAGCGAATATGTCCGCTGGTCTGGTGTTCAAGCCCGGCGATAATACGCAGCAGCGTGGTTTTACCGGAGCCAGACGGCCCCAGCAGCGCCACCATTTGTCCGGAAGGGATATCCAGCGAGATATCATTCAGCACCTGGGTGCGACCAAAAGACTTCTTAATATTGGCAATCTCAATGCTCATGATTTCCCTCCTGATGCTGACGTTTTTCCTGATTCTCTAAACGCCACTGCACCACACTCTTCAAAAACAGGGTCAAAATCGCCATCAGCGTCAGCAACGCTGCGGCAGTAAAGGAACCGACGGTGTTGTAGTCCTGTTCCAGTAATTCAATCTGTAACGGCAGCGACAGGGTTTCGCCGCGAATCGAGCCGGATACCACCGACACCGCGCCAAACTCACCGATCGCACGGGCGTTGGTCAGCACCACGCCGTAAAGCAGTGCCCAGCGGATATTCGGCAGCGTGACGCGGCGGAACATCTGCCAGCCGGAAGCGCCGAGCAGCACCGCGGCTTCATCTTCATGGCTGCCCTGGCTGAGCATCACCGGCACCAGCTCGCGCACCACGAACGGACAGGTGACAAAGACGGTCACCAGCACCATCCCCGGCCAGGCGAACATGATTTGCAGGTCGTGCTCATCCAGCCAGCCGCCCAGCGGGCCATTGGAGCCGTAGAAGAGCAGATAAACCAGACCCGCCACCACCGGAGACACCGCAAACGGGATATCCAGCAGGGTCAGCAGCAGCTGACGCCCCGGGAAGTTAAAGCGCGTTACCAGCCAGGCCAGCAATACGCCAAACACCAGATTCACCGGGACGGTGATCAGGGCAATCATCACCGTCAGCCAGATGGCGTGGAGCATGTCCGGATCGGCCAGGTTTTGCAGCGCGGGCATAATCCCTTTGCTGAAGGCCTGCACGAAGATGTACACCATCGGCACGACGAGAATGAATGCGGAGACCAGCACGCCGGTACCAATCAGAAACCATTTGCCCCAGTTGATGCGGGGCGCGTCATAGCGCTTCAATTGCGTAACTTCCGCCATCAGTGACCTACCACACGTCGACCAAAGCGACTTTGCAGAGTGTTAATCGAAAACAGTAGCAGCAGCGACGCGGCAAGGATCACCGAGGCAATCGCGCTCGCGGCCGGATAATCAAACTCCTGCAAACGGACAAAAATCATCAGCGAGGTCACTTCGGTTTTCCACGCGATGTTCCCGGCAATAAAAATGACCGCGCCAAATTCACCGAGGCTGCGGGTAAAGGAAAGCGCCACCCCCGCCAGCAAGGCCGGAGAAAGTTCCGGCAGCACAACCTTACGGAAACTCTGCCAGCGCGTGGCGCCCAGGGTCTCCGCAGCCTCTTCGTATTCGGGGCCTAACTCTTCCAGCACCGGCTGCACGGTACGTACCACAAACGGGATGCTGGTGAAGGCCATCGCCACCGCGATACCGATCCAGGTATAGGTCACTTTAATATCAAACTTCGCCAGCCATTCGCCGTAAAAGCCGTTCACGGAGAACAGCGACGCCAGCGTCAGACCGGCCACCGCCGTCGGCAGGGCAAACGGCAGATCCATCAGGGCGTCGAGCAGCGTGCGGCCCGGGAAGCGATAGCGGGTTAAGATCCATGCCATCAGCAGGCCAAACACGCCGTTAAAAATCGAGGCCACGAATGCAGACAGCAGCGTGACCTTGTAGGCCGCCACCACCTGCGGGTTGGTGACCACTTCCCAGTACTGGGACCAGCTCATCTCAGCGAGCTGCATCACCAGAGCGCTGAGCGGTAACAATAAAATCAGACAGACGAACAGCAGGCTGGTCCCGAGGCTTAAGGTAAAACCCGGCAGCACACGTCTTGTTGATCCTGCAAACATTACTTACGCCCCGCCGCCAGCAATTTGTCTAACTCACCGCCGCTGGCAAAATGCGTTTTCATCACCTCAGGCCAGGCGCCGAAATGATCTTCCACGCGGAACAGCTCGGTCTGCGGGAATTTGTCTTTCAGCTTGTTCATCACGTCCGGATTATTAACGCGGTAGTAATAGTCAGTAATCACCGTCTGCGCCTGCGGGCTGTACAGATAGTTGAGATAGGCTTTTGCCGCTTTCTCTGTGCCGTTGGCTTTGACGTTTTTATCCACCCACGCCACCGGGAACTCGGCCAGAACGTTGGTTTTCGGGATAACCACTTCGAAGCCCTGCGCTTCGTACTGTTTACGAATATTGTTCACTTCGGATTCAAAGCTGATCAGCACATCGCCCAGCCCGCGCTCGGCGAAAGTGGTGGTTGCGCCCCGGCCGCCGGTGTCAAACACTTCGACATTTTTCAGGAACTGGGTCATAAACTGTTCGGTTTTCGCTTTATCGTTACCGTCAGCTTTGTCCGCCGCGCCCCACGCCGCCAGATAGGTATAACGCGCGTTGCCGGAGGTTTTCGGATTCGGGAAAATCAGCTTGACGTCAGAACGCACCAGGTCGTTCCAGTCGTGAATGTTTTTCGGGTTGCCCTTGCGCACCAGGAAGCCCATGGTGGAGTAGAACGGCGAACTGTTGTTCGGCAGGCGGCTTTGCCAGTCCGCCGGGATCAGCTTGCCTTTGTCGTGCAGGATCTGCACGTCCGTGACCTGGTTGTAGGTCACCACATCCGCTTTCAGCCCCTGCAAAATGGCCAGCGCCTGCTTGGATGAGCCAGCGTGCGACTGTTTGATGGTCAGCTTGTCGCCGTTGTTCTCTTTCGCCCACTGCTGTTCAAATGCGGGATTAAGGGCGGCAAACAGCTCGCGCGAAACATCATAAGAACTGTTCAGCAACTCGGTTGCCTGCGCCTGCGCCACCAGCAGTAAACCTGCCAGTGCCAGCGATCCTTTTTTCAGTACAGTAACGGCCATTGCGCACCCTTATAAATGTGATGACTATCTTATAGTCATAATATTTATAACGGAGTCTAAAGGAGTAACGGTTTTATATACCGTTTGGTGATTTAGAAGCAGAAAAGGGAATAAGGGGTGCGGGAGAAATTGCCGGGTGGCGCTAACGCTTACCCGGCCTACGAATGGAGAGCGATTTACAGCGCCAGCAGGCGCTCAACGGACGGCGCAAAGTAGTAGCCGCCGGTCACGGGACGGGTGAAGCGCAGCATGGCGTCACGCTTGCCGTCGGTATCGCCAAACATGCTCAGCAGCTGCTGTTCGATGTTGTAGAGGCGCGCACAGTAAGCGCAGAAGTACAGGCCGTGCGTACCGCTCGCGGTGCCGTACGGCAGGCTCTGGCGAACAATCTTCAGCCCCTTACCGTCTTCTTTAAGGTCAACGCGGGTCAGGTGGGACGTGACCGGACGCGCATCGCCGTCAATCTCTTCATTGGCGTCTTTGGTGCGGCCAATCATCATCTCCTGGTCATGCACGCTCATGCGGTTGAGCTGCCTGAGGTTATGCTCCCAGCGCTGGACGAACACGTAGCTGCCGCCCGCGTCCACGCCATCCTTGATTACAGCCACCTCGCGACGCGTCTCTTCCCCGGCCGGGTTTTCGGTGCCGTCGACGAAGCCGCTCAAATCGCGCTCTTCCACCCAGCGGAAACCGTGGATCTCTTCCTGCACGTCGATGCTGTCACCAAAGGCCTCAATCGCTGCCTGAGCGACGGAGAAATTCACGTCATGGCGCAGGGAGAGGATATGGATCAGGACGTCATACTGGGTGGCGGGCGCAAGACCTTTGCCATAAGGAATAAAGTCTTTCAGCTCTTCTGCGCCTTCGCCGCCGCTCAGCTGACGCCAGACGGTGTTGCCAAAGGCAACCACCGCGCCCAGATGGGCTTCGGGGAATTTGGCCTGAAAGGTGGCCAGTTTATCAACGAAAATTTTGCTGGCCGCGCGCAGGGCATCCACGTCCCCTTTGACGTTGGCTTCAATCCAAATCGCCGCGCGGCAATGTTCTGGCAAAATGCCACTCTGAACCTGAGACATCGCTCCTCCTGAAAAAAAGATGCCACGACAGCGTGGCATTGATGGCGGCTATTATACCTGGATTACAGCGAGGCGGCTTGCTCAGGCGCAAATTACTGCTTCCAGATAATTTTGCTCACTTTCCACTTTTTCAGGGTGTCGTCAGAGGGCATTAACCCTTCCGGACCGTTCCAGGTGCCGCTGAATACATAGCTAATGTGCTGGCTGCCGTCGGCCTTACACTCGACCGCCACGCTATCATCCGACGGCACGCTGGCGCAGTGGCCAAACGCTTTCTGGTAGAGCTCGCCAAACGGCGTACCTACCTTCACGCCACCTGAGGTCGGGATCTCTTCATCCATCACCGCAATGCGGTTGACCGTACCTTTATCGCCGTTGATGATCATCGCCACCTTGTCGTCTTTCAACGCTTCGAAATAGCGCACGATGTTGCCGTTCTCGGTTTTCATGCCGCTGCGCAGGCGATAATCACTGCCGATGGCCTCCTGAATGGCATCCTGATCCAGCGCCGTCGAGGCGGTGATTTTGCCCACGCCCTGCTCGGTCACTTCCGTTAAGGAGCCAAACCAGTTCCACGGATAGGCCGCAGACCAGTTGATGGATGAGAGCGTGGAACAGCCGGTTAACGCCAGCGGGAGAGCGCATAAAAGTAAACGCAGCGATTTCATTGAGACGTCCTTACGTAGTAAATCAACGCTTGTTGGAGTGCAGTATCGGCAAAAAGTGCCGTTTTAATCTGACTCTTGCGTAAAACAGGCGCGTAAACGGGGATTCGTGACCAGCCACAGCAGCGCGACAATATCCGCCACCACCAGCGCAATCCCGATACCGGAAAGCGGCTCGCCGTACAGCCAGAGCACGGGCTGCCAGACCAGGAGCACAACCTGCGCCAGAATCAACAGCCAGCGAAGTGCGCGCCAGAAGCGCGGGAGGAACTGCCGCCGACCGCTGCACAGGAACGCCAGCACCGCCGGTACACCGGGCAGTAACCCCAGCCAGAACGCATCGTGATCGGGATAAAAGAGATTCAGTAGCGTATCGCCCTGCCCGCGTGACGCGCCAGCCATCACGAACAGCACCCAGGTGCGGGCCTGCAACAGCAGAACGCACCAGAATAAAAAAGGCAGACGCAGACGACCGTGAGCATCATAGTCGCCAGGGTGGAACTCAGTACTCTTCATCTTCGATCAGGCGCTTACCCAGCGTCAGTACATCCGCGTGCTCGTAGCCCAGACGTTCATACATGCCCAGCACCACGTCGTTATCTTCCCGCACCATAATCTGGATTTTCGGGCAGCCACGGGCGATCAGTTTCTTTTCCAGACGGTTAAGCAGCGCGTTGGCGATGCCGCGCGCGCGATATTCCGGGTGCACGCCCAGATAGTAGGCCGACCCGCGGTGGCCGTCGTACCCGCCCATTACCGTCCCGACCACCTCGCCGTTGACCTCAGCGACCAGAAACAGACTGACGTCGTGATTCACCTTCCGTTCGATGTCCATTTCCGGATCGTTCCACGGACGCAGCAGATCGCAGCGCTCCCAAAGGGTGATCACCTCTTCGAAATCTTCCTGGCGAAAAACGCGTATCTCCATGGTATTAACCGCCTTTTCGGGTTTAAAAACAGTGATTATGGCGTGAACAGGGCATTTAGCCAATAACCGGGGAAAAACTCGCCAAAATTTGGCATAATGTCACTTTGTCACGTATTGAAATGAAAAGTAAAACAATTCTCAATAAGGAATGTCGTCACGCAAAACGCGATACGATATAACACCAGGACCCCAATTTTTACAATTCAGGCCGCATGAGCACATTCAAACCATTAAAAGCACTCACATCGCGTCGTCAGGTTCTCAAAGCGGGGCTGGCGGCCTTAACGTTAACAGGCATCGCAAAGCAGGTTCAGGCAAAAGAAGAGAGCTCGCTTAAAACCAGTAACGGACACAGCAAGCCGAAAACCAAAAAAGCCGGCGCAAAGCGTCTGGTCATGCTCGATCCGGGCCACGGCGGGATCGACACCGGCGCCATTGGCGGAAACGGGTCGAAAGAAAAACACGTCGTGCTGGCAATTGCAAAAAATGTGCGCGCAATTTTACGCAGCAACGGCATTGACGCCCGCCTGACGCGCACGGGCGACACGTTTATCCCGCTGTACGATCGCGTGGAAATTGCCCATAAGCACGGCGCCGACCTGTTTATGTCCATTCACGCGGATGGCTTCACAAACCCTTCCGCCGCAGGCGCATCGGTGTTCGCCCTCTCCAACCGTGGCGCCAGTAGCGCCATGGCGAAATACCTCTCCGATCGCGAAAACCGGGCGGATGAAGTGGCCGGGAAAAAAGCCACCGACAAAGACCATCTGTTGCAGCAGGTTCTGTTTGATCTCGTGCAGACCGATACCATCAAAAACAGCCTGACGCTCGGCTCGCATATCCTTAAACGGATTAAGCCCGTGCACCGTCTGCACAGTAAAAGCACCGAGCAGGCCGCGTTTGTGGTGCTGAAGTCCCCGTCCATTCCGTCCGTGCTGGTTGAAACCTCGTTCATTACCAACCCGGAAGAGGAGCGTTTACTCGGCACCACGGCGTTTCGTCAGAAGATCGCGAACGCTATCGCCTCCGGGGTCATCAGTTATTTCAACTGGTTCGATAATCAAAAAGCGCACTCCAGGAAACGTTGATGAAACCGAATGCACAACTGGTCAAAACTTTCCTGATGCAGTTACAGGACGCGATTTGCCAGAAACTGGCCGCCGCAGACGGCGGTGAATTTCAGGAAGATGCCTGGCAGCGCGAAGCGGGCGGCGGTGGACGCAGCCGCGTGCTGCGTAACGGTGGCATTTTTGAACAGGCCGGGGTCAACTTCTCCCACGTCCACGGTGATGCAATGCCGGCGTCCGCCACGGCGCATCGGCCTGAACTGGCGGGCCGCAGCTTCGAGGCGATGGGCGTCTCGCTGGTGGTGCATCCGCATAACCCGTTTGTGCCAACCAGCCACGCCAACGTGCGCTTTTTCATCGCGGAAAAACCGGGGGCCGATCCGGTCTGGTGGTTTGGCGGCGGTTTCGACTTAACGCCTTACTATGGCTTCGAAGAGGACGCCGTGCACTGGCACACCACCGCGCGCGACCTCTGCCTGCCGTTTGGCGAAGACGTTTACCCGAAATACAAAAAGTGGTGCGATGATTATTTCTATCTGAAGCATCGCGACGAGCAACGCGGCATCGGCGGGCTGTTCTTTGACGATCTCAACACGCCGGATTTTGATACCGCGTTCAGCTTTATGCGCGCAGTGGGTAAAGGCTTTACCGATGCCTATCTGCCGATTGTCGAACGCCGCAAAAACACCGACTACGGCGTTCGCGAGCGTGAGTTCCAGCTGTACCGCCGCGGGCGTTACGTGGAGTTTAACCTGGTATGGGATCGCGGGACGCTGTTTGGCCTGCAAACCGGTGGGCGCACGGAGTCCATTCTGATGTCGATGCCGCCGCTGGTGCGCTGGGAATACAGCTTTGAACCCAAAGAAGGCAGCCCGGAGGCTGCCTTGCGTGAGTTTATTCGGGTTCGGAACTGGGTGTAACCCCCTCACCCCTGCCCTCTCCCAAAGGGAGAGGGAGTATAAATTCCCTCTCCCTTTGGGAGAGGGTTAGGGTGAGGGTAAAAATTACAGCGGCTGCGTCTGTGCCTCAACCACCGCCAGCGCTACCATGTTGACGATACGACGCACGGAGGCAATCGGCGTTAATACATGTACCGGTTTTGACACCCCCATCAGCACTGGCCCTACGGTCACCCCTTCAGAACTCGACACGCGCAGCAGGTTATAGCTGATACGCGCCGCTTCTACGTTCGGCATAATCAGCACATTCGCGGAGCCTTTCAGCGGGCTGTCCGGCATACGTTCATTACGAATGCTCTCCACCAGCGCGGCGTCGCCGTGCATCTCGCCGTCGATCATCAGTTCCGGCGCACGCTCGCGCACCAGGTCCAGCGTCTGGCGCATTTTGCACGCCGCCGCGGATTTGGATGACCCGAAGTTAGAGTGCGACAGCAGCGCCACTTTCGGCTCGATACCAAAGCGGCGCACGGTTTCCGCCGCCATCACGGTGATTTCCGCCAGTTCGTCCGGGGTTGGATCGTCGTTAACGTAGGTATCGGCGATAAAGGTGTTACCGCTTGGCAGCAGCAGCGCGTTCATTGCGCCGGCAGTATGGACCCCCTCGCGATAGCCGAAGATCTCCTGCACCACGCTGAAATGCTCATGATACTCGCCGATGGTGCCGCAGATCAGCGCATCCGCCTCACCGCGATGAACCATGATCGCGCCGATCACCGTGGTGTTGCTGATCACCGCCCGCTGCGCCTGCTCCTGGGTGATCCCCCGACGCTTCATGATCGAATAGTATTCGTTCCAGTACTCTTTGAAGCGCGGATCGGATTCGTTATTGACGATCTCAAAGTCGACGCCCGGCTTAATTTGCAGGCCCAGCTTCTGGATACGCATCTCGATCACGCTCGGACGACCAATCAGGATCGGTTTCGCCAGCCCTAAGGTGATCAGCTCCTGCGTGGCGTGCAGCACGCGCGCCTCTTCCCCTTCCGCCAGCACCACGCGCTTCGCGTCAGCGCGCGCCTGGGAGAAGATCGGCTTCATAAACAGGTTGGTTTTGTAGACGAACTCGGTGAGTTTATCGACGTAGGCATCGAAATCTTCAATCGGCCGCGTCGCCACGCCAGAGTCCATCGCCGCTTTGGCCACCGCTGGCGCGATCTTCACGATCAGACGCGGGTCAAATGGTTTAGGGATAATGTAGTCCGGGCCGAAGCTCAGATCCTGATCGCCGTAGGCGGAGGCCACCACTTCGCTCTGCTCGGCGTGCGCCAGCTCTGCGATAGCATGAACGGCGGCGAGCTTCATCTCTTCGTTGATTGCCGTAGCGCCGACGTCCAGCGCACCGCGGAAGATGAACGGGAAGCAGAGCACGTTGTTCACCTGGTTCGGGTAGTCCGAACGTCCGGTACAGATGATCGCGTCTTCACGCACTGCCTTCGCCAGCGGCGGCAGAATTTCCGGCTCCGGGTTCGCCAGGGCCAGGATCATTGGCGCGCGCGCCATCTTCTGCACCATCTCCTGGGTCAGTACTTTCGGGCCTGAACAGCCGAGGAAAATGTCGGCACCTTCAATGACGTCTTCTAGCGTGCGCTTGCCGTCGTCTGCCACCGCATAGGCCGCCTTGGTTTCCGCCATGTTTGGCTCGCGGTCTTTGTAAATCACGCCTTTGGAGTCGCAGACCACGATGTTGTGTTTCTGCATGCCCAGCGCCACCAGCAGGTTCATACAGGCGATGGCCGCGGCGCCAGCGCCGGAGACCACCATGCGCACGTCGGAGAGGTTTTTCTCCACCACACGCAGACCGTTCAGAATGGCGGCGGTACTGATAATCGCCGTGCCGTGCTGGTCGTCATGGAACACGGGAATGTTCATACGCTCGCGCAGCTTCTGCTCGATATAGAAACATTCCGGCGCTTTGATGTCTTCCAGGTTGATGCCGCCGAAGGTCGGCTCCAGCGCCGCCACCACGTTGATGAATTTATCCGGGTCCAGTTCGTCCACTTCGATATCGAAGACGTCGATACCGGCAAATTTCTTAAACAGAACGCCCTTCCCTTCCATCACCGGCTTACCGGCCAGCGCGCCAATGTTCCCTAACCCCAGTACCGCCGTACCGTTAGAGATAACGGCCACCAGGTTGCCACGGGCGGTGTATTTGTACGCTGCCAGCGGATCTTTTTCGATTTCAAGGCACGGGGCAGCTACGCCTGGCGAGTAGGCCAGCGCCAGATCGCGCTGGGTCGCCAGCGGTTTGGTCGGGGATACCTGGATTTTACCCGGAACAGGAAACTCGTGAAAATCGAGAGCGCTTTGTTTTAACTGATCATCCATCTTGTTATTCCTTTCACGTTTCGGTCAAAAAGGGTGATGTTGACGTTCCTATGCACACCCTGGTGTGCCGCATAGTATCGCCGCAGGCAGGCTCCTAAACTTTGAAGGCTGCCAAACTCTCACCATTGCAGAATAAAAATTGTTATCAATTTATAACAGCCATGTTACCCGTCTCAGACAGCAATGCCTCCCCCGTCTGCTATGCTTTTTTGTTAAGTCCATCATGATTTTCTCAGAAGTGTGACCTGACGCACTCGACTAACTCTTTTATTTCCAAGGAGTAATTATGAACCAGCTAGACGGCATCAAACAATTTACCACCGTGGTTGCAGACAGCGGCGACATCGAATCGATTCGTCACTACCAGCCGGAAGACGCGACCACCAACCCCTCGCTGCTGCTCAAGGCGGCCGGTCTTGCGCACTTTAGTCATCTGATTGATGACGCCCTTGCCTACGGCAAACAGCGCGGTAAAACGCAGGAGCAGCAGGTCGCCGAAGCCAGTGACAAGCTGGCGGTCAATATCGGTGCGGAAATTCTTAAAAGCATACCGGGACGCGTCTCCACCGAAGTGGATGCCCGCCTCTCATTCGACCAGGAAAAGAGCATTAGCAAGGCTCGCCGCCTGGTGGAACTCTACCAGGAGCAGGGGATCGATAAATCACGCATCCTGATCAAGCTTGCCTCCACCTGGGAAGGCATCCGCGCGGCGGAAGTGCTGGAGAAAGAGGGGATCAACTGTAACCTGACGCTGCTGTTCTCCTTCGCCCAGGCGCGTGCCTGCGCCGAAGCGGGCGTGTTCCTGATTTCACCGTTTGTCGGACGTATCTACGACTGGTATCAGGCGAAACAGCCGATGGATCCGTATGTGGTGGACGAAGATCCCGGCGTGAAATCGGTGCGTAATATCTACGATTATTACAAGCAGCACCGCTACGAGACCATCGTGATGGGGGCCAGCTTCCGCCGCACCGAGCAGATCCTCGCGCTCGCGGGCTGCGACCGGCTGACCATCTCCCCTGACCTGCTGAAAAAGCTTCAGGAGAGTGAAGAGACGGTGATCCGCAAGCTGGTGCCAACCTCCACCGTTCTGCCAAAACCAAAACCCATGACCGAAGCGGAATTCCGCTGGGAGCACAATCAGGACCCAATGGCCGTGGAAAAACTGGCGGACGGCATCCGCCAGTTCGCCGTCGACCAGCGCAAACTCGAAGATCTTCTCGCCGCCAAACTTTAACCTTGCCACGGAGTGAACTATGTCCCGTAAAGAGCTCGCCAACGCCATTCGCGCCCTCAGCATGGATGCCGTACAAAAAGCCAATTCCGGCCACCCTGGCGCCCCCATGGGTATGGCTGATATCGCCGAAGTGCTGTGGAACGACTTCCTGAAGCACAACCCGACCGACCCGACCTGGTACGACCGCGACCGTTTTATTCTTTCCAACGGGCACGCCTCGATGCTCCTCTACAGCCTGCTGCACCTTTCCGGCTACGATCTGCCGCTTGAGGAATTAAAAAACTTCCGCCAGCTGCACTCCAAAACGCCGGGCCACCCGGAGATCGGCTATACGCCGGGCGTTGAAACCACTACCGGCCCGCTGGGCCAGGGGCTGGCGAATGCCGTTGGCCTGGCGATTGCCGAACGTACGCTGGCCGCGCAGTTCAACCAGCCCGACCACGAGATTGTCGATCACTACACCTATGTCTTTATGGGCGACGGCTGTCTGATGGAGGGGATCTCCCACGAGGTCTGTTCTCTGGCGGGCACCCTGGGGCTGGGCAAGCTGATTGGCTTCTACGATCACAACGGCATCTCCATTGACGGGGAAACCGAGGGCTGGTTTACCGACGATACGGCGAAACGCTTTGAAGCCTATCACTGGCACGTGGTGCACGAGATCGACGGTCACGATCCTGAGGCGGTGAAAAAAGCGATTCAGGAAGCGCAGAGCGTGAAGGACAAACCGTCCCTGATCATCTGCCGCACCACCATCGGCTTCGGCTCGCCGAACAAAGCGGGCAAAGAGGAGGCGCACGGCGCGGCGCTGGGTGAAGAGGAAGTGGCGCTGACCCGCCAGAAACTGGGCTGGAAACACCCGGCCTTTGAGATCCCAAAAGAGATCTACAAGGCCTGGGATGCTCGCGAAACAGGTGAAAAAGCGCAGCAGGCCTGGAACGAGAAGTTTGCCGCCTACAAAAAAGCGTATCCGGAGCTGGCGGCTGAGTTTACCCGCCGCATGAGCGGCGGCCTGCCGGAAGACTGGGAAGAGAAAACTCATGCGCTGATTGAGAACCTGCAATCCAACCCGGCGAAAATTGCCACCCGTAAGGCATCACAAAACACCCTGAACGCGATTGGCCCAATCCTGCCCGAACTGCTGGGCGGCTCGGCGGATCTGGCGCCAAGTAACCTTACCATCTGGTCCGGCTCTAAATCCCTGAAGGAGGACATTGCCGGGAACTACATCCACTACGGCGTGCGCGAGTTTGGGATGACCGCCATTGCCAACGGCATCGCCCACCATGGCGGCTTCGTGCCGTACACCGCCACCTTCCTGATGTTTGTCGAATATGCCCGTAACGCGGCGCGTATGGCGGCCCTGATGAAGGCGCGGCAAATCATGGTGTACACCCACGACTCTATCGGGCTGGGTGAAGATGGGCCGACGCACCAGGCGGTAGAGCAGCTGGCGAGCCTGCGCTTAACGCCAAACTTCAGCACCTGGCGTCCTTGCGATCAGGTGGAAGCGGCAGTGGGCTGGAAGCTGGCCGTAGAGCGTCATAACGGACCCACGGCGCTGATCCTGTCGCGCCAGAACCTGGCGCAGATCGAGCGCACGCCGGAGCAGGTGAAAAATATCGCCCGCGGCGGGTACATCCTGAAAGACAGCGGCGGTAAGCCAGACGTGATCCTGATCGCCACCGGTTCCGAGGTGGAAATCACAGTAAAAGCGGCGGAGAAACTGACCGCCGAGGGTCACGCGGTGCGCGTGGTTTCCCTGCCTTCAACGGATATCTTTGATGCCCAGGATGAGGCGTACCGCGAATCGGTGCTGCCTTCAAACGTCGCGGCGCGCGTGGCGGTTGAAGCTGGCATTGCCGACTACTGGTACAAATACGTGGGTCTGAAAGGGGCAATTGTCGGGATGCATGGTTACGGTGAATCCGCCCCGGCCGACAAGCTGTTCCCGTATTTCGGCTTTACCGTTGAGAACGTGGTGGAGAAGGCGCTAAGCGTGCTGTAGTGCGATCTGCGTTGCCCGGTGGCGGCTACGCCTTACCGGGCCTACGGTTCTAAAAAGTAGGCCGGGTAAGCGACAGCGCCACCCGGCAAAACCCTACCTTGTGATCCACAGCGTGGGCCAGGCATCTGGCCCATTCCAGTTATCACAGCTTGGCTCTTCCGCGTAGCGTACCAGGCGGAAGCGCTGGCCGTTAAAACGCCAGCGGGTCTGGATCCCACAGTCGCCAATCCCGCGTCCCAGCGCCAGCGTGGTCAGCTCGCGCGTTTTTTCGTCGAAGCTGGCATTCATCAGCTCCATGTCGCTACTCTGGCTGGAAGGGGTAAACGGCAGGCGCAATCTCACGCTCCTGGCCGAAAATGGTTTTTTACGCGACACCAGCCACGCCAGGTCGACGGTGTTGTACGCCCCCGCCTCACAGCTGATGATCATCAGCGCTTTGTCATCGGTCAGCGCGGTCACGCGCACTTCACGCCGGTTCGGATCGAGAGAGCACTGGCTGTGGTTCATGCGCCAGGTACCGTAATCCAGCAGATCGTTGAGTTCGTTATGCGTCAGCGGCGTTGGCGTGGGGTTCACCACCGCCACCTTTTTTAATGCCGGCGCAGGCGGCACGCTCAGCGGTGGACTATCCCCTTTTTTAATCCACGCCGTTTCACTTCCGACGCGTTTTTGCTGGGCATCGATAAACAGCAGCGCCGCTTTCAGACCGGCCAGAGAAATTGTCTGCTTCCCCCCGCGCAGGGTCAGCGCCTGCCCTTCCTGAATGGTTTTCAGAAACGTGGTGATGGTGGCCGTATCGTCTGTTTTAAGATGCCAGGGGGCTAACTGCCAGTGTTGCGACGTGAACGTAAGCGGCACATTGTCGAGCAGCAGGCGCGGGGCGATGTCAGGCTCTTTCACCGGTGGCGCCGAAAGCCCGCCGAGATCGATGCGCAGGCTGGCGTCCGTTTTTGCCCCCGCACTGCGGCTCAGCGTCATGACCAGACCGCGATGCTCGCCGGTATTGCGCGCTACGCAGAAGTTCTGGTTATTGCAGGTCACCTGCCAGTCTGAAAAAGACTGCTGCGCAGGCGCAGCCCACACCAAAGGCGCGGGAAGCACGCAAATGAAGAAGAGAAGATAAACGCAGTAGCGCATGAACGGCACAGCCCCGGAAACGAATAGGTCAATCTGGGGCGTATCTTCGTGCCCATGGCGGGCTGGCTCAATCGGATTTATCGGATAGATTTATCTGAAATACAACTTATCGCGCTTCCGCCGCCGCATTCATCAGCCCGCTGGTTTGCAGATACTGCAACAGGATCACCGCTTTACCGTCGCGGATCTCGCCGCGTTTCACCATGTCGACAGCCTGAGCGAAAGGCATTTCCAGCACTTCAATGTCTTCATCGTCCACGCCGCCGCCCCGGTGCGTGCGCTGAGCATCGGTATATTCCGCAATGAAGAAGTGAACCAGCTCGGTAACCCCGCCAGGTGACATAAACAGCTCATAGACTTTCTGCACCGCACCCACTTCAAAACCCGTCTCCTCAATGGCTTCTTTGCGGATACACACTTCCGGCTCATCGTCATCAAGCAGACCTGCACAGGTTTCAATCAGACGTCCGTCCGCGTTGCCATTGACCCATGTCGCGATGCGAAACTGGCGGATCAGCACCACGCTTTGCTTTTCACGGTTATACAGCAGGATGGTTGCACCATTGCCCCGGTCGTAGACTTCGCGTTTATGGCGAATGACGTCCCCGTTCTTACGGGTGAGATCGTAAGTGATGTTACGCAGGACAAAGTAATTTTCAGAAAGGATTTTGTCTTTAATAACGGTAATGTTCAGGGACATACGGGCTCCACGGCAAAATGAGTCTGTTTATACTACGCCGTGAAGCCCGCTTTGTCGCCCGTCTGCATTAATGCATGTTGCGCGGCGGCACGCCAAGCCAGTCCATGATCCCCTGCGCGGCATGACGCCCTTCCGCCATCGCGGTGACCACCAGATCCGCACCGCGTACCGCATCACCGCCAGCAAAAATCTGCGGATTCGAGGTCTGGTAGCGATAACGGCTCTCCACGGAGGCCCTGATGCGCCCCCAGTCGTCGGTGTCGACGCCCTGCGCCTGAAGCCACGGCATGGCGTGCGGATTAAAACCAAACGCCATGATCACCGCATCCGCTGGCATGACAAACTCACTGCCCGCCACCGGGACAGGACGCCGCCGCCCCTGCGCATCCGGCTCGCCCAGCCTGGTGCGCAGCATCCGGATACCGTTAACCTTCCCGTCGGTATCCAGCGTGAGCTCAACCGGCTGGACATTAAATTCAAACGCTGCGCCCTCTTCTTTCGCGTTTTTAACCTCTTTCTTTGAGCCCGGCATGTTGGCCTCGTCCCGCCGATAGGCGCAGGTGACTTTCGCCGCGCCATGCCGCAGCGCGGTGCGCACGCAGTCCATCGCCGTATCGCCCCCGCCGAGCACCACCACGTTTAAACCCTGTGTGTCGATAAACGGTTCGTCTGCGGCAGGATCAAGGCCCATCACGTTCCGCGTGTTTGCCACTAAAAACGGCAGCGCGTCGTACACGCCCGGCGCGTCTTCGTGAGGGATACCCGCTTTCATGGAACGATAGGTCCCTACGCCGATGAACAGGGCATCGTAGTCGTTTTGCAGTTGGGCCATCGACACGTCTTTTCCCACCTCGCAGTTCAGCTCGAAGCGGATGCCCATCGCGCTGAATATCTCTCTGCGCCGCGCTAACAGGGATTTATCCAGCTTGAAGGCCGGAATACCAAAGGTCAGCAATCCGCCGATTTCCGGATGGCGGTCGTAGACCGTCACGCCGACGCCGCTGCGCACCAGCACGTCGGCGCAGGCCAGCCCTGCCGGACCGGCGCCGATGATGGCGACGCGCTTACCGACCGGCTTAACGTGGCTGACGTCCGGCGTCCAGCCCATCGCCAGCGCCCGATCCGAGATATACCGTTCGATATTACCGATGGTTACTGCTCCTGACGCATCCCGCAGGGTGCAGGCGCCTTCACATAATCGATCCTGTGGGCAGACGCGGCCGGTAATTTCCGGTAAACAGTTAGTCTGGTGAGAAAGCTCAGCCGCACCGACGATATCCCCCGCCCCGATCCGCTCAATCCACTGGGGAATGTGGTTATGCAGCGGGCAGGTCCACTCGCAAATGCTGTGCTCGCCACATTTCAGGCACCGGGAAGCCTCGCGCTGCGCCTGTTCCGGGCGAAACGGCAGGTAGATCTCGTTAAAATGGTATGCGCGTGCTTCGGGGCTGAGCTTATCCGGCTCACCGCGCGCCGGGGTGTTTTGCATCTGTTGCCGTTTGGTTTGCGGAGGGACTGACTGAACCGCCTCGCTGTGCCACGGCAGCGCGTCCAGCCTTGCGCTGCGCTGTCGGCGCTGTTTAACCAGCTTATCCAGTACGGCTGGGGTGGCGAGCGTAAGCACCGCCGCCGGGCAGTTTTCCACGCAGGCCGGGCCTTGCGGCCTTTCCAGGCAGAGGTCGCATTTGTGCGCCGAGGCCTTTACGCTGTCGTTTTGCAGCGGGGCGATCAGCATGTCCATCGTGCCAAACGGACAGGCCACCACGCAGGCTTTACAGCCAATGCATTTTTGTTGATTGACCTGTACGCTGTCGCTGTGTTGCGTGATGGCTCCGTTCGGGCAGCTTTGCGCGCAGGGCGCGTTTTCACAGTGGTGGCAGGTCACGGGGCTTTTTCGCAAGCCTGAGGTAAGGACCGTAATGCGGGGATGAAAATGGCGCTCGCTCAGCGCGTGCTGCTCCCCGTTGTGCGCCATCACACAGGCAACTTCGCAGGCGCGACAACCGATACACTGCTGAGCATTGGCCATAATAAAACGATTCATAACAACACCTGTTTTTGGTTCAATAACCTTATTCTTTCTATTGTTATCGTATTTACCCACAGCGGCATGGCGACGCAATGTTCAAATGCCCAGGAAGCCGAACTATTTCCAGTGAACCTGTGGCAGATCAATTTAATTCAGGAAGCTGATGAGTGACCGTTAAACGCCCCGTATCGGGAAGCCTGGCTCGGGCTTTCTTTTCGATGATTGTCTTGTCCGTTCTGATCAGCGCCATTGCGCTGGTCACACTCGCCAGCAGCCAGCGCGACGCCGAGGCGATTAACATCGCCGGCTCGCTGCGTATGCAGAGCTACCGCCTGGGCTACGAAATGCAGCGCGCCGGCCCATCGCTGGCAGAGCACCGCGCGGTCTGGCAAAAAACGCTGAGCGCGCCTGCGTTGCAGAAGCTAAACCGCTGGTATGTGCCAGAGGACGTCAAACAGCGTTACCAGCAGTTGCACCTTGGCTGGCAGGAGATGGACACGCGCATCGCCAGCGGCGATACCGGATGGTATCAGAACCACATAGAGGATTTCGTGGGCCGGATAGATGCCTTTGTGCTGGCGCTACAGCACTACACCGAACATAAAATTCAGCTGGTGATTTTCATGTCGCTGACGGGCGGCCTGGGCATCCTGCTGCTGGCGGTGGTGACCCTGCGGCGCATCCGCCGTCAGGTTGTGCTGCCGCTGAATAATCTGGTGGCGGCGAGCGAGCGTATCGAACAGGGGCAATTCGACACTCCCGCGCCGGATACTACGCTTCCCAACGAGCTGGGCCAGCTTTCCCGCGCCTTCAACCATATGTCGGCGGAATTACACACCCTGTACCGTTCACTTGAGCGCTCCGTTGCTGAAAAAACCCGCCACCTGAATGAAGCGCATCAGCAGCTCGAAATGCTGTTTAAATGCTCACAGGCGTTGAATACCGGGCAGATAGACAGCCACTGTTTCCGGCATATTTTGCAGATTGTGCATGACTATACGCAGATGAATTACCTGCAATTGCGCACCAGCGACGACTGGCAGCTTTACGAAGGACAGGAGTCCCCGGGCGAGAAAATGCACAATTTACCGGTGTTAATGCAGGACACCCTGTACGGCGAACTGCGCTGGCAAAGCGCGACCGGGGATGTTCCGCTGCCGCTCATGGAAAGCGTGGCGACGATGCTGGGCCGGGGGATCTATTTCAATCAGGCGCAGAAACATTATCAGCAGCTGCTGCTGATGGAGGAGCGCGCCACCATCGCGCGCGAGCTGCATGATTCGCTGGCGCAGGTGCTCTCCTATTTGCGTATTCAGCTTACGCTGCTGAAGCATGCCGTGCCCGGCGACAATGCTCCGGCGCAGACCATCATTACGGACTTCTCCCGCGAGCTGAATAATGCCTGGCATCAGCTACGCGAGCTGCTCACCACCTTCCGCCTGACGCTCAATCACGCCAATCTTCCTGCCGCGCTACAGGAGTCTCTCGACGGGTTGCAAAGCCAGACCCGCGCGAAGCTGGTGCTCGACTGCCGTCTCTCATCGCTGGCGCTGGACGCACAAAAACAGGTGCACCTCTTACAGATTGTGCGTGAGGCAGTGCTGAATGCGATTAAACATGCCGACGCGAGCGAGATTGTGGTCAGCTGCGTCACCACCGCGGACGGCACTCACACGGTCACGATCCGGGACAACGGCATTGGTATCGGCGACGCCAGTGAACCGCCGGGGCATTACGGGCTGAATATCATGCGCGAACGCGCGGGACGGCTCGGCGGGACATTACATTTTTCTCAGCCGCCACAGGGCGGGACACAGGTCAGCGTAACGTTCCGGACGCCTGCGGCCCAGGCTGAAAAATAGCGAGAAAGAAGGCGCGCTGAAAAAAGCGCATGATAATTTACATTATCTCCTTTATTTCTCCACGTTTGACCTGGGCCTTACCGCTAAAGTTAGGCGGGCAATAAACAATAATGACGTGCAGCAAAACGAGGTCACACTTTAATGGCGAATTTTTTCATCGATCGCCCCATTTTTGCCTGGGTGCTTGCAATCCTGTTGTGTCTGACGGGTGTCCTGGCGATTACGTCCCTTCCTGTTGAGCAATACCCTGACCTCGCGCCCCCCAACGTGCGTATCACGGCGAACTACCCTGGCGCCTCGGCACAGACGCTGGAAAATACCGTCACCCAGGTTATCGAGCAGAACATGACGGGTCTCGATAACCTGATGTACATGTCCTCACAGAGCAGCGCCACGGGCCAGGCGACCGTAACACTGAGCTTTACGGCGGGCACGGATCCGGATGAAGCGGTGCAGCAGGTGCAAAATCAGCTGCAATCGGCCCTGCGTAAACTGCCTCAGGCGGTGCAGAACCAGGGGGTGACCGTGCGTAAAACCGGTGACACCAATATTTTGACCATCGCGTTTGTTTCAACCGATGGCTCAATGGATAAGCAGGACATCGCGGACTACGTCGCCAGTAATATTCAGGACCCGCTCAGCCGTATCAACGGCGTGGGTGATATCGACGCCTACGGCTCGCAGTACTCCATGCGTATCTGGCTGGATCCCAACAAGCTGAACAGCGTGCAGATGACCGCCAAAGATGTCACCGACGCTATCGAATCGCAGAACGCCCAGATTGCCGTGGGGCAGCTCGGCGGTACCCCGTCCGTGGATAACCAGGCGCTTAACGCCACCATCAACTCCCAGTCGCTGCTCCAGACACCTGAACAGTTCCGCAATATCACGCTACGCGTGAATCAGGACGGTTCGGAAGTGCGTCTGGGGGATGTCGCCACCGTGGAAATGGGGGCGGAAAAATATGACTACCTGAGCCGCTTTAACGGCAATGCCGCTTCCGGGCTGGGGGTGAAACTGGCCTCCGGCGCCAACGAAATGGCGACCGCGCAGCGGGTGCTAGAGCGTCTGGATGAGCTGTCGCATTTCTTCCCGCACGGACTGGAGTACAAAGTCGCCTACGAAACCACCTCGTTCGTAAAAGCCTCCATCGAAGATGTGGTGAAAACCCTGCTCGAAGCTATCGCGCTGGTGTTCCTCGTGATGTACCTGTTCCTGCAAAACTTCCGCGCCACGCTGATCCCCACTATTGCGGTGCCGGTGGTGCTGCTGGGTACCTTTGCAGTGCTGTATGCCTTCGGTTACAGCATCAACACCCTGACCATGTTCGCCATGGTGCTGGCCATCGGCCTGCTGGTGGATGATGCCATCGTGGTGGTGGAAAACGTTGAGCGCATCATGAGCGAGGAAGGGCTTTCGCCCCGCGAGGCCACGCGCAAATCGATGGGACAGATTCAGGGCGCGCTGGTCGGTATCGCCATGGTGCTGTCGGCGGTATTTATCCCGATGGCGTTTTTTGGCGGCACCACGGGCGCGATTTATCGCCAGTTCTCGATCACCATCGTCTCTGCAATGGTGCTCTCCGTACTGGTGGCGATGATCCTTACCCCTGCCCTGTGCGCGACGCTGCTGAAACCGCTGCATAAGGGCGAACACCACGGTCAAAAAGGCTTCTTCGGCTGGTTTAACCGCATGTTTAACCGCAATGCGGCGCGCTATGAAGCGGGCGTGGGTAAAGTTCTGCACCGCAGCGTACGCTGGATGGTGGTTTATGTTCTGCTGCTCGGCGGCATGGTCTTCCTGTTCCTGCGGCTGCCAACCTCGTTCCTGCCGCTGGAAGATCGCGGCATGTTTATCACCTCCGTACAATTACCCAGCGGCTCGACCCAGCAGCAGACCCTGAAAGTGGTGCAGAAGGTTGAGAACTACTTCCATACTCAGGAGAAAGATAACGTGATCTCCGTCTTCTCCACCGTCGGCTCTGGCCCTGGCGGTAACGGGCAGAACGTGGCGCGTATGTTTGTGCGCCTGAAAGACTGGGACCAGCGCGACAGCGATACCGGCTCCTCCTTTGCCATCATTGAGCGTGCAACCAAAGCGTTCAACAAAATCAAGGAAGCGCGCGTTTTCGCCAGCAGCCCGCCCGCCATCAGCGGCCTGGGCAGCTCAGCCGGGTTTGATATGGAGCTTCAGGATCACGCTGGTGCCGGGCATGACGCGTTGATGGCTGCTCGCGACAAGCTGCTGGAGCTGGCCGGGAAAGATCCGCAGCTTACCCGCGTTCGTCATAACGGTCTGGATGACAGCCCTCAGCTACAGGTGGATATTGACCAGCGTAAAGCGCAGGCGCTGGGCGTCTCCATCGACGACATTAACGACACCCTGCAAACGGCGTGGGGCTCAAGCTACGTGAATGACTTTATGGATCGCGGCCGCGTGAAGAAGGTCTACGTTCAGTCTGCCGCCAAATACCGCATGCTGCCGGACGATATCAACCGCTGGTATGTGCGCAATAACACCGGCGGCATGGTGCCGTTCTCGGCGTTTGCGACGTCACGCTGGGAGACCGGTTCACCGCGTCTGGAGCGTTACAACGGCTATTCGGCGCTGGAGATTGTTGGTGAAGCCGCGCCGGGCGTCAGTACCGGTACCGCAATGGACATTATGGAAAAACTGGTTCAGCAGTTACCGACCGGCTTTGGCCTGGAGTGGACAGCGATGTCCTACCAGGAACGGCTTTCCGGCGCTCAGGCGCCTGCCCTGTATGCCCTTTCGCTGCTGGTGGTGTTCCTCTGTCTGGCGGCGCTGTATGAAAGCTGGTCAGTGCCGTTCTCGGTGATGCTGGTGGTGCCTCTCGGGGTCATCGGCGCGCTGCTGGCAACCTGGATGCGCGGCCTGGAAAATGATGTCTATTTCCAGGTCGGACTCCTCACCGTAATCGGATTGTCGGCGAAAAACGCCATTCTGATCGTCGAATTTGCCAATGAGATGAATGCCAAAGGTCACGAACTGATGGCCGCCACGCTGCACGCCTGTCGTCAGCGCCTGCGTCCGATCCTGATGACCTCTCTGGCGTTTGTGTTTGGCGTCCTGCCGATGGCCACCAGCTCCGGCGCAGGCTCCAGCAGCCAGCACGCGGTGGGAACGGGCGTTATGGGGGGAATGATTTCGGCGACGATTCTGGCTATCTATTTCGTACCGCTGTTCTTTGTGCTGGTACGCCGTCGTTTCCCGCTGAAGGATAAGCCGGAATAACACGTTGAAATAAAAAAGGCGGCTTTACAGGCCGCCTTTTTATTGTGTGATTCTTTCACACTATGGTTATTTTAGTTAATTAAGTGCTCTTGCATTTCTTACCGGAAATTCATTTACGAAGCATGCCTTCGATAAAATCTTTCCAGTTCCCCAGTTCACGTTCAATCATAACAACCTCTCTTATTATTATGTGCATTCTACGAAAACGTATCATCATTGTGAAGCCACTTTAACCGATTGCTGTGATTGAGCCCCGCTGTGCTGGTAGGTTTAGGATCACTATGAGCGTTGTCGGGTAAATTTTATGTGACCTACAGCAATATTTTGAAATAGTCGGAAAAATAACAGCATTTTTAATTTCCCCCTGAGTTTATTGGCAATTTAAACAGGGTGGACAACTATGCTTAAAAGATGAAAGACTATTCAGCTTACAGCTGTTCGTTGAATTATGGAGAATTGTAAATCCCGAAAAATTCCGAATGTGTTATATTCCACTTAAGGATATATCTTCGAAAATATTGAACATTTAATCCACAAAAGAACAAAAGGATTCACTATGGTTGTGATGTACGGCATTAAGAATTGCGACACGATTAAAAAAGCCCGCCGCTGGCTGGAAGCACACAACATCGACTATCGCTTCCACGATTACCGTGCCGACGGGCTTGACCCCGCGTTTCTCCATTCCGCCATCAACGAACTGGGGTGGGAAGCGCTACTGAATACCCGCGGGACCACCTGGCGAAAACTGGATGAATCTCTCCGGGCCACGATCAACGACGCCGACAGCGCAGCCAAACTGATGCTTGAAATGCCGGCAATCATCAAACGCCCATTGCTCTGCAAGCCAGGTCAGCCTATGCTGCTGGGTTTCAGTGAAACCCTTTATTCAGATTTATTCGTTGAGGTGTAGTCTATGTCATGCCCGGTCATTGAGCTGACTCAGCAGCTTATTCGCCGTCCTTCCCTTAGCCCGGACGACGCAGGTTGTCAGGCATTAATGATTGAGCGCCTGCGTGCCATCGGTTTTACCGTGGAGCACATGGATTTTGGCGATACGCAGAACTTCTGGGCATGGCGCGGTCAGGGAGAGACGCTGGCGTTTGCCGGACATACTGACGTAGTTCCCGCAGGCGACGCAGACCGCTGGATCAACCCGCCTTTTGAGCCGACCATCCGCGACGGCATGCTTTTCGGACGCGGCGCTGCGGACATGAAAGGTTCTCTGGCTGCGATGGTCGTGGCGGCAGAGCGTTTCGTCGCCCAGCATCCGAACCATAAAAACCGTCTTGCGTTTTTGATTACCTCCGATGAAGAAGCCAGCGCCCACAACGGCACCGTGAAGGTCGTTGAGGCCCTGATGGCGCGCAATGAACGTCTGGACTACTGTCTGGTGGGCGAACCGTCCAGCACCGAAGTGGTGGGCGATGTGGTGAAAAATGGCCGCCGTGGATCCCTGACCTGTAATTTGACTATTCATGGCGTGCAGGGCCACGTTGCCTATCCGCACCTGGCGGATAACCCGGTACACCGCGCCGCGCCGATGCTGAACGAACTGGTAGGCATTGAATGGGATAAAGGCAACGAATTTTTCCCGCCAACCAGCATGCAGATAGCCAACATCAAGGCCGGCACCGGCAGCAACAACGTCATTCCCGGCGATCTCTTCGTCCAGTTTAACTTCCGCTTCAGCACCGAACTGACCGACGAGATGATCAAAGCGCGCGTGATTGCGCTGCTCGAGAAATATCAGCTGCGCTATACCCTCGACTGGTGGCTGTCTGGCCAGCCGTTCCTGACGCAGCGCGGTAAACTGGTGGATGCGGTGGTGAACGCCATTGCGCACTATAATGAAATTAAGCCACAGCTGCTGACAACGGGCGGCACGTCTGACGGACGCTTTATCGCCCGCATGGGCGCACAGGTTGTCGAACTGGGTCCGGTTAACGCGACGATTCACAAAATCAATGAATGCGTGAACGCTGCCGATTTACAACTGCTGGCCCGCATGTATCAACGTATTATGGAGCAGCTCGTCGCCTGACGGGTGCTTAAAGAGGATTAGCGAATGGACTGGCTTTCAAAGTACTGGTGGATTCTGGTGTTGGTATTTCTGGTAGGCGTGCTGCTTAACGTGATTAAAGATCTCAAGCGCGTTGACCATAAAAAGTTCCTTGCCAACAAACCGGATCTTCCGCCGCACCGTGATTTTAACGACAAGTGGGACGATGAAGACGACTGGCCGAAGAAGGACCAGAAGAAGTAATCGCTCTGTTTCCCCTCTCCCTAAAAAGAGGGGGACACCTCACATAAACTCGACGATATCATCGTCATTCGGCTTACCGCCGCTGAGCGCTTCATCAAAGTAGTGCTTCGGTACGGTATAACGCAGATGATCGAGCGCGAACTGCATGCTGCGATCGTCAATGGCATGCCCCAGATCGTCTACGATATCCAGCGTCACATCTCCGCCCTCGCGCATCAGCGTCTCCTGGGCAGCAACCGCATGCGAAAGCTCAATTACCCGGTCTTCCCCCCCATGAATGAGATGGATCGTGGTCTGCGTGGTCGCGCTTTGCGGTAACGTCGCAAAACGCCCGTTAAAAGCAATCACGCGGGACACCAGTCCGGGCTGCGCTTTTACGCTTTCCAGCGACATGATTGAGCCCTGAGAGAAGCCAATCAGCGCCGTTGCGTCGGCGCCTACGCCGCTCTGCTGCTGCCAGTAACGCACGGTATCGATAAAGGCTGGCATAGCGGCATCAATACGCGCCTGACGATTCTCCTCCGTCACGCCCTCGACGGAAAACCACTGCCGCCCGTCCGGACCGCACGGCTCCACGCCGCCGATGCTGACGATCAGCGCGTGTGGGAAAACGGGTGCAAACCAGCTGCCAATCTGTCCCATATTGACGGCATTGTCGCCCACGCCATGAAACAGAAGCAGGAGCTGTTTAGCAGGTGTATCCGGGCTTTGCACAA
This sequence comes from Enterobacter cloacae complex sp. S2, assembly GCF_015159675.1. Classification (NCBI taxonomy): domain Bacteria; kingdom Pseudomonadati; phylum Pseudomonadota; class Gammaproteobacteria; order Enterobacterales; family Enterobacteriaceae; genus Enterobacter; species Enterobacter cloacae complex sp. S2. The sequence goes on from NZ_JADDTS010000002.1 coordinate 260,691, forward strand.
CAAAATGGTCATGTTTCATGGCGATCTCCTTAATTGGTAAGCAGGATTTTACGCCTCTGCGGGGTAATGACCATGCCACTTTACTGAAGAACTCATTGAAAAAATTGCCATTGCAAAATGTCGGCTTTCAGCTGCTGGCTACGGGAGTAATCAAGCCTTTCAAGCGCGTGAGCGGTTTCCTCGCGTAGCTTCGCCAGCAACGCTTTGCGCCCGAAATCGTGCGTATTCCCTTCCATTTTCCCCCGCAGCGCCGGAAGTGGCATGTCCACGGCTAACAACAACCGCGTCAGCGCCGCAACCGAAGTTGAAAACGCCCGGTGAGCAAAGGCAAACCCCGCCAGCTCCAGCCAGTCGTCACTATTAAGGGTAGCTTCCCATGCATCCGTCACCGGGATCTTTTCGCCATTCCAGGCCGACAGGACGCGCATATCACGACATAACCGCTGATGCGCCTGTTCGCAGAGCTGATGCCCCGCCTCGCTCAGCGGCAGCAATGCCATCGCCGTATAGCACCCGCTGCTGGCTTCCCGGTGGCTGCCCATTCGCACCAGCACAAACCCGCACTGCCGCCAGAAACGCCACAGCTCGTCGGTATAGCCAAAGCTGACCGAGAGATAATCTTCTCCGCTGGCACTGCGGATCAGCCGCTGGCCGATGCCTTCCCGCTGGCGATGGGGATGAACCGCAATGCGGCTGACGCGTCGGCCTTTCAGCGTCGCCGCGAGCGGCGAGCCGCCGTGCGCTGCCAGCGACTGCGCCACCAGATTTCCACGCGGCCGACGAAAGCCCGCCCAGACTGCGCGGCTAAGTTCAGGGGGTAATCCCCCCTCCTCCACCAGCCAGAGCGCGCCCGCGATCTCCGCGCCCGCCTGAGCAACAGCAAAGTGCTGGCCGGGGGCGTCCATCATCCGGCGTAAATCGAGGGGTGACGTCCGGTAGTGCGCGGCACACAGCAGTTCATACACGCCTGCCCCGCGCGCCGGATCGCTCTCCCACATCCCGGGCTCCAGCGACGTTAAACGTACCTCGCCTTCCGGTTTGCGATCGATAAGCGCATCGTCGAACAGCAGCGCGTTCGCCACTATCCGCTCAAGGGGACATCCGGCAGCCCAGCGAACAGGCGTGGATAAGGTATAACGCCGCAGCCCGCTGAACCGGGCGCAGAACTTCAGCAGGAATCCCCTGCCCGTGCCTTCATAACCCTGCACCGTGGTGGTCAGCAACACGCGGGGAAAGCGCGACGCCAGCTTCTCCAGCAGCGGGCCGGGGATGGCGGCCGCCTCATCGACAATCAGCCAGTCAGCTTCTGTTGTGGAGGCCAGCAGCGCATCCGGGGCCATAAAGTGAAAATGTTCCCCGGCGAAACGCGCGATGACATCCGTCGCCCCTTTTGCCGGTGCCGTCACGACTGCACTCCCCTGAATGCCGTTGAGCAACATGCCCGCCAGGGCGGACTTTCCGCGTCCGCGCGGTGCCGTCACGGCGGCCACGCCCGCAGGCATGGTCAGAAGAGCGTCGAGGATCTCAGCTTGCTCGCGCTGCGGTTCACCGCTGGCAGGCTGCCAGGCGGGTAAATCTGACGTAACGGGAAGGCACAGAGGACGATGTTGATGCCAGACGATGGCATCTGAATCGGCGGCAAGCGTCCGGCAAAAGTGGTGAACAAAGTGCGGGGTGGCGATCGGCTCGGCGCTGTCGCTCCAGCGTAGAGAATCCGCGTCGGGCCTGTTAGCCCAGACGGAGAACGGCGGCACCAGCAGCATCAGAAGGCTTCCGGCGCGCAGGGTCCCGCTGAGGGCGGCGAAGGCCGAGACGTCAAACCCGCGACGCGCGTCAAAAACGGCGTGCAGGTATTCACGTCCCAGCAGGCCGCTGATGGTCTTAGAGGGGTTTTCCTCCAGCCACAGCCAGTCTCCTGGTAACGTATCGCGCAGAATGGTCGCCTGGCTCAACGTCCACGCTTCATCGCCGCTGAGCACCACCAGCCGGCGGTGCCCGGTACGCTGAAGCTGGTTGACCAGCTGTTCAAACCCCAACATCACATAGCTTTGCCGAAGGTATTACACTGCGACGGGTTGCCGCTGTCGAAGCCACGCTTAAACCAACTGTAGCGCTGCTCTGAGGTGCCATGGGTAAAGCTGTCCGGCACAACGCGCCCCTGGCTCTGCTGCTGCAAGCGATCGTCACCAATCGCCTGTGCGGCATTCAGGGCCTCTTCCAGATCGCCTGTTTCCAGCACGCCCTGCTGCTGCATGCTGTGTCCCCAGACGCCAGCGAAGCAGTCGGCCTGAAGCTCCATGCGTACGGACAGACGATTCACCTCCGCCTGAGAAGCATTCTGCTGCATCTGACGCACTTTAGGCTCAATGCCGAGGAGCTTCTGCACGTGGTGGCCGACTTCATGCGCGATCACGTAGCCCTGGGCAAAATCGCCGTCGGCGCCCAGCTTGCTTTTCATGTCGTCATAGAAGGAGAGATCGATATAGACGGTGCTGTCCGCCGGGCAGTAGAACGGCCCCATAACGGACTGCCCGGTGCCGCAGCCGGTGCGGGTTGCGCCCCGGTACATCACCAGTTTTGGCGGCTGATAAGTCCGCCCCATTTTCTCGAACTGCTGACCCCAGGTATCTTCGGTCGTCGCGAGAATAACGGAAGTAAATTTCGCCGCTTCATCTTCATTCGGGCTGATGGAGCGCTGAGAATACTGCTGCTGTTGCCCGGTTTCACCGGTCATCAAACCGGTCAGGTCGACGCCGTAGTAGCCCGCCACCAGCACGACGACCAGCAGAATAATGCCGCCCTTGCCGCTGGGTAACCGGAAACCTGGCCCGCCCATAGACGGACCACCGCCACCACTGCTGCGTCTGTCTTCTACGTTGTCACTTTCACGACGCCCTTGCCAGCGCATAAACACCTCGAACTATTCCATTTATAATAGCTATGATCGTAGGCGGTTAATGAAAGGATTACCATAGTAAACAAGGATAAGACGCCAAAGGATGCCAACATCCTTTGGCAAATGCGCAGTTTAGTCGAGCTTAACGCCTAAACGGTGAGCAACCGCTTCGTACGCTTCGACCACGCCACCCAGACTCTGGCGGAAACGGTCTTTGTCCATTTTATCCAGCGTCTCTTTGTCCCACAGGCGGCTGCCGTCCGGCGAGAATTCGTCGCCCAGCACCACTTCACCCTTGTACAGACCGAACTCCAGCTTGAAGTCGACCAGGATCAGGCCCGCGTCATCAAACAGCTTTTTCAGCACGTCATTGGCTTTGTAGGTCAGTTCCTGCATGCGCGCCAGGTTCTCTTTGCTTACCCAGCCGAAGGTTTCGCAGTAGGATTCGTTAACCATCGGGTCGTGCATGGCGTCGTTTTTCAGGAACAGATCGAACAGCGGTGGATTCAGTTCGATACCCTCTTCAATGCCCAGACGCTTCACCAGGGAGCCTGCGGCACGGTTACGGATCACGCACTCAACCGGCACCATATCCAGCTTTTTTACCAGACATTCCGTATCGGACAGCAACGCTTCCATCTGAGTCGGGATACCGGCTTCGGCCAGTTTGGTCATAATGAAGTGGTTGAACTTGTTGTTCACCATGCCCTTACGATCGAACTGCTCAATGCGTGCGCCGTCTCCTGCTGACGTATCATTGCGGAATTCGAGCACCAACAGATCCGGGTTTTCCGTGCTGTATACGGTTTTCGCTTTGCCACGATACAACTCAGCTTGCTTCTGCATCTTCATTACTCCTGGTGTGATGATTTGTATTCAAAACTGGCCATATTATGCCACGCACACGTTTGCGTAGCACGAAAATAAAAAGGGCTGGATTAACCAGCCCTCACTATTATTTGCTGAATGCGGCCTGGAAGGCAGCGACCAGCGCATCGTTCTGCGCCTGGGTCAGCGTGTGTCCTTTCGGATCGATAAATTGCAGGCTGCTGCGGTTATCGAGGTCGCCAACCTGGATTTTGTAGTCACCGGAAGGCAGCTGTGGATCGCTTGCCCCCAGCTCCTGCCAGGCGCTATCAGACAGCGGCTTATAGGTCGCTGTGATGCTGCCCGTTGAACGGGTGCTGTCGGTCACCTTCATGCCCACTTTTTCAAGCGTTGCTGGCAGGCGCTGCCAGGTCTGGTTAAACGGCGCACGCACCACCAGCATTGGCAGGCCGGTATCGTCTGCACCGCTCTGCACATCAAACGTTGAACCGTTACGGTTCTGCGCGGCGTTTGCGGCATCGGTAGCGTTCTTATCCAGACCAGCGGCAATCACGTTCAGCATTTCAGTGCTGTAGCGCTGCATGGCGGCCGGATCGGCAACCGGTTTACCTGCCTGCTCAAGATTCAACAGCTTAACGGTAACCGCCTGCTGATAACCCTGCGGCTTAACGGAGACTTGATAACGACCACGATACTGCTGGTCTTCATCGAGACGGTTCCACTCAATCCAGTCGGTGGTTAAGGTCTGGCTGGCGTCGTCGCGTTTATCAATCGTATAGTTTTTCGACTGAATAACGCTCACAACCTGCGGCCACAGCGTGGCACCGCGTGCGCTTTCCACCAGCAGAGAGGCCGTATCACCGGTAAACTGCGTGCGCGCGCCACTCACCAGCGCCAGAGGCTGAGCCGGCGGACGAATATCAAGCGCTTTACCCACCAGGCCACTGCCGTTGGTAACCGGAATATTATAATCACCGTTCTGGATCGGCAGGATCATGCCGGCAGGCGCGTGAAGTTCAGCAAGCGGCGGCGCATCCAGATAGGATTCATCACCGCTCACCTGGCGCTTGTAGCGCGAGTCTGAACTACAGGCAGCGAGGAGCATAACAAGCGAAACACCCGCAACCTTCGCCAGGCGCGACTTCTGTACTGAATAAGCCATCAAATCTCCCTAAACTTTACAGCAAACCGGCATGCTTCAGCGCGCCAGCGACAATTTCACGACCGTGGTCGGTAATCGGTGTCATTGGCAGACGCAGCGTGTCGGTTGCTACAAGCCCCAACTCCTTACATGCCCATTTCACTGGGATCGGATTGGGTTCGACAAATAATTTATTGTGCAACGGCATCAGACGCTGATTAATCACGCGAGCTTCATCAAAGTGACCGGCTGCGGCCAGTTTGCACATGTCAGCCATATCACGCGCCGCCACGTTCGCCGTAACGGAAATCACGCCATTACCACCGAGCTGCATAAAGTCCAGCGCGGTCGCATCATCACCGCTCAACAGGATAAAGTCGTCTGAAACCAGCTCTTTGATCTGATGAACGCGGCTTAAGTTCCCTGTCGCCTCTTTAATCCCGATAATATTTTTTACTTTCGAGAGACGGCCAACGGTTTCCGGCAGCATATCGCAACCGGTACGGGACGGCACATTATACAGAATTTGTGGCAAGTCAGTATGTTCAGCGATGGCTTTGAAATGCTGGAACAAACCTTCCTGAGTAGGACGGTTGTAATAAGGGGTCACCGTCAGGCAGCCGACAATGCCGCTGTCGTTAAAACGCTGAGTCAGGCTAATCGCTTCTGCCGTTGCGTTTGCGCCCGTCCCCGCGATGACCGGAATACGCCCGTCCGCCAGTTCCAGGGTCAGCATCACAACGTCGCCGTGCTCTTCGTGGCTCAGCGTAGCGGATTCACCGGTAGTCCCTACCGAAACGATCGCCGAGGTTCCATTGGCGACATGGTAATCAATGAGCTTCTTCATGCTTGACCGGCAGACATTACCTTTTTCATCCATCGGTGTAACAAGCGCGACAATACTTCCCGTGAACATGAGCCATCCTCTGTGCGAACAAGAGCCTCAATGTTACGTTTGGAACTGTAATAAAAGCAAGCGACCTGAGGCTCTCAGGCGGTTGTATGCATGTTTTTTTTATGCTTTCCTTAGGAAGACTTAACCACGCAAAGGAAGAACAGGTTTGACAACCTCATCACAACATTACCTGGTTATCACTGCGCTGGGTGCTGACAGGCCGGGTATCGTGAATACCATCACTCGCCACGTGAGCAGCTGCGGCTGCAACATCGAAGATAGCCGGCTGGCTATGCTTGGCGAAGAGTTCACGTTCATCATGCTGCTTTCCGGAACATGGAATGCCATTACCCTCATCGAATCTACCTTGCCGCTGAAAGGCGCAGAGCTGGATTTACTGATTGTGATGAAGCGCACCACCGCGCGCCCGCGTCCGGCTCTGCCTGCCACGGTCTGGGTACAGGTTGAAGTGCCTGATTCACCTCATCTGATTGAACGTTTTACGGCGCTGTTTGACAGCCATCAGATGAACATTGCCGAACTGGTTTCCCGCACGCAGCCGGGCGATGAAAACGCAATCCCGACGCTGTTTATTCAAATTACCGCACACAGCCCTGCCTCGCAGGATGCGTCAAATATCGAGCAAGCGTTCAAAGCCCTCTGTACAGAATTACATGCGCAAGGCAGTATAAGCGTCGTCGATTATTCGCAGCACGAACAGGATGGAGTTGAGTAATGAACCCACTGAAAGCCGGTGATATCGCACCGAAATTTAGCTTACCGGATCAAGACGGCGAGCAAGTAAATTTGACCGACTTCCAGGGACAGCGTGTTCTGGTCTATTTCTACCCGAAAGCCATGACCCCGGGCTGTACCGTACAGGCCTGCGGTCTACGCGACAACATGGATGAGTTGAAAAAGGTCGGTGTGGAAGTGCTGGGCATCAGCACCGATAAGCCAGAGAAGCTGTCACGCTTTGCGGAAAAAGAGCTGCTGAACTTCACGCTGCTTTCCGATGAAGACCACCAGGTTTGCGAGCAGTTTGGCGTCTGGGGTGAGAAGTCCTTTATGGGCAAAACGTACGACGGTATTCACCGCATCAGTTTCCTGATTGACGCTGACGGTAAAGTTGAGCACGTGTTTGATGATTTCAAAACCAGCAACCACCACGACGTGGTGTTGAAGTGGCTGAAAGAGAACGCGTGATCATTTTAGTGCCGGGTGGCGCTGCGCTTACCCGGCCTACAAGGTAAATGCAAAACGGTAGCATGCGCTACCGTTTTTAGTGTTTGCCCCCTCTCCCCGCGGGAGAGGGTTGGGGTGAGGGCATCAGCCCGCACTAAATCTACTTCTCTTCCACCGCTGGCACATCCGGCCACGCGTGGACCACGGCTTTAATCAGCGTCGCCAGCGGAATGGCGAAGAATACCCCCCAGAATCCCCACAGCCCGCCGAAAATCACCACTGACAGGATAATCACCAGCGGATGCAGGTTAACTGCTTCTGAGAACAGCACCGGTACCAGCAGGTTCCCGTCCAGTCCCTGAATAATCAGGTATACGGCGAAACAGCTCCAGAACTCCGTACCCAGACCAAACTGGAACAGCGCCACACCGACTACCGGAATGGTCACCACAAACGCGCCGATATACGGGATCAGAACCGAGAATCCGACCAGCACCGCCAGCAGCAGCGAGTAGTTCAGTCCGAAGATCACGAAGCCAATCCAGGTCGCCACGCCCACCACAATCATCTCCAGCACTTTGCCGCGAATGTAGTTGGTGATCTGCTGGTTCATCTCCTGCCAGACCTGACCGGCGAGACCGCGATTGCGCGGCAGCACGCGGCGCACCGCGTTCAGCATCTGCTCTTTATCTTTGACCAGGAAGAACACCATTAGCGGCACGAGAACAAGGTAAACCGCCAGCGTCAGCAGGCCTACCAGCGAGGCCAGAGAGTATTTCACCACCGAGTCACCCATGGTCATGATGCGGGCGCGCATGTTTTCGGCCATCGCATCGATGATCCCGGCGTCCATCAGCGCAGGATAGCGGCGCGGCAGCGTGGCGGCAAAATCAGACAGTTTATTCAGCATGCCGGGCATATCGCGGATCAGGTAGATCCCCTGTTGCCAGGCGATGGGCATCACCACGAAGGACATCAGCAGCAGAATGCCGACAAACAGCACCAGAACAATGCTGGTCGCCCAGCGGCGGGAACAGCCGATATGTTCCAGACGCGCGGTGGGCCACTCCAGCAGATACGCCAGCACAATCGCCACCAGTAGCGGCGCCAGCAGGCCACTAAAGAAGAACAGGATACCGAATCCGGCAACCAGAATGACCAGCAAAGCAATGGCTTCCGGGTCGCTAAACCGACGCCGATACCACTGCATTAACATTTCGAGCATACAACCCTTCCCTGAATCGAATGGCGGGAGTGAGACGGTGAATTGTATCTAACTGTCACAAAAAAGACTTTCCTTTTTGTTTCACTGTCAGGTTTCGCAAAACCCTGATGAATGGGATTTTCTTCATCTCTTAACACGGCTACACTCGCAGAGCAGCGGAGATGAACGTTATGCGGGTTCATCGGTCAAATTAGCACATCCAACATACAGGACAGTGGTTATGTTCAGGCAGTTGAGAAAAACACTGGTTGCGACACTGATTGCCGCCGTGACGGTGGGTCAGGTGTTGCCCGCTTTCGCTGACTCGTCCGATTCATTGCCGGACATGGGCACCACGGCAGGAAGCACGCTCTCCATCGGGCAGGAGATGCAGATGGGTGATTATTACGTACGCCAGCTGCGCGGCAGTGCTCCGCTGATTAACGACCCTTTGCTGGTGCAATACATTAACGGCCTGGGGATGCGTCTGGTGGCGCACGCCGACTCGGTAAAAACGCCCTTCCACTTCTATTTAATCAATAACGACGAAATCAACGCCTTCGCTTTCTTTGGCGGGAACGTGGTGCTGCATTCGGCGTTGTTCCGTTATTCCGATAACGAAAGCCAGCTGGCGTCCGTCATGGCGCACGAAATTTCGCACGTCACCCAGCGCCATCTGGCGCGTGCGATGGAAGATCAGAAGCGTAACGCCCCGCTAACCTGGGTGGGCGCGCTGGGCTCTATTCTGCTGGCGATGGCCAGCCCGCAGGCCGGGATGGCGGCGCTTACCGGGACGCTGGCGGGGACGCGTCAGGGGATGATCAGCTTTACCCAGCAGAACGAGCAGGAAGCAGACCGCATCGGCATTCAGGTTTTACAGCGTTCCGGCTTTGACCCGCAGGCCATGCCGAGCTTCCTGGAAAAACTGCTCGACCAGGCACGCTACTCGTCGCGCCCGCCTGAAATTCTGTTGACCCACCCGCTGCCGGAAAGCCGCCTCTCGGATGCGCGTAACCGAGCCAACCAGATGCGTCCGGTCGTGGTGCAGTCTTCGCAGGATTTCTACATGGCCAAAGTGAGAACGCTTGGCATGTACAACTCCGGACGTAATCAGCTCACCAGCGATCTGCTGGACGCGCTGGCGAAAGGCAACGTGCGCGAGAAAAACGCGGCGCAGTATGGTCAGGCGCTCCAGGCGATGGAGGCCAGCAAATACGATGAAGCGCGAAAAGCGCTACAGCCGCTGCTGGCGGCGGCGCCTGACAATCCGTGGTATCTCGACCTCGCCACCGATATCGATCTGGGGCAGAAAAAAGCGACCGATGCGATTAATCGCCTGAAAGGGGCGAAAGATCTTCGTAATAATCCAGTATTGCAGCTTAACCTGGCGAACGCCTACCTACAGGGCGGCCAGCCCGGCGAGGCGGTGACCATTCTGAACCGCTACACCTTTAACAATAAAGATGACCAGAACGGCTGGGAGCTGCTCGCCCAGGCCCAGGGGCAACTGGGTAACCGCGATCAGGAGCTGGCCGCGCGTGCGGAAGGTCTGGCGCTGGCGGGTCGTCTCGATCAGGCCATTTCCCTGCTGAGCAGCGCCAGCTCGCAGGTGAAGCTTGGCAGCCTGCAACAGGCCCGCTACGATGCGCGAATCGACCAGCTGCGCGGCCTGCAACAACGCTTTAAGCCGTACGAGAAGATGTAATAAAGGAGAAGTCATGACAGACGCGGTAAAAATTTACCATAACCCTCGCTGCTCCAAGAGCCGAGACACCCTCAGCCTGCTGAAGTCTAACGGCATCGAACCGGAAGTGGTGCTGTACCTGGAGACGCCGCCGGACGCGCAGACTATCCGCCAGCTGCTGAAGATGCTGAACATGGGCAGCGCACGCGACCTGATGCGTCAGAAAGAAGATCTGTATAAGTCGCTCAATCTGAACGATACCAGTCTCACTGAAGATCGGCTGATTCAGGCGATGGTCGACAATCCAAAGCTGATTGAGCGCCCGATTGTGGTGGCAAATGGCAAGGCGCGTATCGGCCGTCCGCCGGAAGACGTGCTCGAGATCGTCTAATCGTTACGCCGCAGCGCTTCCAGAAACGCCTGCGGCGTACGCTCTCCCAGCTTTTTCTGCGCTTTTCCCCGGTTGTAAAACTCACACAGTTGGATCAACAGCTCTCCCATCGGTTCACTGTTCACCCGCGGAATGATTTCGCGTAACGGCACGGTGACCTGAAGGGCGAGATAATACTGTGAATGCACTTTTACGGTGACGTTATGCTCTGGCAAGTTCACTTCCAGCCCAAAAGTCTCAACAGATTGAATATCAGCCGGACAGGCAGCCAGCACCTCGTTCGTCCAGCGGGTCAGCAACTGCGGCGATACGCCAGCATAAAGCCGGGCGTAACACCAGCCGCTGACGGGTTCACGCGCCCAGAGCAGGTGTTGCTCGCCATCGTCGTCCATATGTAGCGACAGCGGCTGATGATGCAGGAGTAGCTTCTGCGGCATGATCCCGGCCTCCAGCGCCTTTTTGCCCTGCAACGACGCCCCCTTTTGTTTTAGCGAGGCTGGTTTGAGGTAGCGGTTCAGGGTCGCGCGGGAAACGGCGATCCCGAGTCCGTCATTCACCAGCAGCAGCAGTTCATCCAGCGGTGCCCCTGTGATATCCCGCAGGGCATTTATCAGTGCCGCCTGCTCTTGTCTCAGCGCTTTGTGTATCACTTTTGGCGTTGTGTGGTTATCCGAAACCTGGTCGCGGTTGCGCCAGCGCCTGACGGTGGTGACCGAGATCCCCAGCTCAACGGCAAGTTCCCTGTCGCTTTTATCTGACTGCTGAAGATAGCGACGGATACGCGGCGTAGTGGTGGCGTTGGCATGCAGTTTGATTTCCATCGCGTCTCTCCGGAACTAATCTTATGAGATTTATATCAGAGCGGCGAATGCTTTGTGACCGATTTCACCTTTCGCTCGCCACGCTTCACTGATAATCCACAGACATAACATAAACAACACCTCTCAATCTTGTACGGAGTTCACAATGAACAATGTTCTGGGATTTCTTGAAGCAAAACTGATGCCGCTGGCGGCGAAAACGGCCCAGCAGCGTCATCTTGGGGCCATTCGCGGCGCCTACGTGTCATTCATGCCGTTTATTATCGTCGGCTCCATTCTGCTGGTGATCTCCTCCTTCCCGAATCAGGCCTATCAGCAGTTTATGTCTCAGGCCTTTGGTGAGAGCTGGAGTGCAATTATAGAGATCCCGTTTAACGCGGTGTTCTCAACCATGTCGCTGTTTATCAGCTTCCTGGTGGCCTACCGCCTGGCTGAGCATTATGGCGAGGACCGCATCTCCTGCGGCATCCTGGCGCTGGTCGCGTTTCTGATCCTGACGCCTTTTATCAAAGTGGCGGAAAACGGCGGCATTACCGTGATGCCGGTGGAGTGGATTGGCAGCAAAGGGCTGTTCGTGGCGATGATCGGTTCCCTGCTGTGGACGGAACTGTTCTGCTGGCTGAAGCGCAAAAAGCTGGTCATCAAAATGCCGGACGGCGTGCCTCCGGCGGTGCAGGAGTCATTCGCGGCCCTGATCCCGGCCCTGCTGGTAATGATTCTGGTGCTGCTTATCCGCATCATCTTTGAAAACACCCACTACCACACCATCCACCAGTTTATTTATGAAGTGGTTGCCACCCCGGTACGCCACTACGGCACCTCTTATTTCGGGGCGCTGATGACCGTATTCAGCATCACCATTCTGTGGTCAGTGGGCATTAACTCCGGTTCGATGATCAACGGGATTATTCGCCCGCTGTGGATGGAGAACCAGACCGACAACATCGCCGCGATCCAGGCGGGAACGACGCCGCCGCACATCATCACCGAACAGTTTTTTGACATGATCTGGATGGGCGGCGCGGGCGCCACGCTGTCGCTGGTGATTGCGATGCTGATTTTTGCCCGCAGCAAAAACATGCGCGAAGTAGCGCGCCTCGGTGCGGGCGCGTCGGTGTTTAACATCAACGAACCGATCCTGTTTGGCCTGCCGGTGATCATGAACCCGATCATGCTCATCCCGTTCAATCTGGTGCCGCTGGTGCTGGTCACCGTGCAGTATGCGGCGATGAAAATTGGTGCGGTCGCCGTCACCACCGGGGTGTTTATCCCCTGGACGCTGCCGCCGGTTATCAGCGGCTTTATCGTCACCGGGCACCTGAGCGGCAGCGTGATGCAGCTGATCAACCTGCTGATTGGCGCCATGCTGTACCTGCCTTTCATGCGTATCCTGGATAAACAGTACCGCGTGGCGGAAATGGCCAGCGTTACGCAACCCGACACCACCCTTGCAAAACAGGAGTAAAGCATGTGGGGAATTATCGCAACCTGGCGAATGGCGCTTGAAGGCGTCACGGAATCTGCGTCTGCGCTGGCTGCGGGCAAACCTGTCGCTCCGGCGGTGGTGGATGCCGTCGCCGCCGTCGAGGACTTTCCGTTTTATAAATCCGTCGGCTACGGCGGGCTGCCGACCGAGAACGGCGAGGTAGAGCTGGACGCGGCCTATATGGACGGCGACACGCTGGCGTTCGGCGCCGTGGGCAATCTGGTGGATATCGCCAACCCGGTACGCGTGGCGCACGCGCTCAGCCGCCAGCGCTATAACAGCCTGCTGGTCGGCCAGGGCGCGCGCGAATGGGCGCTGAGCCAGGGCTTTGCCGACAAAACCATGCTCACGGATCGCGCCATGCAACACTACCGTAAGCGCTGCCGCGAAACGCTGGATAAGGGGTTAAGCCCCTACGACGGACATGACACCGTCGGCATCATCGGCCTCGATAAACAGGGATCGATGAGCGTCGCCACTTCCACCAGCGGCCTGTTTATGAAAAAACGCGGTCGCCTCGGTGACTCACCCATCATCGGCTCCGGCTTTTACTGCGACAGCGAAACCGGCGCGGCCACCGCCACGGGCGTCGGTGAAGATCTGATGAAGGGCTGTACCAGCTACGAAATCGTTCGCCGGATGGCGCAAGGGATGACGCCGCAGCAGGCGGCGGATTCGGTGGTGTTCGAACTGGAAGACAAGCTGATGTCGCGCTTTGGCCGCGCGGGCGATCTCTCCGTGGTGTGCATGAACAGCAAAGGAGAATTTGGCGCCGCGACCAACATCAAAACCTTCTCGTTTGTGGTGGCGACGGCTCGCCAGCCCCTCACCGTTTTCCGTACTGAACGCCTGCGGGAGAAAACGCACTATCACGCGGTAGATGAGAAGTGGATGCAGGCCTATGCCGCGCGGATCCGCGCACCGATTGAGGAGTCATGATGATCACATACCAGTTTATCAACGCGCTTTCAGACGCGAAGCCGCAAAGCCATTTGATTGCGCGCGCTGACAGTTCCCTGTTACCGGAAAGCGCTCTTGTCGCTGAAATGCGCCAGCAGAGCACCGTCGCGGACGCGCGCTTTGGCTGCGCGCCGTTTGCCCGCATCACCCTTTTGCCGGATGCGCTCTGGCATGACGCCCTGACCGAAGGGTTGCTCACCGCTCTGCGACCGCTGCTTGCCGCCCCCGCCAGCGCCGAACTCGTGCTGGACGTGACGGATATTGACGATGTGGTGCTGGCGCAAGTACTGCGTTTTCTCTTTAATCAGGCGCACAGGCTCAGTGACCTGAAGCTGAAGAAGACGGACGAAGCGCTGCGTCTTACCTGCATCACTGCCCTCTGCTTGCCGGAACAGCAGGCGAAGCTGGAGACGACCTTCCGCCAGCAGCAGGCCATTGCGCTCGGCATGGTCGCGGCGCGACGTCTGGCGGATATGCCGTCCGACCGCTGCACGCCGCAGTTTGTGGTGGAAGAGGCGCAAAAACTGTGTGCCGCCAGCCCTGCCCTGCGCTGCGAGGTGTTGGATGAAACGCAAATCGTTGAGCAGGGGCTGGGGCTACTGCACGCCGTTGGCAAAGGGGCGACCTGCCCACCGCGTCTGCTGGCTATTCACTATAACGGCGTGTCTGATGGCCCGGTGCGCTGCTACGTGGGAAAAGGCATTACCTTTGACACCGGCGGCCTGTGGCTGAAGGAAGGCGCGGGCATGTACACCATGAAATATGACATGTGCGGCGCGGCTAACGTGCTCGGGCTGATGCTGACCGTTGCGGAGCTGAAATTACCCGTGCGCATCATGGGCGTGCTGGCGCTGGCGGAAAACGCCATCGGCCCCGACGCCATGCAGCCCGGCACGGTGGCGATGGCCTGCAACGGCACCACCGTTGAAATCAACAATACCGATGCCGAGGGCCGGCTGGTGCTGGCAGACGCTATCGCCTGGGCGAGTCAGCGCCATCCGCAGGCGCACTATATCATCGATATGGCGACCTTAACCGGAGCGGTGGTGAAAGCGCTGGGGTATGAGCTGAGCGGGCTGATGACCCAGGATGAGCCGTTGCGTCAGGCACTGACGCTCGCGGGCAAACGGAGCGGCGACGAGGTGTGGTCCCTGCCGCTGGATGCGCGGCTGAGAAAGCAAACCGACAGCGCGATTGCCGATCTGTGCAACACGCCGACCAACAATGCGGCGATCAGCGCGTCGGCGGCGTGGCTGCTGCACCATTTCTGCCCGCCGACCATTCCGTGGGCGCATCTGGATATCAGCGGGACGGCGCTGTGGCGTGAAAGCGGACGAAGCGTGGCGTCGGGAAGGCCGATTCCTCTGCTGGTGGAGCACTTGTTGGGGGATCTTTAGCCGGGTGGCGGCTGCGCCTTACCCGGCCTACAAGGTATGACGGGTTTTCGTAGGCCCGGTAAGCGCAGCGCCACCGGGCAAAAAACTCAAAGCTTAAGAATATCTTTCACAAACGGAATGGTCAGCTTGCGCTGGGCGGTGATGGAGGCGCGATCGAGCTGATCGAGCGTATCAAAGAGCGTGCGCATCTCCCGATCCAGACGTTTGAGCAGGAAGCGCCCTACGTCTTCCGGCAGTTCAAATCCGCGCAGTCTGGCGCGCAACTGAAGCGCCTGGAGTTTGTCTTCATCCGACAGCGGTTGCAGCTTGTAGATTTGCCCCCAGTCCAGACGAGACGCCAGATCCGGCAGTCCCAGATTGAGCTGGCGCGGCGGACGATCGCCGGTGATCAGCAGCCGGGTTTTGCCCGACTCCAGAATGCGGTTGTAGAGGTTAAAGATCGCCATTTCCCACGGTTCGTCCCCCGCCACGCATTCGATATTATCGATGCAGACCAGGGAGAGATGTTCCATGCCCTCCAGCACCTCAGGCACAAACCAGGTGCGTTTATCCAGCGGCACATAGCCTACCGCGTCACCGCGCGCCGAAAGCTCCGCACAGGCGGCATGCAGCAGGTGGCTGCGTCCCGCGCCTTCGCGTGACCAGATATAGATGTATCCGCTGTGTTCCTGGCGCAGCACGTTTTGCAGTGCAGCCAGTAAAGAGGGGTTATCACCCGGCCAGAAACTCGCGAAAGTTTCGTCGTCAGGGAGATAAAGTGGCAGAGAGAGCTGTGCCGGTCCGTTCAGAAATACCTCAACCAGAGATCTTACATAAAATCGGAATGGAGTTTAACACGGAACCTGCAAGGAGAGAACCGGGCGATCCTTCGCCCGGCATGACGATCAATGTGGCGCTTTTTCGCTTTCGTCTGCGTCCAGCACCACCTCTTCCGGGCGGATCACCGAGATCAGCTTGAAAATCAGGCTCAGGCCGACGCCGACGATGGTCGCCAGCGCCATCCCCTTCAGCTCTGCCGCGCCGATGTGCACCTTCGCGCCGCTCACGCCGATAATCAGGATAACGGAGGTCAGGATCAGGTTCTGCGCCTTGCTGTAATCCACTTTGGATTCAATCAGCACGCGAATACCGGAGGCACCGATCACCCCGTACAGCAGCAGGGAAACGCCGCCCATCACCGGAACCGGGATAATCTGGATCGCCGCCGCCAGTTTACCAACGCAGGAGAGCAGAATGGCGATGATCGCCGCGCCGCCGATAACCCAGGTGCTGTAGACGCGGGTGATCGCCATTACGCCGATATTCTCACCGTAAGTCGTGTTTGGCGTGGAGCCGAAGAAACCGGAGATAATGGTCGAGAAGCCGTTCGCAAACATGGAGCGGTGCAGGCCCGGATCGCGGATCAGGTCGCGCTTCACGATGTTCGCCGTCACCACCAGGTGGCCGACGTGCTCAGCAATCACCACCAGCGCGGCAGGCAGAATGGTGAAAATGGCGAACCATTCAAAGCGCGGGGTGTAGAAGGTTGGCAGCGCGAACCAGTGCGCCTCGGCAATCGGGGTGGTATCCACAACGCCCATCACGAAGGAGAGCGCGTAACCCGCCAGCACGCCGATCAGGATCGGGATAATCGCCATAAAGCCGCGGAACAGGACGGAACCGAATACCGTCACGCCCAGCGTCACCAGCGAAATAATAATGGTTTTGGAATCCGGTGACTGACCGTCCGCAGGCAGCAGCCCGGCCATGTTCGCCGCCACGCCCGCCAGCTCCAGGCCGATGACGGCAACGATGGCCCCCATTGCCGCAGGCGGGAACATCACGTCCAGCCAGCCGGTACCGGCTTTCTTCACAATGAAGGAGACCAGGCAGAACAGCACGCCGCACATGATAAAGCCGCCCAGCGCGACCTCATAACCCAGCGGCAGCAACAGCAGAACCGGGGAGATAAACGCGAAGCTCGACCCGAGATAGGCCGGGATTTTGCCTTTACAGATGAAGAGGTAAAGCAGCGTACCGATGCCGTTGAACAGCAGCACGGTAGCCGGGTTAATGTGAAACAGGATTGGCACCAGCACGGTTGCGCCAAACATGGCGAACAGGTGCTGCAAACTAAGCGGGATTGTCTGTAAAAGCGGCGGTCTTTCACTCACCCCGATAGCACGGCGCGTCATAGTGTTTTCCTCTGAGTGTCATTGTTGGTTTTTATTCAAAAAAAAGCCGACTATCAAAGTCGGCTTCTTTATCGTTATTCGATTATTTAGTACCAAAAATCTTATCGCCGGCATCGCCGAGCCCCGGGATGATGTACCCGTGCTCGTTCAGTCCCTGGTCGACAGACGCGGTATAGAGTTCAACGTCCGAGTGCGCTTTTTCCAGTGCCGCGATACCTTCCGGCGCCGCAACCAGCACCAGCACTTTGATGCTGCTGCATCCCGCTTTTTTCAGCAGGTCGATGGTGGCGATCATCGAACCGCCGGTCGCCAGCATCGGGTCAACCACCAGCGCCATACGCTCGTCGATGTTAGAGACCAGCTTCTGGAAGTACGGGACCGGCTCAAGCGTCTCTTCGTTACGGTAGATACCCACCACGCTGATACGCGCGCTTGGGACGTGCTCCAGCACGCCTTCCATCATGCCCAGACCCGCACGCAGGATTGGCACCACGGTAATTTTTTTACCTTTGATCTGCTCAACCTGTACCGGACCGTTCCAGCCTTCGATGGTCACTTTTTCCGTTTCCAGATCAGAGGTCGCTTCGTAGGTCAGCAGGCTACCCACTTCAGAAGCCAGTTCGCGAAAACGCTTCGTGCTGATGTCATGCTCACGCATCAGGCCCAACTTGTGTTTAACGAGTGGGTGTTTCACTTCCACAATCTTCATTCTCTTTCTCCTCTGAGGTGGCATCCGCAAAAAAATCGCGGGATTATACCGCTTTTTTCGGATTGCGCCATACCCATCTTGCTTGACGTATATCAATCAAAAACAAAAAAGCCGGAGGCTGGGCTCCGGCTTGGGGGCGGGATTCTGCCGGGTGGCGCTAACGCTTACCCGGCCTACACATCCCGTAGGCCCGGTAAGCGCAGCGCCACCGGGCAATTATAGCTGCTCGCCGTTGCTGGCAATCAACTGCTTATACCAGTCGAACGATTTCTTCTTGCTGCGGTTCAGCGTGCCGTTACCTTCGTTATCTTTATCGACAAAGATAAAGCCGTAGCGTTTTTTCATCTCGCCGGTGCCGGCAGAGACCAGGTCGATACAGCCCCACGGGGTATAGCCCATCAGGTCTACGCCATCCTCCACCACCGCTTTTTTCATCTCGCGGATATGCGCGGAAAGGTAGTCGATGCGGTACTGGTCGTTCACCGTGCCGTCGCTCTCCTGCACGTCGATCGCGCCAAAGCCGTTCTCAACGATAAACAGCGGCAGCTGGTAGTGATCCCAGAACCAGTTGAGGGAGTAGCGAAGCCCCACCGGGTCAATCTGCCAGCCCCAGTCCGATTTCTGCACGTACGGGTTAGAGACCAGGCTCTTGCTCTCGTCGTAGTCCAGCTGCGGGTTGTCCGCGGTCGCTTTGGTGGCGAAAGACATGTAGTAGCTGAACCCGATGTAATCCACGCAGCCCTGCGTCAGCGCCACTTTATCTTCTTCGGTGATATCCAGCGCGAAGCCGCGACGTTCAAAGTAGTTGAGCAGATGCTGCGGATACTTGCCGCGCACGTGAACGTCGGTGAACCAGTAGCGACGATGCATGGCGTTCATCGCCATCATCATATCGTCCGGGGCACAGGTCAGCGGATAGATGGGGCACATGGCAATCATGCAGCCGATTTGCAGCGACGGGTTGATCTCGCGCCCCGCCTTCACCGCCAGGGCACTGGCCACCAGCTCATAGTGCGCCGCCTGGAACATCACCGGCTCGCGATCTTCTCCCGGCGCATATTTCAGCCCGGAGTTGGTAAACGGCGCAAAGTCTTCGTGGAAGTTGGCCTGGTTGTTGATCTCGTTAAAGGTCATCCAGTACTTCACTTTATGCTGGTAGCGCTCAAAAACGACCTTCGCGAAGCGAACAAAGAAGTCGATCAGCTTACGGTTGCGCCAGCCGCCGTATTCCGTCACCAGGTGGAAAGGCATCTCGAAGTGGGAAAGCGTGATCACCGGCTCGATGCCGTGCTTCAGGCACTCGTCAAAAAGATCGTCATAGAATTTGAGTCCCGCTTCGTTCGGCTCCAGCTCGTCGCCTTTCGGGAAGATACGCGTCCAGGCGATGGAGGTGCGGAAGCATTTGAACCCCATCTCGGCAAAGAGTTTGATGTCTTCTTTATAGCGGTGATAGAAGTCGATGGCTTCGTGGTTTGGGTAATTTTTCCCCTCCAGCACGCCGTTGGTGATTTCACGCGGTACCCCGTGGGCGCCTGCCGTCATGACATCGGCAACGCTCACGCCCTTGCCGCCCTCTTTCCAGCCGCCTTCGAGCTGGTGCGCCGCAACGGCCCCACCCCACAGAAAACCTGCTTTAAATCCTGACATTCGCTATCCCTCATTCTGCGTTATTTTCTGCAAAAACAGTTACAGAAACCGGTTTCAGTTTGATGATGTGCAAAGGGGATAGCCGTTGCAAGCAGATCGCCGAAACCGGTTTCATTTTCGTGAACAGAGTCAAGTTTGTTGCCCTGGACAGCCCGCACAGAAAAAAAGATCCTCGCGCCGAGAATAGGCTCGCAAACGTTTGCCTGGACTGTTAGAATTGCGCCGATTTTTCTTACTAGCTATGCAATCGCGTGGGGATTTAAGCCGTGACCAACAAAACTTCTCTCAGCTACAAAGATGCCGGTGTTGATATTGACGCAGGTAATGCGCTGGTTGACCGAATCAAAGGTGTGGTGAAAAAAACCCGCCGCCCGGAAGTGATGGGTGGCCTGGGTGGATTCGGCGCACTGTGCGCGCTGCCGCAAAAATATCGTGAACCTGTGCTGGTCTCGGGTACGGATGGTGTCGGTACAAAGCTGCGCCTGGCGATGGATCTTAAGCGTCACGATACGATTGGTATCGATCTGGTGGCGATGTGCGTCAACGACCTGGTGGTACAGGGCGCCGAGCCGCTGTTCTTCCTCGATTACTACGCGACCGGCAAGCTGGACGTAGATACCGCAGCCAGCGTCATTAACGGTATCGCCGAAGGCTGCCTGCAATCCGGCTGTGCGCTGGTCGGCGGTGAAACCGCGGAAATGCCTGGCATGTATCACGGGGAAGATTATGACGTCGCAGGCTTCTGCGTCGGCGTGGTAGAAAAATCAGAAATTATCGACGGCAGCAAAGTGGCTGACGGCGATGTGCTGGTTGCGCTGGCCTCCAGCGGTCCGCACTCCAACGGCTACTCTCTGGTGCGTAAAATCCTCGAAGTGAGCGGTTGCGACCCGCTGACCACCGAGCTGGACGGCAAACCGCTGGCCGATCACCTGCTGGCCCCGACGCGCATCTACGTGAAAAACGTGCTGGAGCTGATTGAGAACGTTGACGTGCACGCCATCGCTCACCTCACCGGCGGCGGCTTCTGGGAAAACATTCCGCGCGTGCTGCCGGACAATACCCAGGCGGTGATCGACGCATCCTCATGGCAGTGGCCGTCCGTCTTCAACTGGCTGCAAACCGCAGGCAACGTGAGCTCTCACGAAATGTACCGCACCTTTAACTGCGGCGTGGGCATGGTTATCGCCCTGCCCGCCAGCGAAGCGGATAAAGCTGTTAAGCTGCTGACAGAAAAAGGTGAAAACGCGTGGAAAATCGGTACGATTAAAGCTTCCGATTCCGAACAGCGTGTGGTCATTGAATGAAAAACATCGTGGTGCTCATTTCCGGCAACGGAAGCAATTTGCAGGCAATCATAGACGCCTGCAAACAGAAGAAAATCAATGGCACCA
Organism: Enterobacter cloacae complex sp. S2; assembly: GCF_015159675.1. NCBI lineage: Bacteria > Pseudomonadati > Pseudomonadota > Gammaproteobacteria > Enterobacterales > Enterobacteriaceae > Enterobacter > Enterobacter cloacae complex sp. S2. Next base: position 281,500 of record NZ_JADDTS010000002.1, read on the forward strand.
TTCGGGCAGTATTCAGCAACAAGGCCGATGCATTCGGCCTTGAGCGCGCGCGGGAAGCGAACATTCCTGCGCACGCGCTGGAAGCCAGCCAGTTCGCCGGGCGTGAAGCCTTTGACCGTGAGCTGGTGCAGGAGATTGACGCCTACGCGCCTGACGTGGTGGTGCTGGCAGGCTACATGCGCATCCTGAGCCCGGCTTTTGTTGCACACTACGCCGGACGACTGCTCAATATCCACCCTTCCCTGCTGCCAAAATACCCCGGTCTGCACACCCATCGTCAGGTGCTGGAGAACGGCGATGAGGAGCATGGTACCTCCGTGCATTTCGTCACCGACGAGCTGGACGGCGGTCCGGTCATTTTGCAGGCAAAAGTACCGGTCTTTGACGGCGACAACGAAGACGACGTGACCGAACGTGTGCAGACGCAGGAACACGCCATTTATCCGCTGGTGGTAAGCTGGTTTGTCGATGGACGTCTGGAGATGCGCAACGGCGCAGCCTGGCTGGACGGCGTGAAGTTGCCCCCGCAGGGTTATGCGGCTGAAGAGTAGTCTGTTTGAATTGCCCGGCGGCGCTTCGCTTGCACGGGCCTACGGTCCCGTAGGTCGTGGTAAGCGCAGCGCCACCCGACACCCCCTCCCCCAACCCTCTAAATTCCCCAACAAAAAAATAACTGTCATACTTTTCTGGCACTGTTGGACATATCGTGGAAATGCTCGCCATAATAAGGACGAGACGGATTTACCACGTCCTGTGATTGAACTGGAGTGTGAGCTGTAATGGGTCAGGAAAAGTTATACATCGAGAAAGAGCTAAGCTGGTTAGCATTCAACGAACGTGTACTTCAGGAAGCGGCCGATAAAAGCAACCCGCTGATTGAACGTATGCGTTTTTTAGGCATCTATTCCAACAATTTGGATGAGTTCTACAAGGTTCGCTTCGCCGAACTGAAACGCCGAATCATCATCAGCGAAGAACAGGGCTTAAACTCCCACTCGCGGCATCTGCTTGGAAAAATCCAGTCTCGCGTCATGAAAGCCGATCAGGAATTTGATGGCCTCTATAACGAGCTGCTGCTGGAAATGGCACGCAACCAAATCTTCCTGATCAACGAACGCCAGCTCTCCGCGAATCAGCAAAACTGGCTGCGCCACTATTTCAAACATTATCTGCGCCAGCACATTACCCCGATTCTGATCAACCGTGAAACCGATCTGGTGCAGTTCCTGAAAGATGATTACACCTATCTGGCGGTAGAAATCATTCGTGGTGAGACCATTAACTACGCGTTGCTGGAAATACCGTCTGATAAAGTCCCACGCTTTGTAAACCTGCCGCCGGAAACCCCGCGCCGGCGTAAGCCGATGATCCTGCTGGATAACATCCTGCGCTACTGCCTGGACGATATCTTCAAAGGCTTCTTCGATTACGACGCGCTCAACGCCTACTCGATGAAGATGACCCGTGACGCCGAGTACGATCTGGTGCATGAGATGGAGGCCAGCATGATGGAGCTGATGTCTTCCAGCCTCAAGCAGCGCCTGACGGCGGAGCCGGTGCGGTTTGTCTATCAACGCGATATGCCGGACGCGATGGTGGAGATGCTGCGCGATAAGCTGACCATCTCCCGCTACGACTCCATTATCCCCGGTGGGCGTTACCACAACTTTAAAGATTTCATTGGCTTCCCGAACGTCGGCAAGGCCAATCTGGTGAACAAACCGCTGCCGCGCCTGCGCCATATCTGGTTCGATAAGTTCCGCAACGGGTTCGACGCCATCCGCGAACGGGATGTGCTGCTCTACTATCCGTATCACACCTTTGAACACGTGCTGGAATTGCTGCGTCAGGCCTCGTTCGATCCGAACGTGCTGGCGATCAAAATAAACATTTATCGCGTGGCGAAAGATTCCCGTATCATCGATGCGATGATCCACGCGGCGCACAACGGCAAGAAAGTGACCGTGGTGGTTGAGCTCCAGGCTCGCTTCGACGAGGAGGCCAACATCCACTGGGCGCGCCGACTGACGGAAGCGGGCGTACACGTCATCTTCTCCGCGCCAGGGCTGAAAATTCACGCCAAGCTGTTCCTGATCTCCCGTAAAGAGGGCGAGGACGTGGTGCGCTACGCCCATATCGGTACCGGGAACTTTAACGAGAAAACCGCGAGAATCTACACCGACTATTCGCTGCTGACTGCCGATGCCCGCATCACCAACGAAGTGCGTCGGGTGTTCAACTTCATTGAGAACCCGTACCGCCCGGTGAGCTTCGATTATCTGCTGGTGTCACCGCAGAACTCACGACGCCTGCTGTACGATATGATCGATAAAGAGATTGCCAATGCGCAGAACGGCTTGTCGTCCGGCATCACGCTGAAGCTCAACAATCTGGTGGACAAAGGGCTGGTGGACCGCCTGTACGCGGCCTCTAGCTCCGGCGTTCCGGTAAATCTGCTCATTCGCGGCATGTGCTCGCTCATTCCGGAACTGGAAGGCATCAGCGACAATATCCGCGTGATCAGCATTGTGGATCGCTATCTTGAACACGATCGCGTCTATATTTTCGATAACGCCGGTGATAAGCGCGTATACCTCTCGTCCGCCGACTGGATGACGCGTAACATTGATTACCGTATTGAAGTGGCGGCACCGCTGCTGGATCCTCGCCTTAAGCAGCGTATCCTGGACATTATCGAGATCCTGTTCAGCGATACGGTGAAAGCACGTTATATCGACAAAGAACTCAGTAATCGCTATGTACCGCGCGGCAACCGCCGTAAAGTGCGCTCGCAGCTGGCGATTTACGATTACATTAAATCACTTGAGCAATCCGATTAACCTATGCCAATAAACGATAATACCCCACGCCCGCAGGAGTTCGCCGCGGTCGATCTTGGCTCAAACAGTTTCCATATGGTCATCGCCCGCGAGGTGGACGGCGCGATGCAGATCATCGGTCGTCTGAAGCAGCGTGTGCATCTGGCCGATGGACTCGACGCGCGTAACATGCTGAGCGAAGAGGCCATGGAGCGCGGGCTGAACTGTCTGTCGCTGTTCGCAGAACGTTTGCAAGGCTTTTCGCCGTCCAGCGTCTGCATCGTCGGGACGCATACGCTACGCCAGGCGCTGAACGCGCCGGAGTTTCTTAAGCGCGCGGAAAAGGTTATCCCCTACCCGATTGAGATCATCTCCGGTAACGAAGAAGCGCGCCTGATTTTTATGGGCGTGGAGCATACGCAGCCGGAAAAAGGCCGCAAGCTGGTGATTGATATCGGCGGTGGTTCCACGGAACTGGTGATTGGCGAAGACTTCGAGCCGCGTCTGGTGGAAAGCCGCCGTATGGGCTGCGTCAGCTTCGCGCAGATGTATTTCCCTAGCGGCGTCATCACCCGCGAAAACTTCCAGCGCGCGCGCATGGCCGCCGTACAAAAACTGGAAAATCTGGCCTGGCAATACCGTATTCAGGGCTGGAACGTGGCGCTGGGCGCATCGGGTTCGATTAAAGCGGCCCATGAAGTGCTGCTGGCAATGGGTGAAAAAGACGGGTTTATTACGCCTGAGCGCCTGGTGAAACTCACCGAAGAGGTGCTTAAGCATAAGAGCTTCGACGCCCTGAGTCTGCCGGGTCTGTCCGACGAACGTAAAGCCGTGTTCGTACCGGGGCTGGCGATCCTCTGCGGCGTGTTTGACGCGCTGGCGATCAAAGAGCTGCGCCTCTCTGACGGCGCCCTGCGTGAAGGCGTGCTGTATGAGATGGAAGGCCGTTTCCGTCATCAGGATATTCGCAGCCGCACCGCGCAGAGCCTGGCCAATCAGTACAACATTGACCGCGAACAGGCGAAACGGGTGCTCGAAACCACGGTTCAGATGTACGAGCAGTGGGAGGAGCAGAATCCGAAGCTGGCGCATCCGCAGCTGGCCGCGCTGTTGAAATGGGCCGCCATGTTGCACGAGGTGGGGCTGAACATTAACCACAGCGGAATGCATCGCCATTCAGCCTATATTCTGCAAAACAGCGATCTGCCTGGTTTCAACCAGGAGCAGCAAACCATGATGGCGACGCTGGTGCGCTATCACCGCAAAGCCATCAAGCTCGACGATCTACCGCGCTTTACGTTATTTAAGAAAAAGCAGTTCCTGCCGCTCATTCAGCTGTTGCGCCTGGGCGTGTTGCTCAATAATCAGCGACAGGCAACCACCACGCCGCCGACGCTGAAGCTAAAAACGGATGACTATCACTGGACGCTGAGCTTCCCGCACGACTGGTTTAGCCAGAACGCGCTGGTGCTGCTGGATCTGGAAAAAGAGCAGCAGTACTGGGAAGCGGTCACCGGCTGGCTGCTGAAGATTGAAGAAGAGAGTTCTGAGGCGGCAGCGTAACGGCTCAGGCGGTCTCCTGAGAAGGCTGCGTGTTGAGCAACGTATCAAGCTCAGCCGGCAACCCAATCAAATAGCCCTGCACATAATCGATACCTAGCGCGTGCACCGCGCTACGTATCTCTTCCGTTTCCACATATTCCGCCACCACCAGCATTTTCTTCATCCGGGCCAGATGGCAAATGGAAGCCACAATCTGGTAATCCAGGCTGTTGCTGACAATATTGCGAATAAAGCCGCCGTCGATTTTGAGAATGTCTGCGTCCACGCTTTTTAACCGCGCATAGCTGGCGTAGCCCGTGCCAAAATCATCAATGGCGATCCGGATGCCCATTTTTTGTAATTTCCTGAGGGTCGACGCCGCCAGATCCGCATGACCAAAGGCGCTGCTTTCGGTCACTTCAAAGATCAGCTGCCACGCTTCAACGGCGTATTTGGCTAACAGGCGGCTCACTTCAAGCGGGAACTGCGCCCGGTAGGCGGTAGAAGGTGCGAGGTTGATCGCAAAGCGCTGGCCCGGCAAACGCTGGCGGTGCTGTGCCAGAAAACTCAACGTATGCTCCAGTACCCATAAATCAACACGCGACGATAAACCAAACTCCTGTGCAATGGGCAGGAACTGCTCGGGAAAGATCAGCGCCCCGTTATCATCACGCATTCGCAGCAGCACCTCGTGATAACAATCACCGCGCAGCCCGCGAACAGGCTGAACCAGCAGGGTAAAAGCGTCCTGCTCCAGCGCGGCCTGCAAACGACTCATCATCGCGACCTTATCTTTCAGGCTACGCTGCAAATGAACAGCCCCGCGCTGCTGAAGATTTTCCGGGTGGTTGGTAGAAAGGGAGAGATCGGCCACGATACCCAGTTCCCCCAGCACCAGATAGAGATGATTGACGGGTGAGCGTACATAGCAATAGCTCACGCCGACCTGAGGCTGTACCGGCATACCATCCCAGATAAAAACAAACTGCTTGATATGCTCGTCCAGCGTTTCAATGCGCTGTTGATGCGACTCCGCCTCCAGACGCACCGCCATATCATACCCGGTGAGGTGATAGACTCGCTCATTGGGCTGAAGGGTGCCGTTTATCCATTGCGCCAGCTGCTGTTTATACTGGATCCGCAGCATCACGCCGTAATTGCGTCCCAGCACCTCCAGCTCGGGCACGCGCAGTAAACAGAGCGCTGACCACGGATGACTGGCCAGCTCGCGCGACAGCGCCCGCAGGTTGGGCATATGCACCACCGGATCGAGAAAAGCCTGACTGCGGGAGCGAATATTGATGGCCCGCTGGCGTGTCGCCAGCATCGACATGTACGTCACAACGAAGGAAAAGACCAGATAGCTGGATGAGGTGATCGCCAGCTGAATGCCATACCCCTCTTGCACCGGAATGTAGTGATAAAAAAAGTGAATCGACACCAGCAGGACCGGCGTCCAGATGAGTGACATCAGCTTGTAGCCAAAGCGCATCGCCCCCCAGAGCATCACGGGCATCAGCAGGGACAAGGTGTAGTTGGTACTGAAAATGGAACTGTTTGCATTCATAGGCAGCAGCAGCATGACCAGCAACCCGCCCAGGGCTATAAACCACACCACAAACTCAAAGGCCGTCACCTTTTTGTCTATTTGCGCGCGGAGCTGGGACACCAGTCCCTTGATATAGCGCGGATGACGTATCAGACGGATCAGCAGGTAGCTTAGCGGCACGCCCGTCAGCCCGCTCACCAGCAGCCCCTGATAGTTAATAAGGGTCCGAATATTGAGGGGATTCAGTCCTGCGAGGCTCTGGCGGCTCTCATAGACGCCGAGATAGACCGCAAACTGAAACAGCAGCAGAAATAGCGTTGCCGGGCAAAACACCTGCCAGAAAATACGCTGCCCCATCAGGCGTATGTCACCGTAAGCGGTCATATTGCGCCGGGGCGCAAACACGCGATAACCGCCCCAGCTGAGCACCAGAGGAACGATAAAATGCAGAATGCCGGCCATGGCTTCAAATAACCCAACGGAGGGGTAATAACGTAAAAACAGCGACACCACCACCCCGGGGAGGGCTTCCAGGCCAAAGAATAACATCAGCGTCAGCAAAAAGGAGAGCGGGAGATAATAGAGCGCAACGATACCGTCGCCCAACTGCGTTAAGGTATTAGCCACACTAAGCACCGGGAGTAACACGACGGGTAAAATAAGAGGAAGTGCCCACCAGCGGTCTTTATTTTGCTTCAGGATGTGGTGAATATTCATAGATGCTCGTTTACAACCCTTGCGCTCCAGAGGGTAAATGAAGACAGGCATCCAACCTGACGTACACGTTGCCTGGAAAATTCCTGGCAAGCACAGTGGAGGAGGGATTTTAAATATCAACGACGGGATGCGGTTGACCTAAATCAAATTAATTTATCTGAATAAACCTTTCTTACGTTTTTTTTGAGTATTTTTCCTGTAATTATCAATGCGATAAATAAAAGCGTTGTTTTTAATAACATAAATTAATGTAAGCATTGACGCTATTTTACATTTCGCCGAATTGACCCTGACTTGCGGCTGTGCCTTAATAGCCGTATCGCCCAAAAGGGTATACTCAGGAAAAGAAAGTGAGTCAGGCTACGCGTATGCGAAAACGACATCGATTTAACACCCGGATGACCCGCATCATACTGCTTATCAGTTTCCTGTTTTTCTTTGGCCGCTTTGTTTATTCCTCCATTGGCGCCTGGTATCACCATCAGGACAAAATTCAGTCGCAGCAAACCAGTCTTAGCGTTGAAACGCCCGAGCGCTAACGTACCGGGTGTTTTTGCACTATTCGAATAATGCCTGCAATCCTTTTGTACGAGCGATTTCATCCGACCGGGTATGGTCATCACCGCAGATTTACCTCGGGTTGACGCGGGTCTTTTCCGGACTGGCGATAGCCGCCAACTATCTCCGATACCTAAAAATGATTATCTGTCAGATGGCGGGTCGGGTCGGGAAAAAGTAACTCACGTGGCGTGGGATAACAAACCAGGATGGCTCGTGGTTAGTAAGACTGAGCGGATGAATGATCCTGAACCTGAGCGCGCGATGGCAAAGTTTCGCAGGTCGGGTAGGCTCAGCGCCACCCGACAAGAAAAGCCGATTTCAGCGCCTGTTATCTACAGGATAACTCCTGTTAATCCATGCGTGGTCCTTCTCCCACGTAAACATCCATTTGCGCACCGGGCCGGCCATCACGTTGAGGTAATAACTGTCATACCCGGCCATCGTTGCCACAGGATGGTACCCCCTGGGCACCATCACCACGTCACGGTTATAGACCGCCATACACTCATCCAGCGTTCTGTCGTCGGTGTAGACGCGCTGCATGCAGAAACCCTGCGCAGGGTTAAGACGATGGTAGTAGGTTTCTTCCAGGTACGTCTCCTGCGACGGGTTATCGGTGTCGTGCTTATGACTGGGATACGAGCTGGTGCAGCCCTCACTGGTCCACACTTCCACCACCAGCAGGCTGTCGGCAGGTTTGTCTTCTGGCAGGATGTTGTGCACGTAGCGCTGGTTGTGGCCCATACCGCGCGCTTCGCCGTCGATATCCTGTGGGGCAATCAGCCGCGTCGGATACGCTCCTGTGCCCGGCGCAGCGCAGACGGCCAGCTCCAGCTTAGTCAGCGCTTTCACCTCTACAGTCTCCTGTGGGGTCACGTAAACCGCCCAGGGCTTAATGCGCTCGAACGGACTCATCCGCTCGCCGATGTCGTTAAACCGGGCGGAAGGGGTGCTGATGGAAGCGCGACCGGCAACCAGCACCAGACAGCGCTCTTCGCTGACAGCAGGCAGCGTCAGCTGCTGCCCCTCCTGCAACTCATAAGCTTCAAAGCCGACATACCCCCAGTCAGCGCTTTCTGGCGTAACGGACTGCGTGCGCCCCTCCGCGTTCGGCTGTTGCCAGCGTGATAACAGACGTGACATGTCACCTCCTCAAATAAGTCCGGCATTGCGCGCCAGGCGGTGCAGGTTGTTATACCCCAGTCGGGCATAGGTAAGCGGATGGGCGATTGCCGGGTCCTGCTCGGCCTCCACCACCAGCCAGCCGTGATAATTCTGCGCTTTCAGCAGCCGCATGATGGGCGAGTAATTCACACAGCCGTCGCCCGGCACGGTAAACACGCCGCTCAGCACCGCATCAAGGAAGCTGGTTTTGCGGTTTTTGACCTCCGCCAGCACGTCGGCGCGCACGTCTTTGCAGTGAACGTGGTTGATGCGCGACGCCCAGCGCTGCGCCACCGCCAGCGGATCGGCCCCGGCAAAGGTCAGATGTCCGGTATCCAGCAGCAAACCGACCGCCTCCCCGGTGTGGATCATCAGGTTGTCCACGTCCTCAGCGGACTCAATTACCGTGCCCATATGGTGATGGTAGGCAATCTGCACGCCCTGCTGCTGGGTGTAGCGGGCAAATTCGGTGAGCTTCTCGCCATACTCTTTCCAGCGTTCCTGCGGGAAGCGCGGGCGCAGATGCACCGAGGTCTGCTGCTCGCCATGAATGCAGCCGCTCACCTCCGCAAAGACCAGCACCTTCGCCCCCAGCTCGCGCAGCAGCGTCAGGTGCGGCTGCACGGCGGCGATCTCCTCCTCCACGCTGCGCTCCAGCAGGCGGCCGGAGTACCAGCCGGAGACCAGTTGCAGGTCGTGGCGCTGTAGAACAGGGCCGAGCAGGTGCGCTTCGCGCGGGAATTTGTTCCCCAGCTCGAAACCGGCAAAGCCTGCCGCTTTGCCTTCGCTCAGACAGGTCTCCAGCGAGGTTTCCGCCCCGAGAGAAGGCAGATCGTCGTTCGTCCACGTCAGCGGGTTAATGCCTAATTGCACACTCATTGTCGTCTCCATTATGCGTGTCCGCGCTCGCGCCACCAGGCGATAAGCTGTAGGTAGTTGTCCCGGATGCGCGCCACCAGCTGCGCATCGTCAATATCATGTTTCAGCCACGCGCGGGAAGCATCGCCAAACAGCGTGCGTCCCACGGCGAAACCTTTCACCAGCGGCTGCCCCGCCGCGGCTCTGAAGTCGGCCCGGAGCTGTTCTGCCGGAGCATCCAGCCCGAGGATCACCACCCCACGGCAGTACGGGTCCCGGCGTTCGATAATCTCGCTCAACGTCGTCCAGCCCTCTGCGGAGAGCGGTGGCAGTTTCCACCAGTCGGGGTAAATCCCCAGGTTGTAGAAGCGAGAAATGGCCCGCAGGTAAAGTTCGTCGCTGCGCGGCATGCTGGCGGGCAAAATCACTTCCAGCAGCAGCTCGTGCCCGGACTGGCAACAGGCGTGGTAGACCTCGGCGATTTTCTGCTCCTGCTCCAGGCGCAGGCCGTGGGCATCTTCCGGGTGGAAGAAGACCAGGCACTTCACCACGTGCTCCTGCGGCCAGCTGATAAGCTGGGTGCCGATGTTGCCGTGCTCCATCTCCAGAGGCCGGGAGCCAGGCAGCTCGATGGGGCGGCCAATCCACCACCCTTCCCCGGTGATGGCGTTCAGCGCGTCCTGACCAAAGGTGCCGTCGCACAGCAGACCAGCTTTACCTTCCAGCCCGGCGCGGCTCGCCGCCTCGCGGCTGGCCTGCAGGATCAGTTGCTTCAGCGCCGGAATGCGCTTAAGCGACGCGCCGCACTGCATCGCCATATCCTCAAGCTGGCTGCGGTGATCGAACGCCATCACGCACAGCTCCGGCCACTCGCGGCGACGGGTGGTCACCCGGTGGAGATGGTTAAGACGCGGGTCGAGATCCGGGCGCGGCACATCCGCAGCGCGGGAGAGATAGTCATCCAGCTCGATTTTGCTCGGCATCGCCGGGGCGCAGCCGTGGCGCGACACCACCAGCGCGCCGCAGGCGTTGGCATAGCGGCACGCCTGCTCCCAGCCCTCGTCGTTCAGGTAGCCGCGCAGCAGGCCGGACATAAATGCGTCCCCCGCGCCGAGGACGTTTAGCACCTCCACGCGCACGCCGGTCACCGTCAGGCCGTCGTCCAGACGAGGCGGAATAGCGTCTGTATAGACCGAGCAGCCCAGCGCGCCGCGCTTGCAGACCAGCGTCGCCTGACTCACGCCACGCACCTGAGCCAGCGCCTGTAGCGTATCCGTACTGCCACCCGCAATGTGAAACTCCTCTTCGGTGCCGACAATGACGTCGAAGAGGTGCAGCACCTCCTGTAGCTCACGGGTGACCTTGTCGGCGGCGATAAATCGCGTTTCACCGTCGCCTAAGGAGGTCAGCCCCCACAGCACCGGACGGAAGTCGATGTCCAGCACCGTGCGCACGCCGTGACGGCGGGCATAGCCCAGCGCCGTCAGCACCGCCTCGCGGGTCTTCGGATGAGAAAGATGCGTCCCGGTGATGGCAAGACAACGGGCGGAGGCAATGTAGCTTTCGTCCACATCGCTGGCCGTAATAGCCATATCCGCGCAGTTATCGCGATAAAAAATCAGAGGAAAAGTGTCCCGGTCTTTAATGCCGAGTAGCACCAGCGCCGTGAGGCGTTCTTTATCAATAATCAGATGGCGGGTATCGCAGCCAACCTGGTTGAGCTCTTCGCGCAGGAAGCGGCCCATATGTTCATCGCCAACGCGCGCCAGCATCGACGAGCGTAAACCCTGGCGCGCGGTGCCGTACGCCACGTTGCCGGAAGACCCGCCGAGATATTTGGCGAAGCTCGACGCGTCCTCCAGACGGGCACCAACCTGCTGGCTGTAGAGGTCTACCGCCACGCGGCCCATGCATATCACATCAAACTGCTTTTCCACGTTGATACCTCATCAGACAATATCGTTCACGTTCAGCCAGCGGCCTTCCAGGTGTGAGAGCGCGATCGCGTCCAGCACGCGCGACACCTTCCAGCCCTCTTCGAAGTCCGGCCACATTGGCGCGTCGGCGGCAATCCCGTCCACCAGGTCGCGCACCTCCACCGTTTTTTGATCGTTAAAGCCAATACCATGGCCCGCGCCCATGCAGAACGCGGCGTAGTCCGGGTGCGCCGGGCCAACGAGCAGCGTGCGGAACCCCTGACGGTTCACCGGATCGTCATGCAGATAGAGCTTCAGCTCCGCCATGCGCTCCTGGGTGAAGCTGATGGCGCCTTTCGTCCCGGTGATGACGTACGACAGCCCCATCTTGCGGCCGCAGGCGACGCGGGAGGTTTCAATGACGCCCTGCGCCCCGCTCGCGAAGCGCACCATCGCGTGGGCCTGATCCTCGTTTTCGACGGCAATCATCTCCGACGATCCGGCCTTCGCCGGGCGCTCCGGGACCACGATCTTCAGGTCGCCGCAGACCTGCTCGATATCCCCCACCAGGTACTGGGCCATATTGACGATGTGAGCCGCAAGGTCGCCCAGCGCGCCCAGCCCGGCGGTCTCTTTAAAGCAGTGCCAGTGAATGGGCGACAGCGGGTCGGCCATGTAGTCTTCGTTGTGGGTGCCGTAGAAGTGGATCACCTCGCCAATCTCGCCGCGGGCGATAATCTCCTTCGCCAGCTGCGCGGTCGGGTTCTTCATGTAGTTGAACCCCACCAGCGTTTTCACCCCGGCCCGCTTCGCGGCATCGACCATCTCGCGCGCGTCGTGGGCGTTGAGCGCCAGCGGCTTCTCCGAGTAGACGTGCTTGCCGTGGCGGATCGCCTCCAGCGCCATCTCTTTATGCAGGTGGTTGGGTGAGCAAATATCCACCACGTCAATGGCCGGGTCGGCCACCAGCGCCCGCCAGTCTCCCGTTGAACGGTTAAAGCCAAACGCCCGCGCGCGCTCTGTCGCCAGCTCCGGCGTGACTTCCGCCACCATCTCGCGCACCAGACTGCCGCGCAGGTTGAACACCGTCGGGGCCTGGGCATAGGCGATAGCGTGCGCCTTGCCGATATAACCGGTGCCGATCAATCCAATACGAACCTCTTTCATCACTATCCTCACAGTGCGCCGCGACGGCTCTTGGCGTAGGTATCAAACGCCACCGCCAGAACGATAATTAATCCGGTGATAATTTGCTGGTAGTAGGCCGAGACGTTCATCAGCACCAGGCCGTTAATCAGAATGCCCATGATGATGGAGCCGATAACGGTGCCGCCGATGCGCCCGTAGCCGCCCATCAGCGAGGTGCCGCCAATCACCACCGAGGCGATAACGCGCAGCTCAAAGGAAATTCCGGCCACCGCCTCAGCACTGCCCAGACGCGCGCTCAGGATGAAGCCTGCCAGCCCCGCCAGACAGCCAATCAGCACGTAGACGCTGACCAGCACGCGCTTGACGTTGACGCCCGCCAGGCGCGCCGCCTCCGGGTTGCCGCCGATGGCGTAGACGAAGCGGCCCCAGCGGGTTTTATGCAGCGCCAGATAGCCGCCGACGGCGACGATGGCGAAGATCCAGATCGGAATGGATATGCCGAGCAACTCCCCGCGCCCCCACCAGCGGTAGCCTGGGTCGAAACCGGCGATCGGCGCGCCATCGTTAATCACCAGCGTCAGGCCGCGCCAGATGGTCATCCCGCCGAGGGTGACGATAAACGGCGGCAGGCGCAGGCGGGTGACGCCCAGGCCATGGAGAAATCCAATCGCCGTGCCCATCGCCAGACAAATCCCCAGGCCGATCAGCCAGCTCATGCCGCCCCAGGCGTTCGGGTCAACGGTGGTAAAGTTGTCGCCCTTAATCACGTACGCCGCGGTCATGGCGCACACCGCCAGAATGGAGCCGACGGAGAGGTCGATCCCGGCGGTGAGAATAACGAAGGTCATCCCCACGGCCATGATCCCGTAGATGGAGACTTCGGTCAGAATGTTGAAAATATTGCGTTCAGAGAAAAAGTTGCTGTTCTGCGACTGGAAGAAGATCAGCAGCAGGATCATGAAAATCAGCACCCCAAAGCGCTCGAAGAAGGCGATGGGATCGATGCGTCCGGCGCGTTTGACCGGGGCCTGCGTTTTAGAAATCATCTGCGTCATGAGAAACTCCGTTATGCCGCGTTCAGGGCGTTGTGGTTGATGGCCATCATCGTCATCAGCCGCTCTTCGTTGGCATCATCGCCGTGGATCTCGCCGGTTACCCGGCCTTCGCTCAGGGTGATGATCCGGTCGGACACCGCCATCACTTCAGGCAGATCGGAGGAGATCACAATCACCGCCACGCCCTTTTTCGCCATGTCAAACAGCACCTGGTGCACTTCTGATTTGGTCCCCACGTCGATGCCACGCGTTGGCTCATCGACAATCAGCACCCGTGGGTTGAGCGCCATGCATCGCGCGAGGATGACTTTTTGCTGGTTACCGCCGGAGAGCTTGCGCACCTCCTGCGCACTGTTGACCATTTTGATCTGCAGCGCCTGGCGGTAGGACTCAATCAGATCGTCCTCTTTGCGGGTATTGACGAACCAGCGCCAGTGCAGCAGTGACGAAAGGCAGGAGAGCGACAGGTTGTCGCGAATCGACAGCCCCAGCACCGCCCCCTCTTTTTTGCGATCTTCCGGCACCAGCGCCACGCCCTGATCGAGGGCATACAGCGGGTCGCGCGGCTGGTACGGCACGCCGTCAAGCTCAAAGCTGCCCGAGGTAAACGCGTCTGCGCCAAACAGGCAGCGGGCCACTTCGGTGCGTCCTGCACCCACCAGTCCGGCGATGCCCAGCACCTCCCCGGCGTGGACGTGGAAGCTGATGTCGTGCAGGGCAATACCGTGCGGATCCAGCGGCGGCTTCTCGCGGCTCAGCCCCTTCACTGCCAGGCGGACGGGTTTGTCTTCATGATGCGTTTCGCTGGCAGGACGACGGTTAAAGGCTACGTCGCGCCCGACCATCAGGCGGATCAGCTGCTCTACGTTGGTCTCCACCACCGCGCCGGTGCCGGTGAAGCGGCCGTCCTGGAAAACGGTGAAGCGATCGCAGAGCTGGAAAACTTCGTGCAGGCGGTGAGTTACATAGATAATACTCACGCCACGGTTTTTAAGCTCCCGCACCACGCGGTGCAGGCTTTCTACTTCGCTGTCGCTCAGCGCGGCGGAAGGTTCATCCATGATGATCAGCCGAGCGTTAAGGGTCAGCGCTCTCGCGATCTCCACCATCTGCTGCTGGGCCACACTCAGGCGGGCAACCGGTGTGGTCGGCGCAACATTCAGTTGCAGGTAATCCAGAATGACCTGCGCCTCCTGGTTTACTGCTTTTTCGTCAACGATCAGGTTGCGCCTGCGCGGTTCGCGCCCGAGAAACATGTTTTCCGCAACGGTCATGTTGGGCAGCAGGTTGAACTCCTGATAGATGGTGATAATGCCCTTGTTCTGGCGTTCCACTGGAGAGTCATCTACCGGCAGCGTTTCGTCGTTAAACCAGATATCCCCGCGGGTTTGCGGCTGCGCGCCCGCGAGCGCTTTCAGCAATGTAGATTTTCCCGCCCCGTTTTCCCCCAGCAGGGCGTGGATTTCTCCGCTACCGACGGTCAGCTGAGCGCTGCTCAGCGCCCAGACGCCGGAAAAGCTTTTTGCCAGGTCGGTCACTTTCAGTAAGGGTTGCGACATCGGTCTGCTCCTCCTCATGTTGAGCCGCCAGAGGCGGCTCGGGACATATCAGTTACCGGCCTCACCGATACGCTCGGCCTGCTGTAGGTTCTCTTTGGTGATCAGCGTCGGCGGGTAGTCGGCTCCGGTGATGGCTTTCTTCTCGCGCACGTTGGCCACCAGCTGGCTCATCGCCGTCTGCACCGCAAAGCCCGGACGCTGATCAGCCGTCACCGCCAGCCAGCCGTCGCGCACGCGAGCCAGCGCTTCCGGTACCGCATCAAAGCCGGTGACCAGAATTTCTCCCGGCTTTACGCCCTGGCCTTGCAGCGCTTCAATAGCCCCCAGCGCCATATCGTCGTTGGCGGAGAGGATCACCTGCGGGCGTTTCGGCAGCGAAGGCAGAACGCTTTCCACAATGCGCATCCCTTCGGAACGCATCCAGTTGCCGGTCTGATCGGCGACGATCTTGTACTTATCCCCGCCCGCCTTCAGACTGTCGCGGATCCCTTTGGTGCGTTCGATATTGGAGGAAGAGCCCGGCTGACCGGTGAGGAGAATGATGTCCGCGCCGTTGGGGAATTTGGTTTTGACGAAATCGCCAATCGCCTGGCCGCCCTTATAGTTGTTGGCGCCGAAGTGCGGCACTTTCTTCTGGCTGTCGACGGAGCGGTCGAGCGTGACCACCGGCAGCTTCGCATCCTGAATTTCATCCACCGCGCTGGAGACCGCGTTTACGTCGTTCGGGGAGACGATAAAGCCCTGCGCCCCGCGGGTGATGGCGTTTTCCAGGTCAGCTACCTGTTTCGGTGAACTGCCCTGCCCGTCCAGCACCTGAAGCTTCACGCCCATCTCTTTTGCGGCTTTCACCGCCGTGCGCTGCATGTGAACTTCAAACGGCATGGCCAGGTTTGGCGTACTGAAAACTATTTGCTCGTTTTCGGCGAGGGCGGCCCCGGACGTCATGGCGATGAGGGCGGCTACGATCAGTTTTTTCATTATTATGTCTCTCTGTGTAGGGTTGTGGTGTTTAGAGGACGATCTCGCGCTGGCTACGCAGCGACTCCAGCGCTTTATCCGCAAGGTACAGCGCACGTTCACCATCATCGCCGCTGCAGTCAGGTACCGCTTCGCCACGCAGGACCGCAACAAAGTGTTCCCATTCCGCGGCGTAAGCGGATTTGTAGCGCTGCAGGAAGAAATGTTCCGGCAGCGCGCTGGTGCAGCCCTGTTTACCGTAGTGTTGCACCTGGTTTTCAAGGATGTTGCCCGCGCACAGCAGCCCTTCGGAGCCGTGCAACTCCAGGCGCTGGTCGTAGCCGTAAGATGAACGGCGGCTGTTAACGATGGTCGCCATCGCGCCGGAGGCGTATTTCAGAACGATAAACGCGGTATCGATATCCCCCGCCTCGCCAATCGCCGGATCCACCAGGTTGCTGCCCTGGGCATACACCGACACCGGCTCTTCGCCCATGATGAAGCGTGCCATGTCAAAATCGTGGATAGTCATATCGCGGAACATGCCGCCGGAGACGCGCACGTATTCCACAGGCGGCGGAGATGGATCGCGGGAGATAATCAGCAGCGATTCCGGCTTGCCGATGCACCCGGCCTGCACGTCGGTTTTAACGCGACGGAACTGCGGGTCAAAGCGGCGGTTAAAGCCGATAAACAGCGGCACATCGTACTCTTTGACCACTTTCAGGCAGTCGCGCACGCGGGCGAGGTCGAGGTGTACCGGCTTTTCACAAAAGATGGCTTTGCCGTGGCGGGCGGCCATTTCAATCAGGTCCGCGTGGGTATCAGTCGCGGAGGCGATCAGCACGGCGTGCACGTTAGGGTCGGTCATCGCATCAATCAAGCTCTGCTGGCGGGCCTGATACTGCGCGGCGAGACGGGTTGCAAATTCCTGATTCGGGTCAACCACGGACCAGAGCGTGGTCGCGCCGTGGCTGGCGATGTTAGCTGCATGAACCTGGCCAATTCGGCCAGCGCCCAGTAAAGCAATGTTAAACATAACGGCTCCCGGTGTTGGTGAATGCTGTGAACTAACGACCCTATAAATAAAACATTTATTTCATTTTTATAAATAGTGAAAATTATGTTTTTGAGTGTGAGTTAACACTTTTGAGATGAATGAGATAAATTTTGTTATCAATCTCACAACATGGAAGGACGTGCGGCAACTCCCCTCACCCCGGCCCTCTCCCCAAAGGGGCGAGGGAGAAAAGAGCGCACCAAACTATCCCCTCTCCCTTTGGGGGAGAAGGTAGGGTGAGGGGAAAATGAAATGAAAATTTCGTTAAGGCGAAAAAACTTAATACTGCCGGGCTTTTTTCAGCTGCGCCTGCGTTTGCTCCGCGGCTTTGCGCACGGCAGACGACGCCGCCACCTGCGCGTCACCGGTACGCCACCACGACGCATAGTCATGGGTCATGGTCTTCGGCAGCACTTTAATGTCCAGCAGCGTCGGGCCAGGGTGCGCGCGTGACGCCTCAAGCGCCGCCAGCAGGCTTTGCTCATCGTTCACACGCCACGCACGGCAGCCGTAGCTTTCCGCATTTTGCGCAAAGTCGACCTTCACCAGCGGCCCGTCAAGCCGCCCGGTTTCCGGGTTGCGCCTGCGGTTTTCCGTGCCAAAACTGCCCATTCCGTGCCCCATCTGTAGGTTGTTAATGCAGCCAAAGCCGGCGTTATCAAATAACAGAATGGTGACTTTGATCCCCTCCTGTACGGCGGTTTGCAGCTCGGAATGGAGCATCATGTACGAACCATCCCCCACCATGGCATAAACCGGTAGCTGCGGTTTCGCGAGCTTCGCGCCAATAGCTGCCGCGATCTCATAGCCCATGCACGAGTAGCCGTACTCCAGATGATAACTGTCCGGCGTTTTGACCTGCCAGAGACGCTGTAAATCGCCCGGCAGCGAACCGGCCGCGCCCACCATGATGGCGTTATCCTCAATATGCTGGTTGATCAGCCCCAGCACCCGCGTCTGGGTCAGCCGGGTGTTGAGCGTCTCGCCGTATTCCGCCAGCTGCGCATCCAGGTGTCCAGCCACTTCGGGTGCGTCATCAGGACGCCACTGGCGATCCCACAGGCGGCAGCACTCGTCGCGCCAGGCGGACTTCGCCACGGCAATCGCTTCTCCCCAGGCGCTGCGATACCCGGCGAGCGCGTGGGTCAAGCCTCTCAGCCCGGTTTGGGCATCGGCAATCAGCGCGGTGGCGTCCAGCTTCAGGGCATCAAACTCGGCCACGTTCAGCAGCAGGAACTCAACGTCAGGGTGGGAAAAGAGCGCCTTGGAGCCGGTGGTAAAGTCGGTAAGACGCGTGCCGATGCCAATCACTAAGTCAGCCTGTGGCGCAAGCTGGTTGGCGGCCATACCACCGGTTACCCCCACGCCGCCCAGGTTAAGTGGGTGGTCACTTACCAGCGCCCCCTTTCCGGCCTGGGTTTCGGCAAACGGCAGCCGCAGCGTCTCGACAAATTCGCGAAACGCTTCATGCGCGCCGGAATAGCGCACGCCGCCGCCGCAAACCACCAGCGGACGGAGCTTGCGGGCGATCAGCGCCCGCGCCTGCTCCAGGCGCTCCGGATCTGGCGGGCGGCGCTCGATGTGGTGCACGCGACGCGCGAAGAAGCTCAGCGGGTAGTCCCAGGCTTCTCCCTGCACGTCCTGCGGCAGGCAAATGGTCACCGCGCCGGTATCGGCGGGGTCAGTGAGCGTTCGCATCGCGCTTAGCATCGCGCTCATCAGCTGTTCCGGCCGGTTGATGCGGTCCCAGTAGCGGGAGACCGGACGGAAGCAGTCATTAGTGCTGATGCTAAGATCGTGATACTGCTCGATCTGCTGCAGTACGGGGTCCGGCTGGCGGCTGGCGTAGATATCTCCCGGCAGTAGTAGCAGCGGGATGCGGTTCGCCGTCGCCGTTGCCGCTGCGGTAATCATATTGGCAGCGCCTGGCCCGACGGAGGAAGTGACGGCAAAAATGCGCTGACGGCGATGCTGTTTGGCGAACCCCGTCGCCATGTGGGCAATCCCCTGCTCGTTGCACCCCTGCATGATTTTCAGATGACCGGGATCCTGCTCCAGCGCCTGGCCGATACCGAGCACGTTGCCGTGACCAAAGATGGTGGCGACGCCCTCCACGAAGGGCGTTTCAATGCCATCAATGCTGACGTACTGTTGATTAAGGAACCGGACCAGCGCCTGGGCCATGGTCATACGTTCGGTTTGCATAAAACCTCCTGTCAGCCCAGCGTCGGCATGGAGAACGCAGCGCCTGTCTCCTGCTGCATTTCCGGCCAGCGTGCGGTGACGGTTTTCATTCGGGTGTAGAAACGCACGCCGTCGTTACCATGGACGTTGAGCGCACCGAAGATGGAACGCTTCCAGCCACCGAAACTGTGAAATGCCATCGGCACCGGAATCGGCACGTTGACGCCCACCATGCCCGCCTGCACCTCCTCGCAGAAGCGGCGGGCGCAGCCGCCATCACGGGTGAAAATCGCCGTACCATTACCATATTCGTGGCGATTAATCAGGTCCACCGCGCTGCTGTAATCTGCTACGCGAACCACAGAAAGCACCGGGCCAAAAATTTCTTCTTTATAGATGGTCATCTCCGGGGTGACGGTATCGAACAGCGTCGGCCCGACGAAGTAGCCCTGCTCGTGGCCCTTCACGCTGAAGCCGCGACCGTCCACGCGAAGTTTCGCTCCCTGCGCTTCCCCGCTGTCGATGTAGCCCAGCACCTTGCTGCGGTGCGCGGAGGAGATGAGCGGCCCCATTTCGTTTTCTGGCGTCTGGTCCAGCCCTGGCCCAACGCGCAGCGCGGCAATCTGTTTTTCCAGACGGGCGCAGAGGTCATCGGCGGTTTTATCGCCCACCGCCAGTACCACTGAAAGCGCCATACAGCGTTCCCCCGCCGCGCCGTAGGCCGCGCCCATAATGGCGTTGGTTGCCATCTCCATGTCGGCATCCGGCATTAAAATGCAGTGGTTTTTCGCCCCACCCAGCGCCTGACAGCGTTTGCCGTGGGCGGACGCGGTCTGGTAAATGTATTCCGCAATCGGCGTAGAGCCAACAAAGCTCACCGCCTGCACGCGCGGATCGGTCAGTAGCACGTCAACGGACTCTTTATCACCCTGCACCACGTTGAAGACGCCATCCGGCAGGCCGGCCTCTTTCAGGAGCTGCGCCAGCGCGAGCGCGAGAGAAGGATCTTTTTCCGAGGGTTTCAGCACGAAGGTATTCCCTGTCGCCAGCGCAATCGGGAACATCCACATCGGCACCATCGCCGGGAAGTTAAACGGTGTGATCCCAACGCAGACCCCGAGCGGCTGCATCAGCGAGTGGCTGTCGACGCCGGTGCCGACGTTCGCAGAGTGCTCACCCTTTTGCAAATGCGGAATACCGCAGGCAAATTCCACCACTTCCAGGCCACGGGTCAATTCGCCCACCGCGTCGGAGAAGACCTTGCCGTGCTCTTCGCTGATGATGCGGGCCAGGCGCGTCATGTTCTCCTCCAGCAGCGACTTGAAGCGGAACATCACGCGCGCGCGCTTAAGCGGAGCCTGGCGCGCCCACGCAGGAAACGCCTGCTGCGCGGCGGCAATCGCCTGCCCGGTTTCCTGCGCCGTACTCATTACCACCTGGCGGATCTGCTCGCCCGTGGCTGGGTTGAAGATCGCCTGAACGCGCTGGCCTGAACCGGTGACACATTCGCCGTGAATAAAATTCGCTACCGTCTCCATCCTTAACCTCTCGCTGTTGATACGTGACTGTTGACTGAACACTGTGTACAAACACTATATATGAAACAAACGTTCCATTTTAAGTTGAAATAAAATAAATGATGATTATTGTGATCAAGGATGGATTTTTATGTTTACAGCCAGTAACACTGGCTCAGCGTGCGCTATTAAGAAATTTCGGGCGAGGAAATGACTGAAGTTTCTGTTTCATTTTTGCTGCCAGATGGATGGCCGACATTTAAAAGACGCGGTTTTGCGTTTAGAATCATGAGACTGTATTTGGGGGATAAGATGACGACAGCAACCAGCCTGAACGAACTGCAGCAGCAAATCCGCGAGCGATACGATAACCTGAGTAAGAGGTTGCAGCAGGTCTCCCGCTATGTACTGGATAACACCAACAGCGTGGCCTTTGATACGGTTGCCGTTATTGCCGAGCGCGCCGACGTGCCGCCCTCGACGCTGATCCGCTTCGCCAACGCCTTTGACTTCACCGGCTTTAACGAAATGAAACAGCTGTTTCGCATGAACCTGGTGGAAGAGACCGCCAGCTACAGCGACCGCGCGCGGCTGTTCCGTGAAATGGAGAGCGAGGCCGTGCCGGAGACGCCGCTCGATATTCTGCACGAGTTCGCCCGCTCGAACGCGCAGGCGCTCCAGCAGCTGGCCGCCCGCGCGGAACCGGAAATGCTGGAGCGCGCAGTGCAGCTGCTGGCTGACGCCGACACCATCTACATCGCCGGACTGCGCCGCTCCTTTAGCGTCGCGGCTTACCTGACCTATGCCCTGAGTCATCTGGAGTGCCGCCCTATTCTGCTCGACGGCATGGGCGGAATGCTGCGCGAACAGATCAGCCGCATTAAAGCGCGCGACATTGTGGTGTCGATCAGCTTCTCGCCGTACGCCGAAGAGACAGTGATGGTCAGTGAAACTGCCGCCAGCGTCGGCGCGCGGCAGATCGTGATTACGGACAGCCAGATAAGCCCCCTGGCGACGTTTAGCGATCTTTGCTTTGTGGTGAAAGAGGCGCAGGTGGATGCGTTTCGGTCTCAGTCGGCAACGCTATGCCTGGTGCAGTCGCTGGTAGTGGCCCTGGCGTATAGGTTGGGTGAAGGGAAGTGAGGAAATAAAAACCCCCTGCACAGGCAGAGGGTTTGGGTGTTAATTCAGAGGGAGATTATTCCCACTCAATCGTAGCCGGTGGCTTACCGCTGATGTCATACACGACGCGGGAAATACCGTTAACTTCGTTGATGATGCGGTTAGACACGCGGCCTAAGAAGTCATACGGCAGGTGCGCCCAGTGCGCGGTCATGAAGTCGATGGTTTCCACCGCACGCAGGGAAACAACCCAGTCGTACTTGCGGCCATCGCCCATGACGCCAACGGAGCGAACCGGCAGGAACACGGTGAACGCCTGGCTCACTTTGTTGTACAGGTCAGCTTTGTGCAGCTCTTCGATGAAGATAGCGTCCGCGCGACGCAGCAGGTCGCAGTACTCTTTCTTCACTTCGCCCAGCACGCGCACGCCCAGACCCGGGCCCGGGAACGGATGACGGTAGAGCATGTCGTACGGCAGACCCAGCTCCAGGCCGATCTTACGCACTTCGTCTTTGAACAGCTCACGCAGCGGTTCAACCAGGCCCATCTTCATCTCTTTCGGCAGGCCGCCCACGTTGTGGTGAGATTTGATGACGTGCGCTTTACCGGTGGCGGAGGCCGCAGACTCGATCACGTCAGGGTAGATGGTGCCCTGCGCCAGCCATTTCACATCTTCCAGCTTCAGCGCTTCTTCGTCGAACACTTCCACGAACACGCGACCGATGATTTTACGTTTCGCTTCCGGATCGTTCTCGCCTTTCAGCGCGTCCAGGAAGCGCTGCTCGCCTTCCACGTGAACGATGTTCAGACCGAAGTGGTCGCCAAACATGTCCATAACCTGCTGGGCTTCGTTCAGACGCAGCAGACCGTTGTCCACGAAGACGCAGGTCAGGTTTTTACCGATGGCGCGGTGCAGCAGCATCGCGGTCACGGAGGAGTCCACGCCGCCGGAGAGGCCGAGGATCACTTTGTCATCGCCAACCTGCTGGCGGATACGCTCCACGGCGTCGTCGATGATTTTTGCCGGGGTCCACAGGGCTTCGCACTGGCAGATGTCACGCACGAAGCGCTCCAGCATGCGCATACCCTGACGGGTGTGGGTCACTTCCGGGTGGAACTGCACGCCGTAGAAACGTTTTTCTTCGTTCGCCATGATGGCGAACGGGCAGCTTTCAGTGCTGGCAACGGTCACGAAGTCAGACGGGATAGCGGTGACTTTGTCGCCGTGGCTCATCCACACGTCCAGCAGCGGTTTGCCGTCTGCGGTCAGGGAGTCTTCGATACCGCGCACCAGCGCGCTGTCGGTGACGACTTCAACCTGTGCGTAGCCGAACTCACGCTCGTTAGAGCCTTCTACGTGGCCGCCCAGCTGCATCGCCATGGTCTGCATGCCGTAGCAAACGCCGAACACCGGTACGCCCGCTTCGAACACGTACTGCGGCGCACGCGGGCTGTTCTCTTCGGTGGTGCTTTCCGGGCCGCCGGACAGGATGATGCCGCTTGGATTGAACTCGCGAATCTGTGCTTCCGTGACATCCCACGCCCACAGCTCACAGTAAACGCCCAGTTCACGCACGCGGCGCGCCACCAGCTGAGTGTACTGAGAACCAAAGTCCAGGATGAGAATGCGATGTTTATGAATGTTTTCCGTCATTGACGCTAATTCCGAGGCAAGTGAAACAAAACAAAGCGCCCGGCATTGAGCCGGGCGCGGAAATTTATCAGGAGCCCAGACGGTAGTTCGGGGACTCTTTGGTGATCGTCACGTCGTGAACGTGGCTCTCCTGGATACCCGCACCGCTGATGCGTACGAATTCCGCTTTGGTACGCAGCAGGTCAATGGTACCACAGCCGGTCAGACCCATACAGGAGCGCAGGCCGCCCATCTGCTGGTGAATGATCTCTTTCAGTCGGCCTTTATACGCCACACGGCCTTCAATACCTTCCGGCACCAGTTTGTCTGCCGCGTTATCGGTCTGGAAGTAACGGTCAGAGGAACCTTTAGACATCGCGCCCAGGGAGCCCATACCGCGGTAGGATTTATAAGAACGCCCCTGGTAGAGTTCGATTTCACCCGGGGATTCTTCGGTACCGGCCAGCATGGAGCCCACCATCACGGCTGCGGCACCTGCGGCGATCGCTTTGGCGATGTCGCCAGAGAAACGGATACCGCCGTCCGCGATGACCGGAATACCGGTACCTTCCAGCGCTTCAACCGCGTCAGAAACCGCCGTGATCTGCGGCACGCCTACGCCGGTGACGATACGAGTGGTACAGATAGAGCCAGGGCCGATACCCACTTTCACCGCGCTGCAACCCGCTTCCGCCAGCGCGCGAGCGCCTGCGCCGGTTGCTACGTTACCGCCGATGATCTGGAGATCCGGGTATTTAGCACGGGTTTCACGAATACGTTGCAGAACGCCTTCGGAGTGGCCGTGGGAGGAGTCAATCAGCAGCACGTCAACGCCCGCAGCAACCAGCGCGTCAACGCGCTCTTCGTTACCCGCACCTGCGCCAACCGCAGCGCCGACGCGCAGACGGCCATGCTCGTCTTTACAGGCGTTCGGTTTACGTTCTGCTTTCTGGAAATCTTTAACGGTGATCATGCCGCGCAGGTGGAAGTTCGCGTCCACTACCAGCGCTTTCTCAACGCGTTTTTCGTGCATTTTCGCCAGCACCACGTCGCGGGTTTCGCCTTCACGCACGGTCACCAGACGCTCTTTTGGCGTCATGTAGACGCTGACAGGCTGGTTCAGGTCAGTCACGAAACGCACGTCACGACCGGTAATGATACCCACCAGTTCGTTGTCTTCAGTGACTACCGGATAGCCTGCAAAGCCGTTACGCTCGGTCAGGGCTTTCACTTCGTGCAGCGTGGTGGTTGGCAGAACGGTCTGAGGATCGGACACGATACCGGATTCATGCTTCTTCACGCGGCGAACTTCTTCCGCCTGACGCTCGATAGACATGTTTTTGTGGATAAAGCCAATGCCGCCTTCCTGTGCCAGGGCGATAGCCAGACGCGCTTCAGTCACGGTGTCCATTGCTGCGGAGAGCATAGGAATGTTCAGACGAATGGTTTTCGTCAACTGCGTGCTGAGGTCGGCAGTATTCGGCAGAACGGTGGAGTGAGCGGGAACGAGGAGGACGTCGTCAAACGTCAGTGCTTCTTTAGCGATACGTAGCATGGGCAATATCTCTGACCTGGATGGTTAAATATTGCCGTGGCATTATACAGAGCGTAACCGATTGCATCCACACTTTTTTGAAAAAAATGCTTGCGCTCACCTCTCAGCAGGTTACTATCGACTGAATAACTTGCTGATTTAGAATTTGATCCCGCTCACATGTTATCCTCTCAATCCCCCTCAATTTATACTGTCAGCCGCCTTAATCAGACGGTACGTTTGCTGCTTGAGCAGGAAATGGGACAGGTCTGGATCAGCGGTGAAATCTCTAACTTCACGCAGCCTGCTTCCGGTCACTGGTACTTTACGCTGAAAGACGACACCGCTCAGGTGCGCTGCGCGATGTTCCGCAACAGCAACCGTCGCGTGACGTTCCGTCCTCAGCATGGCCAGCAGGTTCTGGTTCGCGCCAACATTACCCTGTATGAGCCGCGCGGCGATTATCAGATTATCGTCGAGAGCATGCAGCCCGCCGGTGAAGGCTTGCTGCAACAGAAGTACGAGCAGCTCAAAGCCATGCTTTCGGCTGAGGGATTGTTCGACCAGCAGTTTAAAAAGCCCCTGCCCTCACCCGCTCACTGCGTTGGGGTCATTACCTCGAAAACCGGTGCGGCCCTGCACGATATTTTGCACGTCCTGAAGCGCCGTGACCCTTCCCTGCCCGTCATTATTTACCCAACTGCCGTTCAGGGTGACGATGCGCCGGGGCAGATCGTGCGCGCGATTGAACTGGCAAATGCCCGTCAGGAGTGTGATGTCCTGATCGTCGGGCGCGGCGGCGGCTCGCTGGAAGACCTTTGGAGCTTTAACGACGAGCGCGTGGCGCGGGCAATCTTTGCCAGCCTTATCCCGGTGGTAAGCGCCGTCGGCCATGAAACGGATGTGACGATAGCCGATTTTGTCGCGGATTTACGCGCGCCCACGCCGTCCGCGGCGGCAGAGGTAGTCAGCCGTAACCAGCTGGAGCTGCTGCGTCAGATCCAGAACGGGCAGCAGCGCCTGGAGATGGCGATGGATTACTTCCTCGCCAACCGTACCCGCCGCTTTACCCAGCTTCACCATCGTCTGCAACAGCAGCATCCGCAATTGCGTCTGGCGCGTCAGCAAACCGTGCTGGAACGTCTGCGTCAGCGGATGAACTTCGCGCTGGATAACCAGCTTAAGCGGGCGGTATCTCGCCAGCAGCGCGTCACGCAGCGTCTGAACCAGCAAAACCCGCAGCCGAAGATTTATCGCGCACAAACGCGTATCCAGCAGCTTGAGTTCCGCCTCGCGGAAAATATCCGCTCACGCCTGAGCACCACGCGCGAGCGTTTCGGCAATGCGGTCACCCATCTGGAAGCCGTCAGCCCGCTCTCCACGCTGGCTCGCGGCTATAGTGTGACCACCGCGACGGACGGCAAAGTGCTGAAACAAACGAAACAGGTTAAAGCCGGGGATGTGCTCACCACCCGGCTTTCTGACGGCTGGGTCGAGAGTGAGGTGAAAGAGATCAAACCGGTGAAAAAAACGCGCCAGCGTAAAAGCGGATAAATCTTCGCCGGTTACAAACTATACTGCTGCTATTGCCTTTTTTAATAAGGAGAGCAGCATGCCCCATTTTCATAGCGTCATCCCTCCGTATATTCTTCGCCGTATTATCGAAAGCGGTTCTGAGCCGCAGCAGCGCTGCGCCCGTCAGACCTTAACCCACGTCCAGACGCTGATGGCCCATATGCCGGGCAAACCCGCCGCGCCGCATGTGAATAAAGCCGGTCAGCTTGAGCGTGACATCTACGATGCGAAACAGACCCAGGAGCTGCCGGGTACCCAGGTGCGCTATGAAGGCCAGCCCTCCAACGGCGATGTGGCGGTGGATGAAGCGTACGATTATCTGGGTATCACCCATGATTTCTTCTGGAAAGAATATCAGCGCGATTCACTCGATAACAAAGGACTGATCCTCACCGGCACCGTGCATTATGGTCGGGAATATCAGAACGCCTTCTGGAACGGCCAGCAGATGGTCTTTGGCGACGGTGACGGAGAAATCTTCAACCGCTTCACCATTGCCATCGACGTGGTGGCGCATGAGCTGAGCCACGGCGTGACCGAGACCGAAGCCGGGCTGATCTATTTTGAACAGTCGGGCGCGCTGAACGAGTCGTTATCCGACGTGTTTGGCTCGCTGGTGAAGCAGTATCATCTGAAGCAAACCGCCGATAAAGCAGACTGGCTGATTGGTGAAGGGCTGCTGGCAGCGGGGATTAACGGCAAAGGGCTACGTTCCATGTCTGAACCCGGTACCGCCTACGACGATCCGCTGCTCGGCAAAGACCCGCAGCCCGCGCACATGAAAGATTTCATCAAAACGCGCGAGGATAACGGCGGCGTGCATCTTAACTCCGGCATCCCCAACCGCGCGTTTTACCTGGCCGCAACGGCGATCGGTGGCTACGCCTGGGAAAAAGCGGGTTATGCCTGGTACGACACGGTTTGCGATCGCAACCTGGCGCAGGATGCGGATTTTGACGCTTTCGCAAAACTGACGATAGCGCACGGCGAGAAACGATCCGGTAGCGACGTTGGGGCGGCCATTAAACAAGCCTGGGAACAGGTGGGAGTACTGTAATGCAGGTTCCGGAACTGACGGATGACGCCGTGGTTGAGCTGGCCCGGGAAGGCGGCGTCGCCTTTATCCCTAAGCTGAGCGGCCAGCGCACCATTGCGCTCTCCTCGCTTAATGAGGCCCAGCGCCAGCGCCTGGTGAGCATTCTTGAGCAGGCTTTCCCGCGCGGCCAGCCGCCCGGGCAAGCCTCTTCCCCCGGCAGCGGTGACCAGCGCTATTTCCGCATCCAGATTATCTGGACCGGCCAAAATCAGGCGCACTACGCCGATATCATCGTGCTGGTACCCGAGCAGGAAGCACCCGAGTCGCTGGTGGAACTGTGGCAGAAAGGTGAAGGCTGCGTGTGCGATTAACCTTCGGCCCGAACAAACTCCACGCGTTTTTTAGAGATAAGACCGTGGCCGTTCTGGCAAAAATAGTCCACCGCACCGCAGGCTTTTAGTA
Source organism: Enterobacter cloacae complex sp. S2 (assembly GCF_015159675.1). NCBI lineage: Bacteria > Pseudomonadati > Pseudomonadota > Gammaproteobacteria > Enterobacterales > Enterobacteriaceae > Enterobacter > Enterobacter cloacae complex sp. S2. Next base: position 309,469 of record NZ_JADDTS010000002.1, read on the forward strand.
CCTGGAGTGGCTGATGACACTCCGGGCAGCGGGCTTCGAGCGCGATATCTTTATTACAACTTTCGCAGTGCGCTACCCCGTTCAGGGGCTCCAGCGGTGTCTGGCAATCCGGGCAGGTAATCGTCATGGTGACTCCTTCAAAGCGTTCAGGTCTGCGATAATTTTACCACGTCGCGTTCAGTGCGGGCCACGCAACTGTTGCTGTAAGGTTAGCAGCAGCGTCACCTCCTCGACCCTCCGGCGCGTCGTGCGGCTCACCTGGTGCGGATCCCGTTCAAAGAGACTTTTTGCCCCCAGAATATGCTCCGCAAGGCAATGCTCGTAGATCGTACCGGGAATATGCCAGCGCTGAATTTCTTTACCCTTAATCAGCTCCAGCACATCTTCTGCGCCGCGTCGGTCGTGGCTGACGATGCGCCCGTCGCGCAAATGGAAGCGTAATCCCTTTTGCCCGCCCGCAGGCCCCGCGTATTTGTTAAGCCAGATGTCCACCGGCACGCCGCTGATGCTTCCCTGCAAATGCGCCTCGCCTTCCGCCGTGGTCAGATCGCCCATTGCGATTTCGCGGCCCAGGCGGTCTTTTGCTGTCACCACCTGCAACGTCATATCGTCACTGCCGTCCAGGTAACGCACCGTTTCACGCAGCATCGCCAGCACGTGCGTACCGATATCCAGAATCACACCATCTGGATGGCGAAGCGTTCGCGCGTCTGGCTCGCCGGTGGCGAAGTTGAGCGCAATGGGCTCTCCTTCGGCGTTATACCCGCTTGGCTCCTGCAAAAAACCTTCGATTTTGACGATGTCAGAAACATGAGCGACCAGTGATTGCTTTACGCTATCGAGACGCGCCATCCAGTGATCGAGCGCCAGCACGCGGTCGGCGGCTCCCGGTTGAGCCAGCAGCGCTTTCAGTTTTTCAATTTGGGGCTGCGTGGCGACAATCGGTTTTTCTACCACAATACGCGACGCGGGTGAGGCCAGCGCCTGCTCAAGTACCTCGAGGTGGTACAGGGAGGAAGTGGTGATAAACAGGGTATCCAGCGGGTGGGAAAGAAGTTCACCGAGCGACGCGCAACGTGTGACCCCTTCAGGCTGCTTCTCGGGATGAATATCAAAACCTAAACAGCGCGGAGTATCAGGAAAAAGATTTCGTATTGCCGGTAAGTAAGCCGTTTCAACCACAGCACCAAGCCCAACAAACCCTAACAGCATGTTCTTACCTCGTTAAGTCAATTGCCGGGGCATAACGCCACCCCGGCAAGGTCGAGGTTTATCAGGCGTTAGCGGCCGGTTTAGTCTGCGCATTTTCCAGCATGCGGCGCACCGGAACAATGAGGACGATCAGCACCGCAGCACAAATCAGCAGCGCAATGGAGCAACGGGCAAAGAGGTCTGGCAGCATATCCAGCTGGTCGGCCTTCACGTGACCACCAATCAGCCCCGCAGCCAGGTTACCCAGCGCACTGGCGCAGAACCACAGGCCCATCATCTGGCCGCGCATTCTCTCCGGCGCCAGCAGGGTCATGGTCGCAAGACCAATCGGACTCAGGCACAGTTCCCCGAGCGTCAGCATCAGGATACTGCCCACCAGCCAGAACGGAGAAACCCCTGCCCCACCGTTGCTCAGCACGTTCTGCGCCGCCAGCATCATCAGGCCAAAGCCCGCCGCCGCGCACAGAATGCCGATCACGAACTTGGTGATGCTGCTCGGACGAATGTTTTTGCTCGCCAGCTTCGGCCATGCCCAGCTAAATACCGGGGCCAGCAGAATGATGAACAGGGCATTGATCGACTGGAACCACACCGCCGGGATCTCAAAATCACCGATCATGCGGTTAGTGTAGTCGTTGGCGAACAGGTTGAAGGAGGTTGGCTTCTGCTCGAACGCGGACCAGAAGAACGCGGCGGAGACCAGCAGAATAAAGCACACCAGCAGCCTTGCGCGCTCTTTGCGATTCAGCCCGGCGAAGATGAACAGATAGATGAAGTAGAGCGCGACGGAGGCGGCAATCACATACACCAGCACGCTGGCGACCGCGACCGGATTAATCACAATCACGCCCTGGGCAATCAACGTTACGATGATTGCAACACCCACAGCCAGCGCCAGCAGCCAGGCACCCACGCCGTTACGTTTCACTACCGGACTGTTCCAGGTGGAGTCCAGACCGACTTCACTGTCGTAGCGCTTCATGGCCGGAACGGCAAACACGCGGAAGATAATCAGGGCGACCAGCATCCCGATACCACCGATACCAAAGCCCCAGTGCCAGCCGTGGGTTTTAATCAGCCAGCCGGAAATCAGAGGGGCAATGAACGAGCCCATGTTGATGCCCATATAGAACAGCGAGAAACCGCCGTCACGACGCGCATCGCCCTTTTTGTACAGTGTCCCCACCATGACCGAGATACAGGTCTTGAACAGGCCGGAGCCGAGCACGATAAACATCAGGCCAATGAAGAACAGGTTGTCGCCCATGATGGCCGACAGGGCGATCGACAGGTGCCCGAGCGCAATCAAAATCGAACCGTACCAGACGGCCCGCTGCTGGCCGAGCCAGTTATCCGCCAGCCAGCCGCCCGGCAGCGCAGCGAGGTACATGGTGCCGGCAAAGATTCCGACAATCGCCGAGGCGTTTTCACGCGCCAGGCCCATCCCGCCGTCATAGACGGTGGCGGCCATAAACAGAATCAGTAGCGGGCGAATACCGTAAAACGAAAAACGCTCCCACATCTCGGTGAAGAACAGCGAACCGAGCGGATAAGGATGGCCGAAGAAGGTTCGGCTCTCTTTTTGATTAACAGAGGATTGCATAATTCTCCCGAAAAGGTATGTGTCGTGCTTGTAAACACCAGCATGTACGCCGAACGGTTACGTATCCGATCGATTTTTTACATGCGGCGAAATGTTGGTTAACCATTTGATAACCAGGCGCTAGTTTTGTCTAGTACCGAACCCTGGACTTTAAGACGAAAATTCGATGATTGTCTACTTTCTTAGATATAAACATGGTTAAAAGCGAATAGTGATTGACATCACACAGGGAAGGCAGGTCTTTTGAATGGGCGAAAAAAACCCGCGACAGGCGCGGGTTTTAGTGAGTTCGGTAAGAATTATTTGCTTTTCTTAATGTGCTTAATCAAACGCTTACGCTTACGCATCTGGTTCGGCGTCAGGGTGTTGCGTTTATTCGCAAACGGGTTCTCCCCTTCCTTGAACTGAATACGGATAGGCGTACCCATCACGTCCAGCGACTTGCGGAAGTAGTTCATCAGGTAGCGTTTGTAGGAGTCCGGCAGATCCTTCACCTGGTTACCGTGGATCACCACGATAGGCGGGTTATACCCCCCGGCGTGAGCATATTTCAGCTTCACGCGACGACCGCGCACCAGCGGCGGCTGGTGGTCTTCAGCAGCCATGTTCATGATACGGGTCAGCATCGCCGTGCTCTGACGGCGGGTAGAGCTGTCATAGGCTTCACGAACGGATTCGAACAGGTTGCCAACACCACTCCCGTGCAGGGCAGAGATGAAGTGAACGCGGGCAAAGTCGATAAAGCCCAGACGGAAGTCCAGCGTCTCTTTCACCTGCTCGCGCACTTCATTGCTCAGGCCGTCCCACTTGTTGACGACGATAACCAGTGAGCGCCCACTATTGAGGATAAAGCCAAGCAGAGAGAGATCCTGATCGGAGATACCTTCACGTGCGTCGATGACCAGCAGCACCACGTTGGCGTCTTCAATCGCCTGAAGGGTTTTGATCACCGAGAATTTTTCTACCACATCGGTGATTTTCCCGCGCTTACGCACCCCTGCGGTGTCGATAAGTACGTACTCACGTTCATCGCGCTGCATTGGAATGTAAATGCTGTCACGCGTTGTGCCTGGCATGTCGTAAACCACCACGCGCTCTTCACCGAGAATACGGTTAGTAAGCGTAGACTTACCTACGTTTGGGCGACCCACGATAGCCAGCTTGATAGGCAGATCCTGCGGGTTGAAGTCGTCTTCCGGCTCTTCCTCGCCTTCCTCTCCGGCTTCAAACTGCGCCCAGTATTCAGCGTCCTCGTCCACCTCTTCCGGCGGGTTCACTTCATCCACCCACGGCAGCAGAACGGTTTCCAGCAGGCTGGTGACGCCACGACCATGCGAGGCCGCGATAGGATAAATATCGCCCAGGCCTAAAGACCAGAAATCCGCAACAGCCTGATCGGCATCGATGCCGTCAGTTTTGTTCGCCACCAGGAAGGTAGGCTTTTCGCGTGAACGCAGATGTTTAGCAATAGCAGAATCCGCGGGCATCAGGCCAGCGCGAGCATCCACCATAAACAGAACCACATCCGCTTCTTCGATAGCCAGCAGAGATTGCTCTGCCATGCGGGTTTCTACGCCGTCTTCCGTACCGTCAATACCCCCGGTATCGATACAGATGAACTCGCGTCCTTCCACCTCTGCACGACCGTACTTACGGTCACGCGTCAGCCCCGGGAAATCCGCAACCAGCGCATCACGGGTGCGTGTTAAACGGTTAAAAAGAGTGGATTTTCCAACGTTAGGGCGCCCGACAAGCGCGACCACAGGTACCATGTTTGAAGCCTCATAAAATTCAAAATAACGTCGCTTTCGCAGCGTTTTTAAAAATGTCAAAACGGCTCCTGAGTGAACAGGAGCCGTTTAGTATACTACAACCGCCGTGTAATTAACGCGTGATCGCGTACAGCGTGCCGTCTTTTGCCTGAATCAGCAGTTTGCCGTCAGCCACAACGGGCTCCGTCAGGAAGCCTGAGCTATCCACTTTCTGCTGTGCCACGAAGCGACCATTCTCTGGATCGATCCAGTGCATATAGCCTTCGCTGTCGCCCACCACCAGGCTGCCGTTATACAGTGCCGGTGCGGTCAGCAGACGGTGCAGCAGATCGCTCTGCGTCCACAGCGTCACGCCACCTTCGGTGCTCAGCGCCAGCAGACGGTCGTTCTGATCCACCATATAAATACGGTTGCCGTCGACGATGAAATCGTTCACGGAACCCAGCTCACGTTTCCACATGATCTGGCCGCTACGCAGGTCCAGCGCCGTCAGGTTGCCGTTGTATGCCAGCGCGTAAACCACACCGTCGACGATAACTGGCGTGGTGTCCACGTCACTCAGACGGTCAATTTCAGTTGAACCGGTCGCCTGGGAAATACGCTGCTGCCAGATCATCTGGCCCTGCTGCATCAGTACCGCGCTGACACGGCCGTTGTCACCGCCCACAATGGCGGCGCCAAAGGCGGTCGCCGGAGCAGATTCGCCACGCAGAGACAGCGCTGGCATATCCAGGTTAACCGTCCATTTTACCAGACCATCGGCTTCGTTCAGCGCCTGCAACTGGCCGTTGCTGGTATGGATCAGCACCAGGCCGTCGCTGACAACCGGACGCGACAAGGATTCACCGGCAACGGTGGTCTGCCATGCAACCGAACCGTCGCTGGCATTCAGCGCGTAAACCTGCGCTTTTTCGCTGCCCACATACACGTGACCGCCAGCAACGGTCAGGCCGCCAGAAAGCAGTGCAGGTTTACGGGAGAACCAGCCGTCTTTTTCCGCCAGGTTAATGGACCACACTTCTTTTCCGTCATCAGCGTTCAGCGCTTTAACGGTGCCTTTGCGATCGGCCGCATAGACAACGCCGTCAGCAAATGCCGGGTGCAGGTTGGAATAAAAATCGCCAATACCATCTCCCACGGAGGTGTCCCAGGCGGTGGATGGGGTGAACTGGTTTTCAACCGTCGGCAGCGGGGACATTTTAACAACGTCTTCTTCGCCACTGAACAGTGAACAACCACTCAATAACGTAACAGAAAGCAGTCCTGGCAGAAGTAATTTACGCAATTGCATTGGGTCCCTCTCAGACGGACAAATTATTTATTTTCATCTGCATCATTTCGCTCAGCGCAGGTGAAGCTTTACTATCCACGCCAGCTTGCCACGCTTTACGCGCGCCCGCTTTATCACCTTTACTCAGCAGTGCTTCACCGCGAAGATCGGCAACAATAGCGGCAAAGCCTTCGCCTTTGATGGTATCAAGCGTTTTCAGCGCGTCGTCGGCTTTTTTCTGCTGAACCTGGATACGCGCCAGACGCAGATTGATCACCGCTTTCAGATTTTCGTCACTGGCAGCAGCAAGCCCCTGAGACAGTTGCGCAGCGGCTTTGTCCAGTTCGTTCTTATCAACATACTGCTGAGCCACTTCCAGCGCAGCCAGCGCGCCGTAGGTGTTTTTGTTGTCAGCGGCAAATTTCTCCGCAGCCGTCAGCGTTTGCGGCTGATCGGCACGGATTGCGCTAACGGTATTTTCGTAGTTCAGGGACGAACCGCGAGCAGAGTCAGCCTGATGATTGTTCCAGTAACGCCAGCCTACCAGCGCACCAACACCTAAAATAACCCCTACAACCAGTGCCTTGCCGTTTTCAGCAAAGAAGCGCTTAACCGCATCAACCTGGTCGTGTTCGTTCTCGTAAATTTCCACGCAGCCCTTCTCCTTAGCCCAATAGAGTGCGCAAGTGCGCCGCAACGCCATCCTGCGTTACCGTAGTTTGCTCACCAGAGCGCAGGTCTTTAACCACCACTTCGCCGTTGGCCACTTCGGACTCACCCAGCACCAGTGCGATACTTGCGCCCCACTTATCGGCACGAGCAAACTGTTTTTTAAAGTTGCCGCCGCCGTGGTTGGTCATCAGCTTAACGTCCGGCAGCGCATCGCGCACGCGTTCGGCAAGCTGCATCGCCGCAGACTGCGTATCCGCACCTGAGGCCACCAGGTATATATCGACAACAGGATCGGCTTTAAATTCCGGATTAACTGCCTGAACCAGCAAAACAAGTCGCTCAAGGCCCATCGCGAAGCCTACAGCCGGTGCTGCGCGACCACCCAGTTGTTCGACCAGACCGTCATAACGACCGCCGGCACAGACGGTGCCCTGCGAACCGAGGCTGGTGGTGACCCACTCAAATACGGTGCGGTTGTAGTAGTCCAGACCGCGCACCAGACGCTGGTTAACGGTATAAGCAATGCCCGCCGCTTCAAGCAGTTTGCACAGGCCAGCAAAGTGTTCGCGGGAATCCTCATCCAGGTAGTCACCCAGCGCTGGCGCATCGTTCAGCAGCGCCTGTACGTCAGGATTTTTGGAATCGAGTACGCGCAGCGGGTTGCTGTACATACGACGCTTACAGTCTTCGTCAAGCTTCTCTTTGTGCTGTTCCAGGAACGCCACCAGCGCATCGCGGTAGTTCGCACGCGCTTCCAGAGAACCGATAGAGTTCAGCTCCAGGGACACGTGCTGAGAAATACCGAGCGCACGCCACCAGCGGGCAGTCAGCATAATCAGTTCAGCATCGATATCTGGTCCTTGCAGACCAAACACTTCCACGCCAAGCTGGTTGAACTGACGGTAGCGGCCTTTTTGCGGACGTTCGTGGCGGAACATCGGGCCGATATACCACAGGCGCTGCTCCTGATTGTACAGGAGACCATGTTCGATGCCGGCGCGTACGCAACCCGCCGTCCCCTCAGGACGCAGGGTCAGGCTGTCGCCGTTGCGGTCCTCAAAGGTGTACATCTCTTTTTCAACCACGTCGGTTACTTCGCCGATCGCGCGTTTGAATAACGGGGTCTGCTCTACAATCGGCAAACGAATTTCGCTGTAACCGTAGCTGCCGAGCACCTGCTTCAGTGTGCCTTCAATGCGCTGCCAGATGGCGGTTTCGCCAGGCAGATAATCGTTCATGCCGCGGATGGCTTGAATGTTTTTTGCCACGTTTATTCTCTTTCTATATACAAAAAAGAACCCAAAGAATGGGTTCAATCATACATGGGAAGCAGCCTGCTTCCCATCACGTTATTTTTCAACCTGCTGAACGCTGATGCGCTTCGCTTCGTCCATCATCGTCGCTTTCGCGCGAATCCGGGCTTCGAGCTGGTCGATCATATCACTATTATCCAGACGATCTTTACGAACGCCATCTTCATAGAGACCACTTTTCTTGTTACCGCCGGTAACGCCCAGCGTGGACACCAGCGCTTCACCCGGACCGTTCACCACGCAGCCGATGATGGAAACGTCCATCGGGGTAATGATGTCTTCCAGGCGCTGCTCCAGAGCATTCACGGTGCCGATCACGTCAAACTCCTGACGTGAACAGGTTGGGCAGGCAATGAAGTTGATCCCACGCGCGCGGATACGCAGTGATTTCAGGATGTCGAAACCGACTTTGATCTCTTCCACCGGATCGGCGGCCAGGGAGACGCGTAACGTGTCGCCGATGCCTTCAGAGAGCAGCAGGCCGAGACCAATCGCCGATTTTACCGAACCGCTGCGCAGACCGCCCGCCTCGGTGATCCCAAGGTGGAGCGGCTGATCGATCTGTTTTGCCAGCAGACGATACGATTCAACGGCCAGGAAGACGTCAGACGCTTTCACGCTCACTTTAAACTGATCGAAGTTAAGGCGATCCAGATGATCGACGTGACGCATTGCGGATTCGAGCAGCGCCTGCGGCGTCGGCTCACCGTACTTTTCCTGGAGATCTTTTTCCAGAGAGCCAGCGTTCACGCCGATACGGATTGGAATGTTTTTGTCGCGGGCGCAGTCAACCACCATGCGAATGCGCTCTTCGTTGCCGATGTTGCCTGGGTTAATACGCAGGCAATCGACACCATATTCAGCGACTTTCAGCGCGATACGGTAATCGAAGTGAATATCGGCAACCAGCGGAACGCTCACCTGCTGCTTGATCAGTTTGAACGCCTCGGCGGCATCCATGGTCGGTACAGAGACGCGAACAATGTCCGCGCCTACGCGTTCTAATGCTTTGATTTGATTGACCGTCGCTTCTACATCCGTAGTACGCGTATTGGTCATCGACTGGACGGCGATAGGCGCCCCATCGCCGACTGGCACGTTCCCAACGTAAATCCGTTTCGATTTTCTACGTTGAATAGGAGCCTGGTTATGCATGTAAAATCTCCCGCATTGCCCGTCTGTTACTGTGCTGCTGATTGTTCGGTATTAACGGTAAGACGCGCAACCTGGTTAGTTCTGATAAAGCGGCTCAGATCGACAGGTTTTCCTTGATACTGGATCTGTACCGCTGCCGGTGCGCCGATTTTAAGCTTGTAAGGTGCCTGGCCCGTTAGATTTAACATGCCATCTTTACGTTGCAGGCCGCTGAACAGCTTTTTACCTGTCGCATCAGTCACTTCCAGCCAGCAATCCGCCGTGAAATTCATCACCAGCGCATTCGGGTCAACGGCAGGTGCCGCCGTACCCGCCGGGTCAGTTGGCAGTGAGGCCGCGGTGTTATCTGCCGGTGCCGTTGCCGCAGGGGCGGTATCAACATTGGCCTGTGAAGGTGATACGACCGCGTTTTGATCCTGGGCCTGGGTGGCTGGTGCGGTATTCGCCGTCGCTTCTGGCGTCGTCGCTGGCTCGGTTGCAGGCGTGCTGCTTGCTGCCGCCTGAGGTTCGCTGGAGGTCGCTGCTCCTTCGGTGCTCAGCGGCACGCTTTGCGCGCCGTTATTACCAGACTGATTGAGCTCAGCGGAGGACTGATCGGCCATCGTCGTGATCTCTTCCTGCTGCGCTTTGTGGTTTTGCCACCACCATGCGCCCGTCAGGCCGACAACCACGAACAGGACCAGCCAGGTAAAGCTCATCAGCCAGCCATCGCGTTTTTTACGACGTTTACCCAGAGAGAAGCTCTGCATCGGCGCAACTTTTGCCGCACGCACAGGCGCCTGCTTCTCCATCATCGGCAGTAATTCGTCTTCAGGGATATGAACCAGTTTGGCGTAAGAACGGATATAACCGCGCAGAAATGTTGAAGCCAGATCGGCGGGTGCCTTATCTTCTTCAATATCGCGAACGGTGGAAACCTTCAGGCACAGGCGTTCTGCAACGGCTTGCTGGCTGAGTCCGAGTTGTTCACGGGCGTTGCGAAGACGAACGCCAGTGGAGAGTGCTGCATTTTGATCGTGAGTGGCTTCAGTATTCATTCGCTACAACTACTGGTACGTGAAAATAAGGGTTCAGGTGCCGGTGAGTCACAATGCCACCCGCACCGCGAAACTTTAGGTCAGTTAACCTGGAACAAACAGTATAAGACTGTCGGGCCGCAGATGACAGCGCTGGCAGGCCTTCACGCTAAACTGTTGTTACGTCGTTACATACTGCCCGAAAGTCGTATGAAACGCACCGTAATTATTAATCAGTCATAAGGATTGTGACTGAATATTCAGTAAATTAATGCTTCACGGCGCAAAAAACGCGCCGTGTCTGCATAATAATCAAACGGTTTTGACCGCGATTGACTCACCCTGCATGCGCTTACGCAGCGTACGTTTGGTACGGTCAATAACGTCACCCGCCAGCTGACCACAGGCTGCGTCGATATCATCGCCACGCGTTTTACGAACGATGGTGGTGAAACCATACTCCATCAGCACTTTTGAGAAGCGATCGATACGGCTGTTCGAGCTACGGCCATACGGCGCGCCCGGGAACGGGTTCCATGGGATCAGGTTGATCTTACATGGCGTATCTTTCAGCAGTTCAGCCAGCTCATGTGCATGTTCGGTACCGTCGTTAACATGATCCAGCATCACGTATTCAATGGTCACGCGGCCCTGGTTGGCATTGGATTTCTCCAGGTAACGGCGCACGCCAGCCAGGAAGGTTTCGATATTGTACTTTTTGTTGATCGGCACAATTTCGTCACGGATGGCGTCGTTTGGCGCGTGAAGGGAGATGGCCAGCGCAACGTCAATCATGTCGCCCAGTTTGTCCAGCGCAGGCACAACGCCGGAAGTAGAGAGCGTAACGCGGCGCTTGGACAGACCAAAACCGAAATCGTCGAGCATAATTTCCATCGCCGGAACGACGTTGGTCAGGTTGAGCAGCGGTTCACCCATCCCCATCATCACCACGTTGGTGATTGGACGTGTACCGGTGACTTTCGCCGCGCCCACGATTTTCGCGGCACGCCAGACCTGGCCAATGATTTCCGACACGCGCAGGTTACGGTTAAAGCCCTGCTGCGCCGTAGAGCAGAATTTGCACTCCAGCGCACAGCCCACCTGAGAAGAGACGCACAGCGTGGCGCGATCGTCTTCCGGGATATACACGGTTTCAACGCGCTGATCGCCAACGGCAATGGCCCACTTGATGGTGCCATCTGAAGAGCGCTGCTCTTCCACCACTTCCGGTGCGCGGATTTCCGCCACTTCTTTAAGCTTATTGCGCAGCACTTTGTTGATGTCCGTCATGTCATCAAAGTTGTCGCTGCAATAGTGGTACATCCATTTCATGACCTGATCGGCACGAAATGGCTTCTCGCCCATCTCTTTAAAGAACTCGCGCATCTGCTGACGGTTCAGGTCCAGCAGGTTAATTTTTCCATTTTTATTGGGAACCGCAGGAATGGCGACTTCGGAGGTATTCACTAATTCAGACATAATTTTTTCCGGCCTCGTTGTTACACGTTGTGGCCCTTGGTGGGTTGAAAAGAAACGCCCCGGTAAGCAGTCTGCTCGTCCGGGGCGTTGCATTGTACAAAGTCTGGCGCAGGGATGCCACGTTTGCACGCGGCATTTACGAAATTATTAGCGAGTGCGCGGGCACACTTCGCCTTCAGCGAAGAAGAACGCGATTTCGCGCGCAGCAGATTCAACAGAGTCGGAACCGTGGGTGCCGTTCTCGGTGAAGCTGTCTGCATAGTCGGCGCGCAGAGTACCTGCCAGCGCGTTGTCCGGGTTGGTTGCACCCAGCAGATCGCGGTGACGCTGTACCGCGTTTTCGCCTTCCAGTACGGATACCACGATTGGGCCAGAGGTCATGAACTCGACCAGACCATCAAAGAATGGGCGACCTTCGTGCTCAGCGTAGAAACCGCGAGCCTGCTCAACGGTCAGGTGCAGCATTTTGGTGCCAACGATCTTAAACCCTGCTGATTCAAAGCGAGCGAAGATGCTGCCAATAACGTTTTTTGCCACCGCGTTTGGTTTGATGATGGAAAAAGTACGTTCAATAGCCATTGATAACCTCTGTAAAATGTTCTGTTGTTTTTGCATACCTGAGTATGGTGTGGCGCGGATTATAAAGAGCAATAGCGCCATTGCCTATGGTTATGCATAACATTTTTTTAAAATGAGACGAAGATTAGCAACAGCTCGTATTTCGCATACCGTGTTGATGATGAAAACAGAGCGGACACTGCTTTTCATCAGACGTAAATGACCAGAAATGACGGTGGCACGTCAGGCAAACGGCTTCATATGCCGGTATGGCCACGCTTTTCCCTACCCCGTCTGTTTGCGTCACGTTTATCGCCGCATGCTGGCATACTGCTTCGCAGCCGCCGCACCCCGTACAGCGTCCGGTTTCCACGATCAGTTCAGCGTTCTCAAACTGAATCGCGTTTTCCGTACAACTTCGCCAGCACGCGCCGCACAGTACGCAGGATTCGGCATCGAGAGTTATCTCTGCCTCGCTAAACGTAGAAAACGCCCTGCGCAGTTCACGCTGACCGGGCACGACGCTACAGGCCCGGACATCCTCACGGGGAACGTGCATCAGCGCACGCCGGGCGGTATTAACCTCGTTGACGGGTATATGTTTAAACGCCCACGCCGCTTCACCGCGTCGACGAAGCGCCAGATTCAGCCGGGCAATCGCCAGCAACCAGTCAGGATTCTGCTCCGCGTCGATACTGATAAAACGAACGTGGTGCTGCGCGTGCCACAGCAGAAGCTCATTCACCCCTGGCGCACGGTCAGTAAACGGCCCAACAAGCGTATCGCCACACAGAAAGCGTTTTCGCGGCGTGATGCCGGTGATGGCCTCAGCAGGGCAGACGAACAGGCAGTCACCGCATTCAATACAGCGGCTGTCATCAACCGTGACGCCTGAGTCGGTAAAAGAAAAAGCCTGCACAGGACAGACGTCCGCGCAGGCGAGGCAGGAAGCGTGGCGAAAACGGCGACGGACGCACGCATGCGTCACGTCCATCGCCGGGGCAAAGGTCAATCCGCCCATCAGCCAATACTGAAGAAAACGAAGCGCAGCATCAGCTCACCGACAATCAGCAATGCGCTTCCCAGCAGCATGGGAGATCGCGCCGCTTTCAGACCGCCCGCAGCAAAGCACAGCATACCCGCAACGGATACGCACCAGCTCAGCAGATGCACGGTTCGAAGTTGCTCCAGCATCTGTAGCGGTGCGTGAGGGAACGTCACCACGGTGTTGTCCAAAGCCGTAATATCTGCCAGCCAGACGGGCTGCATCACCAGACGCACAAGCACCAGGAGCGTGATAATGACAACCGCCGCACGCACGGTAGTCTGGGAACGCGTCCCAACGGCCATGCAGGCTGAACCGATAATCCCCACCGAACCGAAAAACAGCACCAGCGTGTTAACGTGCTGCCATGTCACCACGGATGCGTGCATGTAGATCTGCGCCATGCAGAACACATCGACTAAACCAACCAGACCTGCCACAACCAACAGTGGCTTCCAGCCTGGCTTTTTGACAAACATCAGCAGCGTTGCGAAGCCAAGTGCCGCAAGATAAAGACTGGCAAAGATAATCTCACGACTCAGCCAGGAGCTGGATACGTGGCGCAGCGCGTTAAGAGCATTAAGCGGATAGCCCATGTGCAGCGCGGAGGCGAGCAGCCCCAGGCTCGCCAGCACAAACGCTCCGGCTGCCGGCAGCAGCGCGCTGCGTTGCGTGCTTCCGAACGCCAGCCACAGCGTAACGCCAACCGATCCTTGCAGGAACAGCGTAAAAATCAGCAGCGGTAACTCATGCATGACGTTTCCCCTCTTTCTCTGCGCCCTGATGCGCTTTGATCACCAGGTTTGGTTTGGTGATGGAGGAATCAGGCAAGCCTTTCACATCACAGACCGCACCATACTTCGCCCGCAGTTCATCAATCGGCCCGAATTTAATCGCTTCAAGTGGACAGGTTGCCACACAGACGGGCTGCTCTCCCTTCGCCTGGAGATCCACGCAGAAATCACATTTGGACATCTGCCCGGTCTGCTCGTTGAGCTGTGGCGCGCCGTAAGGGCAAGACCATGCGCAGTAGCCGCAGCCGACGCACTTATCAGTATCAACGCGCACAATGCCGTCCCCCGGACGCTTATGCATCGCGGTGGTTGGACAGTTTTTGGTGCAGACAGGGTCTGCGCAGTGGTTACAGGAAATAGAGAGCGTGTAGGCAAAAACGTTGTTGCTGACGCCGCCCTGCCCGGTCGGGATAAAACTCCCGCCGTTGACTTCATAAACGCGACGGAAACGACGTCCGACCTCAAGGTTGTTTTTATCTTTGCACGCCACCTGGCATGCCTTGCAGCCCGAGCAGCGAGAAGAGTCGATATAAAAACCCAGCTGTTTGTCGCTCACCGGCGCGTAATGTTTAAACTGACTCATGCTTTAGCTACCTCCACCAGCATGGTTTGATGGGAATTCCCTTTCGCAAGCGCGGTAATACGGGCGGAACTGAGCACGTTCGCGCAGCCGCCTTTATCGATACCCTGCTCGTCCGGCTGCCACCAGGCGCCTGCCTGCATGGCCACCACGCCTGGAATGATGCGCGGCGTGACCTCCGCCGGGATCTCGCAAATGCCGCGCGCGTTATGAATACGCACGGTATCCCCCTGCGCAATGCCGCGCTTTTGCGCATCCTGCGGGTTGATCCACAGCTTTTGCTGCTGCGCCTCAATTAACCACGGGTTGGCGTACTGGGTGGAGTTAGCGCGGTTTTTTCCTTTCCAGGTGATCAGCTGGAGCGGGAAGGTTTTCGCCAGCTCGTCTTCCGGCCCTTCATGGGCAGGCACGTAGTGCGACAGCGCCGGAATTTCCGGGTGCTGCATGTCGTACAGACGCTTCGAGAAAATCTCAATTTTACCGGACGGCGTCGGGAACGGATGATTCTGCGGATCGCGAATGTTGTCTTCAAAGGCAACGTACGGCGCGCTTTTGAAAAGATGCTGACGCGTCTTCTGTAGCGTCGCGAAGTCCGGCAGGTTTTCATCCGGCATGGACAGCCGCGTCTGCTCCCAGATGTGCTCAATCCACGCTTTTTCGTCACGGCCCTCGCTGAACGCTGGCTCGACGCCAAGCTTAGCAGCGACCTCCCGCAGCCAGTCGTAGTCTGAACGGCGTTCAAATTCAGGTTCAATCAGCTTTTCTGACAGGATCAGATAGCTTGCCGTGCCCCAGGTTTCGCCGATATTCCAGCGTTCCATGAAGCTGGTTTCCGGCAAAAGCAGGTCGGCGTATCTGGCGCTCGGCGTCATAAACAGATCGCTTGCGACGATAAACTCGATTTTCGACTCGTCTTCCAGGACACGGGTTGCCTGATGAAGGTCCGGGTTCTGGTTAGCCAGATAATTGCCCGCCAGCGAGAACAGGATGCGGATATTGCTGTCCAGCTTCTCAGCGTCTTTCAGGCCATCTTCCGCGGTTACCTTAGAAGCATCATCCGCGGCCTGCACCCAGTTCATGACCGAAATTTTGGCGTTGACCGGGTTGTCCGGCATCTCTGGCCCGGCCGCAAATTTGCGGTTTGCGCAGCCGCCATAGCCTGCTGCCCAGCCGCCTTTCACCCCGACGTTACCCGTTAGCGTGGCCAGTATTGTCGAGCCTCGCGCGGTGCGCTCGCCGCAGTTATGACGCTGCGGTCCCCAGCCCTGAATCAGCGCGGCGGGCTTGGTGGTTGCGTAGTCGCGCGCCAGCTGACGAATAGTTTGTGCAGGCACGTGGGTGATTTTCTCTGCCCACTCGGGCGTTTTCGCCACGCCATCCTTTGCACCGCTCAGGTAAGCCATCAGGGATTCATTGGCCGGAACGCCCTCTGGCATGGCGTCTTCGTCAAAGCCAAGGGTGTAGCGCTGAATAAAGTCGCGATCGTGCAGATTCTCCGTGACGATCACATACATCATCGCGTCCATCAGGGCGTTGTCCGTGGCAGGAAGCAATGGGATCCACTGATCGGCAAGGGAGGAAACCGTATCGGAATAGCGTGGGTCGACAACAATGAAGCGCGTGCCGTTTTGCTTCATCTTCTGGTAGAAGTGGTTGCTGTGCCCGAAGATGGTTTCCGTCGGGTTATGCCCCCAGAGAATGACCAGTTTGGTGTCCAGCAGCGTGTCCAGAGAGCTGCCGCTGGCGGCGGTGCCATAGGTATACGGCGTTGCCGCCGCCGTGTTACCCATACTGACCGAGTGATAGCTTTCGAGATAGCCGCCGGTTAAGTTGAGCAGACGACGAACCATTTTATCGCCGGAAAAGGTCCCGCCGGACACCGCGGTGCCCACATGAACATAGCGTGACGCAGCACCGTATTTTTGCGTAATAGTTTTTAATTGATTCGCAATAAGGGTAGTGGCTTCATCCCAGGTAATACGCTCAAATTTTCCTTCGCCACGTTTACCTACACGTTTCATTGGATATTTCAGTCGATCGGGGTGATAAACAAATTTCCGATAAGCCCGACCACGAACGCAGGCGCGCATTACTGGCATCTGCGGATCCAGCGCGTTATCCGGACGCGTTGAAATTCGGGTCACAACGCCATCACTGACGTGAGCACGAATATCACACTTCCCGCCGCAGTCAAACGTACTACAGGTTTGCACCACTTTTTCTTCAGGCGTAGCGTCTGAAACCGCCGCGCCCTGTGCCTGTACTTTGCCGGTTTTGACGACAAACGGCAGGGCGGCGAGCGCCGACCCTGCCTGAATAAACTGACGCCGGGATATGGCGGGAATAAGCCCTTCTCCCTGATGTTTATTTTTTTTCATTGCTCGTTCCTTCAAATAAAAACGCATTCTCGTTTTTTTTCAGGAACGAATATTGATAATTATCAAGCTAACTCTTGAGGGGTAATACTTAGCGATCTAATACAAAATTCACTGTCGCCGTTTGTCCTGTTTCATCTAATACAATTAATTGATATTTACCCGGCAAATATAATTGCAGTGAATAATTCTTCTGATGCCCGTCCAGCGGTTCGCCATTCAAAAACCACCATCGTTGTCCCTCCCCGCCGCTGGTTGAAACGTTAAGGGTCATATTTTTCTCACCCGGAAGACGTTTAATTACCGCCCCTTCTCTGACGCCTGACAACATCATCGGCGCCGCATTATGGTTATCCAGCGGAGGGCAAATAGCTGAACGGGCGGGAAGACGAGCAGCCCGTTTTTCAGCAGCAGGCAGCCAGGGCTCCAGCGGTAGCGGCCAGACATCCAGCACTTTCTCTGTCGCATCAGGACAATCCGCCGCAACGCGTTTGCCTTCTTTATCCAGCCAGACCGGGAAACGGATCCCGCGAATACCTTCCTGTTCCGGCAGCAACAGCGTAGGCGGTTCACTGCCTTCCAGCAGCCAGGTTGACAGCCGACGCCGACAGTTTTCGCTCCCTTCAGGCAGGGACTGGCCCCCCGGCCAGCAAATCACGCCCCGTCCTACGCTTGCAGGACGCGGATCGCGCGGCAGGCGCGCTTCATCCACCATCGAGCGGGACTGAAGCATGTTATTGACCTGATTCAGGAGCGGTACCGCGCTGGCGAAACCAAACTGCCCGGCAACGGGCGTGCCGTCCGGGCGTCCGGTCCAGATTCCAATGACATACCGGGCATTCAGGCCGATGGCCCAGGCATCCCGGTAGCCATAGCTGGTGCCCGTTTTCCACGCCAGCGGCGCAACCTGGGGCAACGCACTGTCCGGCAGGGGCTGTGCTTCATTAGCGAGAATGCGTCGAATGATCCACGCCGCCCCCTGCGACAGCAGCGGACGTTCGATCAGCGGATCGCCCGGCTGTAAACGCAGCCGGCCCGCCTTACCCTGACGCGCAAAGGCGCTATAGGCGGCAGCGATATCAGCCAGGCGTGCGCCTGCGCCCCCCAGGATCAGAGAGAGGTTGGGCTGTGCCCCCGCAGGCAGAATGAGCGGTAATCCCGCGTTGCTCAGCATTCCGGCAAAACGTTTTGGGCCGTACGCTTCCAGAACCTGCACCGCAGGCAGGTTGAGGGAACGCACCAGGGCTTCGCTCATACTGACCGGCCCATGGAAGCCGCTGTCAAAGTTGCCGGGACGATAATCCCCCGTTTTTCTTGGCACATCCTGTAATAACGAAGCGGGATGGATCAGACCATCGTCCAGCGCCATGCCATAGATGAATGGCTTGAGGACCGATCCCGGCGATCGGATCGCATTGACCATATCCACGTGGCTGAAACGGCTGTCATCATTGATATCTACCGAGCCTACCCAGCCACGCACTTTCATGGATGTATGATCCACGACGATCATCGCCAGCGAACTGCGGGCAGGCAGGCGTGATTTCCAGTTCATTGCCAGCTCTTCAAGCTGTCGTTGCAAAGCTGCATCCAGCGTGGTGACTATTTTTGTGTCACGACTTTTACTCAGCATCATGCGGGAAAAGAGCGGCGCCAGCTGCGGCATCTGCCGGGGAGCCAGCCAGACCGGCTCTTCACGGGACTCTTTCACCTGCTTCTCAGACCAGACACCCTGAGTCAGCATACGGTCGAGCACTTTGTTCCGCGCCGCTTCGGCACGTTCCGGCCAGCGATCCGGGCGCAGACGGCTGGGTGCCTGCGGCAGCACTGCCAGCAGCGCCGCGTCGGAATAGCTCAGCTGAGACGGCGGTTTGCCAAGGTAAGTCCAGCTTGCCGCGCCCACGCCCTGCAACGTGCCGCCAAACGGGGCACGGTTGAGATACAGCGTCAGGATTTCACGCTTGGAGAGATGCCACTCCAGCTGCATCGCCCGCCACAGCTGACGAATTTTACCGCCAAAGGTACGCGGATGCGGATCCAGAAGACGTGCCACCTGCATGGTAAGCGTGCTCCCGCCAGAAACCACTCTCCCGGCGGTGAGATCCTGCCAGGCGGCACGCAGTACAGAAAGCGGATTGACGCCAGGGTGATCCCAGAACCAGCGATCTTCATACTGGATCAGCGCCTCAAGATAGCGTGGGGAAACCTCTTCAATGGTAACCGGATAGCGCCAGATGCCTTCGCTGTCGGCAAAACGCCACAACGGAACACCCTGCTCATCCACCACCACTCGCGCAGGGTTGACCTCTTTCAGGGGCAACGGCCACACGCGGTCAGCGGCGACAATCAGCCCCCCTAAAAAGAGAAGCGCTCCCGCAAGCCACAGCCAGCGGGAGCGAATCAGGCGTGCTATCTGCATCTTACGGAACAACGATCAGCGGGCCACTGGCCGCCCCCGTTGCCCGCCACTGCGGAACATACATGGACTCGACCAT
This sequence comes from Enterobacter cloacae complex sp. S2, assembly GCF_015159675.1. Taxonomy (NCBI): domain Bacteria; kingdom Pseudomonadati; phylum Pseudomonadota; class Gammaproteobacteria; order Enterobacterales; family Enterobacteriaceae; genus Enterobacter; species Enterobacter cloacae complex sp. S2. Next base: position 328,808 of record NZ_JADDTS010000002.1, read on the forward strand.
AGGAACAGGCACCTGGTAGGTTCCCGGCGTAACGGCACGGGCCAGGTAAACCAGCGTGACCGGCTGACCTTCATTGACCGGCACGGCGGCCACAAAGCGATCGTCGCGGAATTCCATGTGCTGAATATCAGACTGTTGCATCTGATTCAGCAGGTTTTGCACTTCACTGCCGCTGTCCTGCAAGCTGGCGCTGCTGCTCGCCAGATTCTGGTTTTCCAGCTCCAGACCTGCCGGGAGCAGATCCACCACCAGCGCATCCGGTACGTTCTGGCTTGCCTTCACTTCCAGCCACACCAGAACCAGCTCACCGCTCTTAAGTGAAGAGAGCGACTTGCTGCTGCCGTCTGTCGACAGGATATGACGTTCAATCTGCAAGACGTGAGAAGATGGCTGGGGCGCATACTCCGGATAGCCAGTAGTGTCCAGTCGTACCCACAGCGGCGTCGTGCCGGTATTCGTCACCTGCAAGGCACCAGGCTGGTCGCCGTTCAGGTTTTCTACCTGCGCTTTATCACTGCTCTGGGTCTGTTCAGAGAGGGTGGTCGTTGCCTGCCACGCGCCTGACAAGGTTTGCAGTGAACGTCCAGCCAGGAACAGCGCATTGCTCTCCTGGGTTGACAGCCAGCGCTGGCTGAACGCGTCTTCAGATAACGCGTTCAACAGCCTGTTTTGCGCATCCGGCAGCAGCTTGTACTCTTCCAGCAGGGAGAGCATCAGGGCATTATCACGCAGCTGGCTGCCGTAATCCGCCATCCAGTTTCGGCTGTCGTTACGGGGTGTTTTGAGAGCCAGATCCAGCGCCTGCTGGCTGCGCGGTGTATCCCCCATCAGTTTGAGTGCCATGCCCAGCTGCATCAAAGGAAGCCCGGAAGCGGCCTGAGCGTGGCGATCCCAGATTTCACGCAATGCACCGAGCGGCGCTTTTTGCTGACGAGCCAGCACCAGCGAAGCATACGCCTGGACAGCAAATTTGCTGGCCTGGGTGTCGTCGCTATAGCGGATGGACATCATCCCCGGATCCTGTAAATAGCGCAGCAGTCGGCTGTTGGCGTTATTCACCGCCTCGGCAGGCACGCTGTAACCCTGCTCCCCTGCCCGCACCAGGAAGTCCGTAACATAGGCGGTCAGCCAGTACTCTTCCGGGCCGTTTTTATCCCACAAGGCAAAACCGCCATCGTCACGCTGCATTTGCAGCAGACGGGAGATGCCGATATCAATGGCCGCACGGCGTTTATCGTCGGTGTCGCCTTTAATGCCCAACGCCGTAAGCTGTGCCGCGTTGGTGTAGAGGGACGGGAACAGGCCGCTGGTGGTCTGCTCAAGACATCCGTATGGATAGGCCTGAAGTTCACGAATGTAGCGCGCCAGGTTCAAAGGTGGTTTACCGCTGAGCAACAGCTGTCCCTGTAGCGTGGCAGGCGAGAAACCGTCGATATGCTGTGCTGGCGCGCTCCAGGATTCGCCAGGGTTCAGCATCGTGCCCGTATTCACCGTTTGCGCCGGGAATGCGGGGCGTACACCAATTTTCCAGCTCTTCTGCTGCGGCACAAACGTCTCACCAGGGAGCTGAAGCCCCGTCACCTGAGCAGTTACTTCACCATCGCCATAGCCTTCCAGCGCGCGCACCGGAATAAACAGAGTGCTACGAGCGCCAAGCGGCAGCTTAACCGGATCTGGCTGAGCACCTTCGAGCGACACCTTACCGGTTGCGGTTAACGCAATGTTCAGCGTTTGCGACTGGTCAGTAAGGTTGGTCAGGTCCAGCGTCAGGCGAGAGGTATCGCCACTTGCGAGGAATCGCGGCGTGTTAAGCTCGGTGATAATCGGAGCCGCCACAATGATTTTGCTTTCGCTGCTGCCGAAATCGTCTTCCGTCCAGGCCTGCGCCATCAGACGCAGTTCGCCGTTGAAATCGCCAATCGGCAGCGTGATGGTGCCTTCGCCGTTGGCATCAAGCGTAACCGGCTGCGCCTGCTGGGCAATTATGGTGACATGGTTCACCGGTGGCTTACCGCCGCGTTTCAGTTCATCGCCGTCTCCGCCAAAGCGCAGTGCGGCCAGACGTCCCTGACCTTCAATCACCTGGCCGTAAACATCATAGATGTCCGCGCCATAGCGCTTCTGACCGAAGAAAGCTTCCCACGGATCCGGCGTGACGTAGTCGGTAATGTTCAGCACGCCGCTATCGACAGCCGAGACCAGCACGTTCACCTTCTGTGGCACAGCCCCCTCTTTTACGCTGGCTTTCACTTTCACAGAAAGCGTCTGGTTCGGACGCATTTTTTGCGGGTTATCCAGTGCGATGGCCAGGCGACGATTTTCGTCCCCCATTGGCAGATGCAGCAGGCCAACCGCCCGTTTTGGCGTGGCGGATTTGGATTTATCGCCAGGACGAACCACCAGCGTGCTGAGGTAGAGATCGTGACGTTTCCAGTCCTTGTCCACCGGAATGGCGAGATCCAGACCGTTTGCTGGCACGTCGATCTCTTTCCACCACAGCGGTCCTTCGCTGGATTCGATCATTGCATAGCCCTTGCCTGCGGCCGGCGCTGCAATATGCAGGTTGATGGTATCGCCTGGCTGATAGGATGGCTTGTCCAGTTTCAGCGTCACACGATCCGGGCGAGCAGCGCCCGTGCCATCGCTGTTATCCTGCCAGCTGTACCCCGCCCAGAAGCGCACGCTGCTGACCATGCTATCAGGGGCTTTCACTTCCAGACGGTATGAGCCCCACTCCACCGGGAAGGTGACTTTACCGGTTTCATCGGCCTTGAGGTTTAGCTCCTGCTCGCCCTCAACCAGATCTTTTTGATCAAACTGAGACTGCCAGCCCTCACTCTCGGACCAGTTCCAGAAGTAGTCGCGACGCTCACGGATCAGACGCACCTGCAAACCGGATACCGCTTTTTTCGCCCCGCTGGCATCGGCATAGACGATGTCAAAGCTGGCGTTGCCGTTTTCATCGACAATCGGCTGATTGACGGTGGTATCGGTACGGTAGTCGTAAACGGCCTTGCTGGCGAACTGTGGGCGGATCCCCGGAAGTTCAGCCGCAGGCCAGATAGCCTGCTCGGCGCGTCGCGTTACCGGACGCCCACCTGATTCCAGCAGGCTGGCCTGCAAAATCAGTTGCAGCGGCGAGTGCACCTCTTTCCACTGGCTTTCGGTGGTAACCTGCCCACGCCCCTGTTCGTCCAGCGTAAGCTGCACTTCATCCAGACTGCGGCTCAGGTTCTCCTCGGCAATATCACCAAACTGGAAGCCAGGCAGCGCAGGCACCGCGTCACGTAGCGGACGCAGGAAAAGCTGGCCTTGCAGAGAATTGCCGTTAGCCGGCGCGCCATACAGGTAATAGCCCACAACGTTAAAGTCGACATTATCCTGCGGGGAAACTGGCGTTTTTTGCCCGGTCAGATTCAGCGCCATACGCTCAGGCATAAAATCTTCGACGTGGAAATCCCACATGCGCTGCTGGTTATCGCCCGTATTCGCGCGAATATGCCACATGCCGGTCTGGGCGCCGCTATCGAGCGGATAGTTGAAGCGATAAAGGCCGTTCTCAGGTTGCACAACGACCGTACGCGCCACCTGTCCGTCCGGGCGCAGCACGTCAAGTTTTACCGGCTGATCGGGAAGCGGTTTGCCATCGCTGTCGCGAAGCAGGCCGTTCAGGATCACCGTTTCACCCGGACGATAGAGATCGCGCGGGCCAAACATAAAGAACTGTTTGCTGTAACCCGGGTTACCGGCGATATCAAACTCCGCCAGATCGAGCGCCGGAAGTTTGAGGTCGAGAAGCGTCGTCTGGCCATCTTTACTGGCCAGGATCAGCGCGGCTTCTTTATCGGTTTCCAGTTTCGCATGACCATCGGCGTCGCTGTTCGCCTCGGCCAGGGTCTGCCCTTTATCGTTCAGAAGGGTAATGGCCACACCTGACTGCGCCGCACCGTTTTCAAGACTCTGGGTGAAGATGTCCAGGCGGTTATGATAACGGTGAGCGGACAGCCCAATATCACTTAAGGTAAAGAGCGTCGCGGCGTTACTGTAGTTATAGTGACCAGCCTGATTCATCACGGCGATATACACGCCAGACTGCTGGAGCGGCTTAATATCTTTGAGCGGCAGGAGCAGTTTTTCACGCGTATTGCGCGCCGGGTTGAGGTCGAAACGGCCGGTGTAGACCAGTTCCGCCATCTTCAGCAGGTTGTCAGATTCCCAGTTGGTCAGCGAGTTACGGTACTCCCACTGGCTGACAAACGAGGCCAGCGACTCCGGCTTCACGCGATAGAAGTTCACATCCACATTGTTGACGTTGAGCGCCATCACCGGCAATCCTTCCACCACCTTACCCGGCAGCAGCGATCCGCGGCTGGCGAATCCGACCGTCGGTTCAACATCCCGGGTGGTGATCGCTTTTTCATAGTCGATGCCGAATGTCGCTTTGTTCAGCGCCAGCAAATTACGTTCGACGGTGACGACCAGATTACGATTCGGCTCCAGATGGCGCAGGCGCAGCTCTTTCAGATTGGGGGCCAGTTCCCAGGCGCCGTCCACTTTGCCGCTTTTTTTATCCACCACATGCACCGTTTTCGCAAAATCCTGGCTGGGATCCAGCGGTACAGAGAAGGTCAGAACCAGCGTCGCAGCGCCGTCGAGTTGCACTTCAGAGGCATCCAGCAGCGTCAACGCCTTGCCCTGACTCTGCGCGGCCAGCTTAGCCAGCTTTTCAGGATCCGGTTTTGCCGGGGTTTTCTGTTCTGATGCAGTAGACGCTGCGGGGGCAGCGGCCTGAGGTTTGTCGTCGCTGTTATCACAGCCGACAAGCGTAAAGGTGGTGAGCAGCGCGAGAGAGATCGCAGCTAAGCGAAACGGTTTCATCCTGTGTCCCTGGCCTGAGGGGCCTGTTGGTCATCGTCCGGATAAGTATTATCCGCAAGTTTCGTTAATACAAAAAGTCCAATTTTATAATCTGGAAAGCACCTCGCAGAATGGCATCACGCAGCCAAACCGTGATGGAACGGCGATCACAGCGCATAACGTAACATGTTACCTTTCGCGTCATTTGTTTTTAAAACAAGAAGATAGCTGGATAAGCTCGCATCAGGCCTGCTAGTTTTATGACCATGACGCACCCCGAGTGCGCGGTTCAATAAGAGAGAAAGCCATGAAACGAGCCGTGAACGCCCTACAAAATTTCGGAAAATCATTGTACGGACCTGTACTTATCTTACCCATCGTCGGCCTGTTTATCGCCTTCGGGAATGTACTGGGTAACGGCAATCTGGCCGAGTACCTGCCGTTTCTCGGCCACCCGCTGATCCAGAGTGTCGGCCAGCTGATCGCCAAATCTGCCGTGTCGGTGCTGGTCAACCTGGCGCTGGTGTTTGCCGTCGGGATCCCCATTGGACTGGCAACACGAGACAAAGGCTACGCGGCGCTGATTGGGCTGGTGACCTTTATCGTATTCATTAACGCGATGAACGTGACGTTACAGCTTCAGGGAGAACTGGCCCCTGCGGAACAGATGAAAGCCGCCGGACAAAGCATGGTGCTGGGCGTCCAGGTGCTGGAGATGGGCGTTTTCGCCGGGATCCTGACCGGGGCGCTCTCCGGTTATCTGTACAACAAATATTCCGGTGTCCAGTTTAACGGCGCGATGGCGATTTACTCCGGCCACTGCTTTGTCGCGATTGTGATGCTGCCTGTCTCTATGCTGCTCGGCGTGGTCATGAGCGAACTCTGGCCGTACGCACAGCATGGAATAAGCGCTTTGGCGCTGGCGATCAAAGGGTCCGGTCCGTTTGGCGTGGCGATCTACGGTTTCCTTGAACGCATTCTGGTGCCGACGGGCCTGCATCATCTGGTCTATACGCCGTTCCTGTATACCGAACTGGGCGGTACGCAGGAGGTGTGTGGCGCAACCTATCAGGGCGCGCGCAATATCTACTTCGCCGAGATGGCCTGCCCGGACGTGAAGCAGCTCAGCAGTACCGTGGTGTGGGATGCGCGCGGCATCAGCAAGATGTTCGGCCTTCCTGCCGCCGCGCTGGCGATGTACATGACCGCGAAGCCAGAGCGTAAAGCGATTGCGAAAGCGATTCTGATCCCGGCGGCGCTGACCTCGCTGCTGGTCGGCGTAACCGAGCCGATTGAATTCTCCTTCCTGTTCGTCGCCCCGCTGCTGTTCGTGGTGCATGCGGTGCTGACCGGCATCGGCATGATGCTGTTCTCGCTGTTTGGCGTTCACGCCATCGGCGCCAACGGGATTATCGATTTCATCCTCTACAACCTGCCGCTCGGCACGGAGAAGTCCAACTGGCCCATGTACATCGTGGTCGGGCTGATCATGTTCGCCCTTTATTTCGTGGTATTCCGCTTCCTGATCCTGCGCTTCAACATGAAAACGCCGGGCCGTGAAGATGAGGACCAGGAGACACGCCTTTACAGCAAGCAGGAGTACCAGGCGAAGGGCAATAACGACGAGCTGGGCGAATCCATCGTGGTGGGTCTGGGCGGTCGGGAAAATATAGAGGTAGTGGATAACTGCTACACCCGCTTACGCGTCACGGTGAAGGACGTCGCTATCATCGATGAACCGCGCCTGAAAGCGACCGGCGCGAAAGGGATAATCAAACAAGGTAACAACGTTCAGGTGGTCTACGGGCTGCATGTCAAAAAAATGCGAGAAGCCGTTGAGACGTTTCTCTGAAAGGAGCTAAAGATGTTTACACCCCCATTTATTCTGTCGATTGCCGGCGGCGGTAGCACCTACACGCCAGGTATTGTGAAAAGCCTGATGGTACGTCTGCATGATTTCCCTCTGGCAGAGATCCGCCTGTATGACATTGACGAGGCTCGCCAGAACACCATTGCGCCCGTGGTGGAGAAGATTATTCGCGACCACAGCCAGAGCATCAAATTCACCGTCACCAGCGACCCAGAAGTGGCCTTCAGCGGCGCGCATTTTGTTTTTGCCCAGATGCGCGTCGGACAATACAAAATGCGCGAGCAGGATGAAAAGATCCCGCTGCGCCACGGGGTGGTCGGCCAGGAAACCTGCGGACCCGGCGGGCTGGCATATGGCCTGCGTACTATCCTGCCGATGGTAGAGCTGATCGATCGGGTGGAACGCTACGCGCACGAAAAGGCGTGGATCGTGAACTACTCCAACCCGGCGGCGATTGTCGCTGAGGGCGTGCGTCGCCTGCGCCCCAACGCACGCGTGCTGAACATCTGCGATATGCCGGTTGCCGCGATGCGCAATATGGGCGCCATTCTGGGCGTGGATCGCCATCAACTGGAGGTGGACTATTTTGGCCTCAACCATTTCGGCTGGTTTACCCGCGTGCGGGTGGACGGCGAGGACAAGCTGCCGGAGCTGCGTAAACATATCGCGAAGTTTGGCCTGCTGACGGAAGATGCCGCGAAAACCGACCCGCAGCACTCGGATCCGTCGTGGGTGAAAACCTGGCGCAACATCAAGCCGATTATGGATAACTTCCCGGAGTACCTGCCGAATCCGTATCTACAGTACTACCTGATGCCAAACCAGATTGTGGAGCATCAGAACCCTGACTATACCCGCGCCAACGAAGTGATGAACGGGCGTGAGAAAAAGCTGTTTGCCGCCGCCGAAGAGTACCAGCGCACCGGAATTTTACCGGACGCCTTCCACGTAGGTGTTCACGGCGAATTTATCGTCGATGTCGCCTGCTCACTGGCGTTCAACCTGCGCCAACGCCATCTGGTGATGGTGGAAAACCGCGGGGCGATTACCAACCTGCCGTACGATGCGGTGGTGGAAGTGCCTGCCTATATCACCTCCGAAGGGCCGGAGCCTGTCCGCGTGGGTCAGGTGCCGCTGTTCCACCAGACGCTCCTGCAACAGCAGCTGGCCTCTGAACAGCTGCTGGTTGAGGCAACCATCGAAGGCAGCTACGAGAAAGCGTTGCAGGCGTTTACTCTGAACCGCACCGTGCCGACCATGGAGCACGCGAAAGCGATTCTGGATGAGATGATCGAAGCCAACCGCGACTACTGGCCTGCGCTGCAAAAGGCCTGGCAGGACGGTGAAGCGGTGAAAAAATAGGGGCTTGCTCGCGAGTTGAACGTGGTTAGCTTGTCGGTGTCAGAAAAAACACCGACAATCCTTTTTTACGGAAAAGAATGGAGGCAACCATGTCCACCTCATATTTTGTCGCTGCCGACTGGCTGATTGAGCACGGCGACGACCCGGAAGTTCAGATTATCGACGCGCGCATGGCCCCTCCGGGCCAGGAGCATCGTGACGTTCCCGCTGAATACCGTGCAGGGCACCTGCCTGGCGCGGTATTTTTTGATATCGAAGCCCTCTCCGATCACACCTCTCCCCTGCCGCACATGCTGCCTCGCCCGGAAGCGTTTTCCGTGGCGATGCGCGAGCTGGGCATCAGCAAAGATAAACATCTTGTTGTTTACGATGAAGGTAATCTGTTTTCCGCGCCGCGAGCGTGGTGGATGCTGAAAAACTTCGGCGTGGAAAAGGTATCGATTCTGGCGGGCGGACTTGCAGGCTGGAAGCGCGACGAACTACCGCTTCAGCAGGGTGACGTCACGCTGCCGGAAGGGGAATTTGATGCCACGTTTGACGCTAACATGGTCAAGCGCCTGACCGACGTGCTGGTCGTGAGCCACGAAAACACGGCGCAAATCGTCGATGCGCGTCCCGCTCCACGTTTCAACGCAGAAGCGGACGAGCCGCGTCCGGGACTGAAACGCGGACATATCCCGGGGGCGCTGAACGTACCGTGGGGCGATCTGGTGTTTGAAGGCGAGCTGAAAACCACCGATGAATTGCGTGCCATTTTTGAACGTCAGGGCGTGGATTTGCATCGTCCGGTTATTGCCAGCTGCGGCTCCGGCGTGACGGCCTGCGTGGTGATCCTGGCGCTGGCAACCCTTGGCGCGAATGACGTGACGCTGTACGACGGCGCCTGGAGTGAATGGGGTGCACGGGACGATCTGCCGGTTGAACCGGCGAAATAATGGATAACCGCCTGGCAACGCTGTTAACGCGCGGGTCGTCGCTGACTCGCGCGGAGTATCGCGTCCTCGCCCACCTCACTGAGCATCCATTGCTGGTGGGCAACATCACGGTGCGCGAGCTGGCGCAGGCGACATTTGTCTCTACCGCGACGATTATGCGGCTGTGTCAGAAGCTGGGGTTTAGCGGCTTTAGCGAGTTTATCTGGCACTGCAAGCAGCTGCTTTCTGACACGCCGCATATCACCGTACAGCCTGAGCAACATGCGGAAATGCCCGCGCTTTTTACCCGGTTCGTTGCCAACTATCAGCAGACCTTCCAGTGGGTCACTCAGGACAAACGCCAGCAGTTTGCCAGCCTGCTGCGCCAGAAAGAGAGCTTCTTTCTCTACGGCGCCGGGTTTTCGTACCTTTTTGCCGAGTACCTGACCAAGAAGTTGCAGGTGCTGGGAAAAACGGCGTTCATCTCCGGGCCGGGAGACAGCCGGAATATTTTTCTCAGCAACGCCGCACGCTATCAGGTATTTATTGCCGTTTCGCGCAGCGGCGAAACGGAGCAGGTGCTGGATAAAGCGCGGATCGCCAAAAACGTCGGCATGACGATCGTCGCGTTTACCCGCGCGTCGGCCAATACGCTGGCAGGTATGGCCGACGTGCATTTTGCCCTCTATGACGAAGCGGTACATTTCGCCGCCGAAGCCGCAGGGGTGACGTCGTTTGAGTCGAATCTGGTGCTGCTGATGGATTTACTGTTGCTGGAAGCAACGGGGTGAAGGTCACCCCGCCGTAATCAGATAATGCGGTTGGTCTTGAGATCGCGCAGGAAGCCGCCCCAGCGACGCTCGTAGAACGGGGTGATGTGCTCGGTAATAAAGTGGCTGATGCCCTGCTCACCTTTCTTCACCTGACAGATATCAATCGGCTCATCGCCCGGCAGGGTGTCGGTCGCCACGCTTCCCGCCGCCTGGATGATCTCGTCGATATCGCCATCGGCCTCAATTCCAATCAGCAGAACAGGCTTTTCGTCAGCGCTCTCTTTGATGGAGCAGAGGAACGCGCGTTTTACCGGCTTGATGGTTTTAAACAGCGTGGTCAGGGAGTCAATCATCTGCGCGGGCGGCTCGGCCACTTCAGACAGTAGCAGCGTTTCGCCCCCTTCCAGCACCTCCTGGGTGCTGAGCGGGTTGCCCTCGTCACCAATCAGATGGCTGATTTCACGTGGAGTGAACTCTTTCCCGGTCGGCAGTTTGGCGTTGAGGAACAGCGTCTGCCCCAGGGTCATTTCGAACAGCGTGCGCACCGGCATCACCACGAACGCCTGTTCGTCTTCTACCGCTTCCTGCAAAGCCTCGAGCGAGGTAAAGAACGGGATCACCGATGTGCCGTCGTCTTTCTCCCAGTGCAGCAGATCCAGGGCGCTGTCTTCGACAACCTGCTCCCCTTCCGCGGCGGTGCCCGGCACCCAGACGGTGGATTCCAGCAGCGTGCGGAAAAAGGCCGGACGGTGGGCGGGCTCGGTCGCCGCCTGCTCCAGCAGGGTTTCTAATTCGTTTTTGGTTTCTGACATAGTTTGGCTACTTCACAATTGCCCGGCGGCGCAACGCTTGCACGGGCCTACGGGTTTTGTAGGCCGGGTAAGCGTAGCGCCACCCGGCAAAAAAGATCACTCAGCCGTCAGCAGGTTCGCCACGGTACGCACACCCAGACCGGTTGCGCCTGCTGACCACTGCTCAACCGCCGCTTTACGGTAGGTTGCGGAGCAGTCAATGTGCAGCCAGCCTTCATGGTAGTTCTCAACGAAGTGAGACAGGAAGCCTGCTGCTGTGCTGGCTCCCGCCGGGTACGCCGCGCTCGCGGTGTTGTTCAGCTCGGCGAAGTTAGACGGCAGCTGGCTGCGGTGGAACTCGGCCAGCGGCAGACGCCAGAACGGCTCGTTTTCCGCCGCCGCGCTGGCCAGCAGGCGAGCGGCCAGCTTGTCGTCGAAGCTGAACAGCGCATGGTAATCGTTGCCAAGGGCAGTTTTCGCAGCGCCGGTCAGGGTCGCCATGTCGATAATCAGCTCCGGCTTCTGCGCAGAGGCGTCGATCAGGCCATCGGCCAGCACCAGACGGCCTTCGGCATCGGTGTTCATCACCTCAACATTTTTACCGTTGCGGTAGCGAATGATGTCGCCCAGCTTGAAGGCATTGCCACTCACCATGTTATCCGCGCAGCACAGGTAGAGCTTTACGCGTTTGTTCAGACCACGGGTGATGGCGAACGCCAGCGCGCCGGTAATGGTCGCCGCGCCGCCCATGTCGGACTTCATGGAGTCCATGAACGCGCTCTGCTTCAGGCTGTAACCGCCGGTATCGAAGGTGATACCTTTCCCGACCAGACAGGCAAAGACCGGCGCTTCTTTATCGCCGGTTGGGTTGTAATCCAGCGCCAGCAGGACCGGAGGACGCTCGGAGCCACGACCCACGGTGTGGATACCCATGTAATGTTGTTCGCGCAGGTCTTCACCTTTGGTGATGCGGTAGGACATCTTGTCGTCCGCCACGCCGCACAGCAGGTCAACCGCGCGCTGCGCCAGCTGCTCAGGCCCCAACTCTTCCGCCGGGGCGTTGATGGTGTCGCGCACCCAGTCGATAATTTTCAGGCGGCTTTCCAGCTCTTTCTGACCGGCTTCATCGAGGTTCGCCCACTCAATTTTACGGGTGCCTTTCGGGCCTTTGTAACCCGCCCAGAAAGCCCAGCTGCGGTCGGTGTCCCAGCCTTCGCCAGCCAGAGTGACATGCTTAATGCCCAGGCCGTCAATTTTACGCGCGGCGCGCTGGATCAGGCCCAAATCATCGTTACCCGTCAGGTGCAGGGTAATACCGTCGTTATTGATGCTCCAGGTGGCTTTCTCGCCCCAGCGTGCGTCGGCTGGCTGCGTGGAGAGCGTAATCTTCATCGCTTCGGTCATTTTATTTGTCCTTATTAGCAAACGGGCCGCCTGAAGGCAGCCCGTTAAGTGATTTACTCTGCTTCATCTAACCAGACTAACAGAATCGCCTCCAGAATTTTTTCATTGGATGCGTTTGGATCGTCGTCAAAATCCTCTAAATCGCAGATCCACTGATGCATGTCGGTGAATCGTACGGTCTTCGGATCGAGATCCGGGTTCGCGTCGTAGAGCGCTTCGCCGATTTCACGGCTGTCTGTCCACTTCAGTCCCATATTAATGCTCGCGTGCGTGGTTGATGGTGTAGCGTGGGAATTCCACGACCAGATCTTCATCGGTCACCGCGGCCTGGCAGCTTAAGCGGCTGTCTGGCTCCAGACCCCATGCTTTGTCCAGCATGTCGTCTTCGTCTTCGGTGCTCTCGGCGAGAGAATCAAAACCTTCACGCACGATGCAGTGGCAGGTGGTACAGGCACAGGATTTTTCACAGGCGTGTTCCACTTCGATACCTGCACGCAGGGCTACATCGAGAATGGTTTCACCGGTCTTCGCTTCCAGAACAGCGCCATCCGGACAGAGGTCCGCATGAGGCAAAATAACAATCTTTGGCATATTAAACCTCGTCCACGGACTGGCCTTTCAGCGCGACGCGGACAGATTTGTCCATGCGGCGAGCAGCGAAGTCCTGGGTTTGTTTATCAACGTTTTTAATGGCTTCTTCTATTGTGTCAGCGTCATTGCCTTCGGCCACGGCGCTTAAGCGCGCAGCAGCCTCGTCAATCACCTGGCGCTCAGCGGCGCTTAACAGCGCGGCATCGGCAGCAAGCGCGCCGTTCAGGCTTTCCAGCACGCGTGCGGCTTCCACTTTTTGTTCCGCCAGCATACGCGCCTTCACATCCTGCTCGGCGTAGCTCATTGAGTCCTGAATCATGGAGGCGATTTCGCCATCAGTCAGGCCGTAGGACGGCTTCACCTGGATAGACGATTCCACGCCGGTGGATTTTTCCATCGCCGTCACGCTCAGCAGACCGTCCGCATCTACCTGGAAGGTGACGCGAATATGCGCCCCGCCCGCCGGCAGCGCCGGAATTCCTCGCAGCGCAAAGCGCGCCAGAGAGCGGCAGTCCTGCACCAGCTCGCGCTCGCCCTGCATCACGTGGATGGACATCGCGGTCTGGCCGTCTTTGAAGGTCGTAAACTCCTGCGCGCGCGCCACCGGAATGGTGGTGTTACGGGGAATAACTTTCTCCACCAGGCCGCCCATGGTTTCTAAACCCAGAGACAGCGGGATGACGTCCAGCAGCAGCATTTCGCTGTCCGGCTTGTTGCCGACCAGGATATCGGCCTGGATAGCGGCACCCACGGCAACCACTTTGTCCGGGTCGATAGAGGTCAGCGGCGTGCGGCCAAAGAATTCCCCTACGCGCTCACGTACCAGCGGCACGCGGGTTGAGCCGCCAACCATGACCACTTCCAGCACCTCGTTAGCCTCAACGCCCGCATCTTTCAATGCGCGACGGCAGGCCAGCAGGGTACGCTTAACCAGAGGCGCAATCAGTTCGCTGAACTGGTCGCGGGTGATCTCACCCTGCCAGCCTGCGACGTTCACGCTGACGGACTGCGCATCGCTCAGGGCGATTTTGGCGTCGATGGCCGCATCCAGCAGTTCACGCTGGACGCGCGCATCGCTGCGATCGCTGATGCCCGCCTGCTCGCGGATGTAGTCCGCCAGCAGATGGTCGAAGTCATCGCCGCCGAGCGCGGAATCCCCGCCGGTGGCCAGCACTTCGAACACACCGCGGCTTAAGCGCAGGATAGAGATATCAAACGTCCCGCCGCCGAGATCGTAAACCGCAATCACCCCTTCCTGACCGGAATCGAGGCCGTAGGCAATGGCTGCCGCTGTCGGTTCGTTCAGCAGACGCAGCACGTGCAGGCCCGCCAGACGCGCGGCGTCTTTGGTGCCCTGACGTTGTGCATCGTCGAAGTAGGCCGGAACGGTGATTACCACGCCGTCCAGATCGCCACCGAGCGTCGCCGTCGCGCGCGCCGCCAGCGCTTTGAGGATGTCAGCGGAAACACGAATCGGGTTCAGCAGACCGGCAGATGTCGCAATCATCGGCAGGCCGTTTTCGCTGGCCTGTAACTGGTACGGCAGATGCGGATAACGGGTCTGGATATCCGCCAGCGAGCGGCCCATCATGCGCTTAACCGAGCTGATGGTGTTAGCCGGATCGCGCGCGGCATTGGCGCGGGCATCAAAGCCGACCGCGTGACCCTGCTGCTGGTAGTGGACCACGGAAGGCAGCAGATGGCGGCCCTGCTCGTCAGCCAGCGTTTCCGCCTGGCCGCTACGCACGGTCGCCACGAGAGAATTGGTGGTGCCCAGGTCAATACCGACCGCCAGACGACGCTGGTGCGGTGCGGCGCTTAAGCCTGGCTCACTAATTTGTAATAAGGCCATAATTGCTTCCGAAATTAAAAATCGAGCAGCTTTTCTTCGAGTTGTTCAGCACTGCTTCGCAGTTTATCGAGAAAACGGAGTTTGCGCACAGTGTCTGCCGCCACGTCCCAGGTCTCGTTGTTCAGTTGCTCAACCATCTGCTGATGGCGGGTATCGAACATGCCCTTTACGCGCTGGAGAAAACGTTCCAGACGCGCTTCGTCTTTAGCCTGTTCAATTTCATCCAGCTCTTCGCGAAGCTCCAGCTGCTCCATCAGAAACGCGGTGTCGCGCACGGTATGCTGTTCGCTCGCCAGATCAAAACCGTGGAGCGAGAGCAGATATTCTGCACGCGCCAGCGGATGACGCAGCGTTTGCCAGGCCTGGTTGATGGTTGCGGAGTGTGATACCGCAGCCAGCTGCTCTGCCTGCGTCCCGCTGGCGAATTTATCCGGATGGTACTGACGCTGGAGATCCTGAAAACGGATCGTCAGCGCCTGGAGATCAATCGGGTATTGAGCGGGTAGTCCGAAGAGAGTGAAGTAATCCATAACAATCTCAGGGGTAGCCTGTTAGAACAAACCCCACGCGCAGCAAAGCCACGGTGGGGTTATACCTTCTTACTTCGCGCTGCAGATGCGTTGTCTGCGCTCGTTCACCCCAGTCACTTACTTAAGTAAGCTCCCGGGGATTCACTCGCTTGCCGCCTTTCTGCAACACGAATTAATCGGTATAACAGCGGAACGCGGTTAAACGTGGAAGCTTTCGCCGCAACCACACTCGTCTTTGACGTTCGGGTTCGTAAATTTGAACCCTTCGTTCAGGCCTTCTTTTACAAAGTCCAGCTGAGTGCCGTTGAGAAATTGCAGGCTTTTGCCATCGACCACCACCTTCACGCCCTTGTCTTCAAACACGGTGTCATCAGACGCCGGTTCGTCAACAAACTCCAGTACGTAAGCCATACCAGAACAGCCGGAGGTACGTACGCCCAGTCGCAGGCCAAAGCCTTTACCACGGTTCGCCAGAAAAGAGCTTACTCGCGCGGCAGCGCTGTCGCTAAGGGTAATCGACATACTCAAACCTCAATTATTTTGCTTCACGTTTGCTTTTGTAATCCGCAATGGCGGCTTTGATCGCGTCTTCTGCCAGAATTGAACAGTGAATTTTCACCGGCGGCAGTTCGAGTTCTTCAGCAATGTCCGTGTTTTTGATTGCCTGTGCTTCGTCCAGAGACTTGCCCTTCACCCACTCGGTGACCAGGGAGCTGGAGGCGATAGCAGAACCGCAGCCGTAGGTCTTGAAGCGCGCGTCTTCAATGATACCTTCATTGTTGACTTTAATCTGCAACTTCATCACGTCGCCACACGCTGGCGCGCCAACCATACCGCTACCGACAGATTCGTCGCTGTTGTCAAAAGAGCCAACGTTGCGCGGGTTCTCGTAATGATCGATAACTTTTTCGCTGTATGCCATGATTGAATTCTCCTTATGTACCGATTAGTGATGTGACCATTCAATGCTGTTCAGATCCACGCCCTGCTTGAACATTTCCCACAGTGGAGAAAGGTCGCGCAGACGGCCGATGGAGTTACGAACCAGTTTGATGGTGTAGTCAATCTCTTCTTCGGTAGTGAAACGACCTAAAGAGAAACGGATAGAGCTGTGTGCCAGCTCGTCAGTCATGCCCAGCGCACGCAGCACGTAGGATGGCTCCAGGCTTGCAGACGTACAGGCAGAACCGGAAGAAACGGCCAGGTCTTTCAGCGCCATGATCAGCGACTCGCCTTCAACATAGTTGAAGCTGACGTTGAGGATGTTCGGCGCGCCCTGCTCGAGATCGCCGTTCAGATAGACTTCTTCCATATCCTTCACGCCGTCCCAAAGACGGTTACGCAGCGTACGCAGGCGTGCCATCTCGCTTTCCATCTCTTCTTTCGCGATGCGATACGCTTCGCCCATGCCCACTATCTGGTGAACAGGCAAAGTACCGGAACGCATGCCGCGCTCGTGACCGCCGCCGTGCATCTGTGCTTCGATGCGGATACGTGGCTTACGACGAACGTACAGCGCGCCGATGCCTTTCGGGCCATAGATTTTGTGACCGGAGAAGGACATCAGGTCCACTTTCAGCTGGCTCAGGTCGATAGGCAGTTTGCCCACGCTCTGGGTCGCATCCACGTGGTAGATGATGCCGCGCGCACGGCACATTTCGCCGATGGTGGCGATGTCCTGCACAACACCGATTTCGTTGTTAACGTGCATGATGGAAACCAGAATGGTGTCATCACGCATCGCCGCTTCGAGCTCTTTCAGGTCGATGATCCCGTTGCTCTGCGGCGCCAGGTAAGTCACTTCGAACCCTTCACGCTCCAGCTGACGGCAGGTGTCCAGCACGGCTTTGTGTTCGGTTTTGCTGGTGATGATGTGCTTGCCTTTTTTCTGATAAAAGTTGGCTGCACCTTTGATCGCCAGGTTGTCGGATTCGGTCGCACCGGAGGTGAAAACAATTTCACGCGGGTCGGCACCGACCAGGTCAGCAATCTGATTACGGGCGATATCAACCGCCTCTTCAGCATGCCAGCCAAAACGGTGTGAACGGGAAGCTGGGTTACCAAAGTTTCCGTCCAGGGTCAGACACTGCATCATTTTCTCGGCAACACGCGGGTCCACCGGCGTGGTTGCGGAGTAGTCGAGATAAATCGGTAATTTCATTGCTCTATAAACTCCGTACATCGCTTCAATGCAAGGAATCAGGCAACCGGCTGGATGTACGACCGAGTACGCGGGGTGTGACCACCCCGGCCTGATTCTGAATACTTATCTTTTTAATTACGCGCGCAGTTTAACGTCGATGGCGTCCTGCGTGCGGGTGCTGCGTTGTGAATCCTGACTGTGCTGACGACCAGAAACATCCAGAACTTCCTGGTTATTAACCAGCTCACCCAGGGTGATGTTATTCAGGAAGCCGGTCAGACGGTCGCTCAGATCGCGCCACAGCGCGTGGGTCAGGCATTTATCGCCGCCCTGGCAGCCGCCTTTGCCCTGGCAACGGGTCGCATCTACGGATTCGTCAACTGCGCTAATCACTTCGCCAACCGCAATACTGCCCGCGTCTTTACCCAGCAGATAACCGCCGCCCGGGCCACGAACGCTGGACACCAGTCCATTTTTACGCAGTCTGGAGAACAGCTGTTCCAGATAAGAGAGGGAGATCCCCTGTCGTTCAGAAATATCAGCCAACGGAACCGGGCCCGCTTCGGAGTTGAGCGCAACGTCCAGCATCGCGGTCACGGCATAACGCCCTTTAGATGTCAGTCTCATGTCTTACTTAACCTCAAACTCGCCCCTGCCCGGGGTTTTTTATTGTAAAATGGGGGTATTGCATAGCAGGGCCAAGTCTGACATTCCTGACTAAATTGGTCAACTATTTACTTGACTGTTTTAGTCAGGTATTTAACCTTCTGTGCCGTATTTTTTGCCCGGCGGCGCTGCGCTTGCACGGGCCTACGGGCTTTGTAGGCCGGGTAAGCGAAGCGCCACCCGGCGAACACACGGCACTACTCTTTATTCTTCTGCTCAATAGACGCCAGGATCCCGCGCAGGATGTTCAGCTCCTGGCTTTCCGGGCGCGCCCGGGTGAACATACGGCGCAGCTTGTTCATCACCTGCCCTGGATGGCCTTCACGGATAAAGCCGGTCGAGAGCAGCGTCTGCTCCAGGTGGCCGTAGAAGCGCTCCAGATCGTCCACCAGCGGGTAGGCCGTCTCTTCTTTAGGTTCGACCGGTTTCTCCTGCGTCGCCAGCCATGCCATGCGCACTTCGTAGGCAATCACCTGCACCGCCATCGCCAGGTTCAGCGAGCTGTATTCCGGGTTTGCGGCAATCGCCACGTGGTAGTGGCATTTCTGTAATTCCTCGTTGGTCAGGCCAACGCGTTCACGACCAAACACCAGCGCAACCGGCGCCTGTTCCGCTTCTGAGATACTTTTCAGGCCGCATTCGCGCGGGTCCAGCATCGGCCAGGGCAGCGTACGGGAGCGCGCGCTGGTCCCCACCACCAGACTGCAACCGGCCAGGGCTTCGTCCAGGGTGTCCACAATCTGTGCATTCCCGATCACGTCGCTGGCGCCGGCCGCCAGCGCAATAGCCTGAGAGTCTGGTTTCACCAGCGGATTAACCAGCCACAGGTTCGTTAAGCCCATGGTTTTCATAGCGCGGGCCACAGAGCCCATGTTGCCGGTGTGCGATGTTTCGACCAGCACGATTCGAATGTTTTGCAGCATAATTTTTAGATGTCTGGATTCAGTGTCTGAAGAATATTCGGGCATATTATCATAAACGAGAGACATAATCCGATCCCGCTGCTATACTCTGCGCCGATTTTCCTGTTCTTTAACATCCAGTGAGAGAGACCGATGCATCCGATGCTGACCATCGCCGTGCGCGCAGCGCGCAAGGCGGGTAATGTAATTGCCAAACACTACGAAACCCCAGACTCCGTAGAAACCAGCCAGAAAGGCAGCAATGATTTCGTGACTAACGTCGATAAAGCCGCCGAAGCGATTATTATCGAAACGATCCGCAAATCTTACCCGCAGCACACCATCATCACCGAAGAAAGCGGTGAACATGAAGGTACCGATCAGGATGTTCAATGGGTTATCGATCCACTGGATGGCACCACCAACTTCGTTAAGCGCCTGCCACACTTCTCTGTGTCTATCGCAGTACGCATCAAAGGCCGTACTGAAGTCGCCGTTGTTTACGATCCAATGCGTAACGAACTGTTCACCGCGACCCGCGGTCAGGGCGCGCAGCTGAACGGCTACCGTCTGCGCTGCAGCAATGCACGCGATCTGGACGGCACGATTCTGGCGACCGGCTTCCCGTTCAAGGCGAAGCAGCACGCAACCACTTATATGAATATCCTCGGCAAACTGTTCACCGAATGCGCGGACTTCCGTCGCACCGGCTCTGCTGCACTGGATCTGGCCTACGTGGCGACCGGCCGCGTTGACGGTTACTTTGAGCTGTCACTGAAGCCGTGGGACTTCGCGGCGGGCGAGCTGATCGCACGTGAAGCTGGCGCGATTGTTTGTGACTTCACCGGCGGCCATAACTATATGTCTACCGGCAACATCGTTGCAGGTAACCCGCGCGTTGTTAAAGCCATGCTGGCAAACATGCGTGAAGAACTGAGCGATGCGCTGAAGCGTTAATCCAGTCTGTTAAGCCCGGTGGCGCTACGCTTACCGGGCCTACAAACCCCTCAGGTATGGCTAAAAAGGCCGCAACCCCCTTCCCACCGGCACCGCACTTATCCACATCGTGACCGCAGCCACCAGCAGAATCACCCCGCCCGCCAGCGCAAGCGTCGTCCAGCCAACCTGTCGCCACAATACCGGCGTTTTATTGCCGCTGAGTTTTACCGCCAGCTGACGGAAGCTGTGCACCAGCAAGGCTAACGAAGAGATAGTCAGAGATGTTCCCGCCGCCATCGCCAGCGCCGAGATCATGCCCCAGCCAAATACACCTATCACTTTGCTGAACAACAGCACCATGATTGCGCCCGAGCACGGACGCATCCCCATTGAGAGAACAATCATCAGGCGCGCACGCCAGTCGTCACCATTCTGTAATTGTTCCTGCGTCGGCAGATGCTGATGCCCGCACCCGCAGTTTTCATGGTGAACGTGATGCGGCGCAAAGATTTTGAATTTTGGTTTTTGCAGCAACGCGCGCAATTTTTTCAGCGCCCGCCAGCAGAGAATCAGCCCCAGCACGCCTACCAGCGCGTAACTTCCCTTCTCCAGCCAGAAGCTGCTCATATGCAGCTGGCGGGCCGGGAGCTGTAGCAGCGAAAGGACGACCACGACCAGCGCAATTGCCACACCGCCCTGAAGTAAAGAGGAAGCCAGCGTCAGGCCGATACTCGATTTCAGCTTCGACGGATGGGTGGCAAGCCAGGTCGTGATGACGATTTTGCCGTGCCCCGGCCCCAGGGCATGCAGCACGCCATAGATAAAGCTGAACGCCAGAAGAGAGCCGCCCGCTTTGGACGGATTTTCCGCCACGGCTTTCAGCAGCCCGCTCATCTGCTGATTAACTTCCCGCTGCCAGAGGATACTTTTCATCATCACCTGCGGCCATGCCTGCCACAGCCAGAGCGCGCCGCCAGACGCTAACAGCAAAAAGAGCGCCAGAGGCCAGAGGTGCAGCCAGCGACGCGGCTTACTGACGGGGGAGGAGATCACTGACATTGTAACGTCACCTCCTGCGCAAACTGTTTTCCTAATTCCATGTCTTCTGGAGGCGCATCTTCTTTATCAAGGGAAACGGCAAAGTTCAGCGTCTCTTCACTGGGCGTCGGCGTGTGCACGGCAATTTTGCAGCTTTTTTGCAATATTTCTGGCAACTGTACGTCGCTGTCCTGGGCGTAATGCATATCGACATAGTAGGTTGGGTCAAACGTGGAAAACCTGTACTTCTGCCCGGCCAGCGGCTGAGGGTGCGCCAGCGGAAGGATAAACGTCAGCACCGCCTGATGGCCGTCGCGGGTCATACCGTACTCCGTGGGACGGTTAAGAAATTTCACCTTTTGTCCGTTGTGCCAGAACTCGGTGAAGTAGTGCTGACCCAGCACGTTGGCCATGACTTCCGCCGCCAGCTTTTTCCAGATCTCGTCGCCGGGCTTTGCGTTTCCGGCATCGTACAGCAGGTCGGCGGAGGTGATTTCATCCATCGTCCAGCGCATCTTCAGGCCGCTGAGCTGTGTGCCGTCCGTCACCAGTTCGGTTTTCAGGCTGATAAAGCTGTGAGGATGTGCGCTGGCGGCGGAGGTGATAACCGCCAAAAATAACGCTGTCACGCTTTGTTTAACTGTTTGCATCAATTCCTCACGTCAAAAATTCTGTGATGTTCGCCAGCAATCCTGAATGAAAGGCCTGCCGGCGCGCTTTTCAGCGCCCATCCTTTAGCTATTCTTATCAAACATTCACACTGGATACCCGACAGATGATGACGACGCTTGAAATTCCATCTGTGCTTTCCAGTTCGCAGCGCCGTTGCCAGGTGCTTTTGATGCTTTACCTGCCCGATGCTGCCGTCACCGCACAGAGCATAATCGCTGCCAACGGCGTGGACGACGTCCTGGCACGGCAAGATATAGCCGAGACGCGCGATGAAATCCAGCGCTATCATCGGCTTGATATCGTCACGCACCATGACGGTTGCTACCGTATTGAGGGCTCCGCCCTGAATCAGCGTTTGTGCCTGCTGCACTGGCTGCGCAGGGCGCTTCGGCTGTGTCCACATTTTGTCGCCCAACAGTTTACCCCTGCCTTAAAAACCGCGCTCAAACAGCACGGCATTGCCCGCCCGCTTTATGACGATGCGAACCTTCGGGCGCTTATCAACTTTTGCGCGCGCAAGCTTCAGCGCCAGTTTGAGTCCCGCGACGTACAGTTTTTACAGCTTTATCTGCAATATTGTCTTATTCAGCATCATCTGGGCAATACGCCGGAGTTTTCAACCGTTCAGCGCAGCTGGACGCAATCGAGAGGGGAATACTTTACGGCGCAGGAAATTGTCCGTCACTGGAAACGGCGCGTCCCGCAGGGAACGCACCGTGATGAACAGCTGTTCCTGGCGCTGCTGTTTATGATGCTCCGCACACCCGACCCGGTACTGGATAAACACCAGCAGGATCAGCGCCTGCGTCGGGCCATCGTGCGTATGATTGCCCGTTTCCGGGCGCAAACCGGGATGAACTTCAGCGATGAGCAAGGGCTGACCGATCAGCTGTATATTCATCTGGCTCAGGCGCTAGACCGCTCCTTATTTGACATCGGCATCGACAACAGTCTGCCGGAAGAGATCCACCGTCTATACCCCCGGCTGCTGCGCACCACTAAAGAGGCGCTGTTTGAGCTGGAAGCCGAATTTGGCCTGCGATTCTCCGGTGAAGAGATGGCTCTGGTGGCGGTGATTTTTGGTGCCTGGCTGATGCAGGAAACCGATCTTCATGAAAAACAGGTGGTCCTGTTAACGGGGGAAGATAAAGCCTGCGAGGAGTTAATTGAGCAGCAGCTTCGCGAGCTGACGCTGCTGCCGCTCAATATTCGTTATCTTAGCCTGGAGGCGTTTAAGAAAGAGGGCGCCCCCCGCGAGGCGGCGCTGGTCATTACGCCTTATCCAACCGCCCTGCCGCTGTTCTCGCCGCCGCTCATTCATGCCGTTGAGGCCCTGAACACGCAGCAGCAGGAACATATTCGCGTTATGCTCGAATCCTAGTTACGTGCGAGCAGCGACTTTAGGGCGGATGACAATGGCCGGTAAAGCGACCAGCGCCATCACCCAGAACACACTGTGCCCCAGGTGCTGATAGAGGAAACCGGCAAATACGGTCATCACCGCAATACTGCCGCCCATCGCCACCGCTGAATAGACCGCCTGAAGACGGATAACGTCCCCACCCTCTCGCGCCGCGATGTAGCGCATCGCCGCCAGATGGCAGACGGTGAAGGTTCCGCAGTGCAGAATTTGCGCCACAATCAGCCACGGCAGATCCGTCGTCCAGCCCATGATGCCCCAGCGCGCTACGCCGCAAACGGCGGAAAGCAGCAGCAGGTCACGCGCCCCGAAACGACGGAACAGTTTTTGGCTCAGCGCGAAGATAATGACCTCCGCTACCACGCCGAGCGACCACAGGTAGCCTACCGCAGAAGCCGAGTAGCCCGCCCCCTGCCAGTAGATGGCGCTGAAGCCGTAATAGGCCGCATGCGCCCCCTGAAGCAGACAGACGCAGGCCAGGAAACGCCAGCTTTGCGCCACCAGCGAGCGCCAGGCGGGCCAGCCAGCGCTCTCCTGATGGCGGCTTTCGCCCTGCGGCATCACCGACGGACGCAGCAACATACCGAGCAGCATCGAGGCGATGCCGAGCGTTAACAGCGCCAGAATGGCGCGATAGTCATAGAGGCTGACCAGTTTCCCGACCAGCGCAGAGCCGATCACGAAGGCAATCGATCCCCACAGGCGCACGCGGCCATAGTCCATGGTGATCTGCTTTTGCCAGGTGTTCGCCAGGGCATCCGTCAGCGGCACCAGCGGGGAGAAGAACAGATTAAAGCCAACCATCACCACCATCAGCCAGGCAAACTGGTGGCTGACCCAGAAGCAGGCCGCAAAGACCAGCGTCAGCAGGGCCAGAATACGCACGGCTTTAATCAACAGAGAGGGATCGCTGACGCGAGGCGCTATCAGCAGGCTACCCAGGAAACGTGCCACCAGCCCCGCGCCCAGCAGGATGCCGATGGTCTCAGGCGTCAGACCAATTCCCTTGAGCCAGACGCTCCAGAAAGGCAAAAAAATACCGTAACTAAAGAAATAGGTGAAATAGCTGAGCGCCAGCCAGCGCGTGGAATGCAAGACCATGAATCCCTCCCGAAATGGAGGCGATAGTCTGGCGTTAATCCCTGACTTTAGCAAGTCGTTAGCGCGCTATAAATTAACTAAAAATTAACATCATCACCAGCCGTACAGCGTATGGCGAGAGCGGTAAAACTGTATTACGTTTATAAGACATCGCCTGAAGAGGTCGTTTGCCATGAACAGCTTACGTTATTTCGATTTCGGATCCTCTCGTTCTCTCCTGCTTTTAATTGCCCGCATTGCTATCGTGGTCCTGTTTATTATTTTCGGTTATCCCAAGCTGACGGGGTTTAGCGGCACCGTTCAGTACATGACGTCGCTCGGCGCCCCCATGCCCATGCTGGCCGCGATTATTGCGGTGGTAATGGAAATCCCCGCCGCGATTCTGATCGTTCTGGGCTTTTTTACCCGCCCCCTCGCGGTGATCTTTGTCTTCTATACGCTGGGAACGGCGGTGATTGGACACCACTACTGGGAAATGACGGGCGATGCGGTCCTGCCAAATATGATTAACTTCTATAAAAATGTGAGTATCGCTGGCGCCTTTATTTTGCTGGCGATAACCGGGCCGGGGGCCATCTCCCTCGACCGACGTTAGCCCATAAAAAAAGGCCGCATGAGCGGCCTTTTTCAGTTCTGAAACGCAGAGAATTATGCGTACACCGGGAAGCGTGCGCAGATGTCCAGAACTTTACCTTTAACGCGCTCGATAACCGCGTCGTCATTGATGTTGTCCAGAACGTCACACATCCAGCCCGCCAGCTCTTTCACTTCCGCTTCTTTAAAGCCACGGCGAGTTACGGCCGGAGAACCGATACGGATACCGGAAGTCACGAACGGGCTCTTCGGATCGTTTGGCACGCTGTTTTTGTTCACGGTGATGTTGGCGCGGCCGAGGGCTGCGTCAGCTTCTTTACCGGTCAGGTTCTTGTCGACAAGATCCAGCAGGAACAGGTGGTTTTCAGTCCCGCCGGACACCACTTTGTAACCACGGTTCAGGAACACTTCCACCATCGCTTTGGCGTTTTTAGCAACCTGCTGCTGATAAACCTTGAACTCTGGCTCCATCGCTTCTTTCAGCGCGACGGCTTTCGCGGCGATAACGTGCATCAGCGGGCCGCCCTGGGCGCTTGGGAACACGGCGGAGTTCAGCTTTTTGTACAGCTCTTCGTCACCGCCTTTCGCCAGGATCAGGCCACCGCGTGGACCCGCCAGGGTTTTGTGGGTGGTGGTGGTCACAACGTGCGCATGTGGAACCGGGTTCGGGTAAACGCCAGCGGCAATCAGACCGGCAACGTGCGCCATGTCGACGAACAGGTACGCGCCGATGCTGTCAGCGATTTCACGCATTTTTGCCCAGTCAACGATGCCGGAGTAAGCAGAGAAGCCACCGATGATCATCTTCGGCTTGTGCTCTTTGGCCTGCTTCGCCATGTCTTCGTAGTCAATTTTACCGGACTCATCAATACCGTAAGGGATGATGTTGTACAGTTTGCCAGAGAAGTTAACCGGAGAGCCGTGAGTCAGGTGGCCGCCCTGCGCCAGGTTCATACCCAGAACGGTATCGCCCGGCTGCAACAGCGCGGTGTAAACAGCGAAGTTAGCCTGAGAGCCAGAGTGCGGCTGGACGTTCGCATAGTCAGCGCCAAAGAGTTCTTTCGCACGGTCAATCGCCAGCTGCTCAACGATATCAACGTATTCGCAACCGCCGTAGTAGCGCTTGCCCGGATAACCTTCAGCATATTTGTTGGTCAGCTGAGAACCCTGCGCCTGCATCACGCGCGGGCTGGTGTAGTTTTCGGAGGCGATCAGTTCGATGTGCTCTTCCTGACGTACTTTTTCCTGCTCCATAGCCTGCCACAGTTCGGCATCATAATCGGCAATGTTCATTTCACGCTTTAACATCCGCATCTCCTGACTCAGCTAACAAGTAAATTTTTGGCCTGAAAAGGCAGTCCTGTTGGACGACGGGCAACAGTATAACTGAATAGTTCTGCGATAACAGGTCTTGACAAACGATTTTACGCAAACGTTTACCTCCACGCCACGCAAGGGTTTGAGCAATAAAGCTCTCGCCATTTTCAACGGATTTCTTTTCAGCTTTGTGATGCATATTTTTCACGATGCAAAGAACCATTTACATTGCAGGGGTATTTTTATAAGATGCATATAAAATACATCATTAAAGTAACATCAGAAGGAAGCTGCTATGCTCGACGCCCAAACCATCGCTACCGTGAAAGCCACAATCCCCCTGCTGGTTGAAACGGGTCCTAAACTGACCGCTCATTTCTACGATCGCATGTTCGCGCATAACCCGGAGCTCAAAGAGATTTTCAACATGAGCAACCAGCGTAACGGCGATCAGCGCGAAGCGCTGTTTAACGCTATTGCCGCCTATGCCAGCAACATCGAAAACCTGCCGGCTCTGCTGCCTGCGGTGGAAAAAATCGCGCAGAAGCACACCAGCTTCCAGATCAAACCTGAGCAGTACAACATCGTGGGCAGTCACCTGCTGGCAACCCTGGACGAAATGTTCAGCCCGGGCCAGGAAGTGCTGGATGCCTGGGGTAAGGCATACGGCGTGCTGGCAAACGTGTTCATCAACCGTGAAGCGCAGATCTACAGCGAAAACGCCAGCAAGAATGGCGGCTGGGAAGGCACGCGTGCTTTCCGCATCGTTGAGAAAACCCCGCGCAGCGCACTGATCACCAGCTTTGAGTTTGAGCCGGTAGACGGCCAGCCAGTTGCCGATTACCAGCCGGGGCAGTATCTGGGCGTCTGGCTGAAGCCTGAAGGCTTCCCGCACCAGGAGATTCGCCAGTACTCCCTGACCCGCAAGCCAGACGGCAAAGGCTATCGCATTGCGGTTAAACGTGAGGAAGGCGGTCAGGTATCCAGCTGGCTGCATAACGTCGCCAGCGTGGGTGATATCGTTCATCTGGCCGCGCCAGCGGGTGATTTCTTTATGGCGGTGGAATCGGGTACCCCGGTGACGCTGATTTCCGCAGGTGTTGGTCAAACCCCAATGCTGGCGATGCTGGATACGCTGGCAAAATCAAACCACAGCGCGCAGGTTAACTGGTTCCACGCGGCCGAAAACGGTGATGTGCACGCCTTTGCAGATGAAGTGAAAGCGCTCGGAGCGGGTCTGCCACACTTTACCGCGCATACCTGGTATCGTTTACCCACGGAAGCTGACCGCGCAGCGGCACGTTTTGACAGCGAAGGCCTGATGAATTTAGGGCAGCACGAAGGGGCGTTTAGCGCACCGGGGATGCAGTTCTACGTGTGTGGGCCGGTAGCGTTTATGCAGTATGCCGCGAAGCAGCTGGTAGACCTGGGCGTGAACAAAGACAACATTCATTACGAATGTTTCGGCCCGCATAAAGTGCTGTAATCGCCCGGCGGCGCTGCGCTTGCACGGACCTGCGAAGGGTTCTGTAGGCCGGGTAAGCGCAGCGCCACCCGGCAAGAATGTTAAATCGCCGCGTCGTCTTCTTCGCCGGTACGGATACGGATCACGCGCGCCACGTCAAAGACGAAGATTTTCCCGTCGCCAATTTTACCGGTCTGCGCCGTGCGGATGATGGTATCCACACAGGTATCGACGATATCATCGCTCACCACGATCTCGATTTTCACTTTCGGCAGAAAGTCCACCATGTACTCTGCGCCACGGTAAAGCTCGGTGTGGCCCTTCTGACGACCAAAACCTTTCACTTCAGTTACGGTCATCCCGGTGATGCCTACTTCTGCCAGCGCTTCACGTACATCATCCAGTTTGAAAGGTTTAATAATCGCATCAATTTTTTTCATGGTGGGTCCTTAAACTCTTGCCAGTAAGCAGCCTCGTAATCGGTTGCTCACAGTATCATATTTAGGCGAATTTTGCGGTATTACTCTTTAAAATCGTTCGCTTCCAGCTCGTGGCGTGAGAGCAATTTATAGAACTCGGTACGGTTACGCCCGGCCATGCGCGCCGCGTGGGTCACGTTGCCTTTGGTGATTTGCAGCAGCTTGCGCAGATAGTTCAGCTCGAACTGATTTCGCGCTTCCGCAAACGTCGGTAAGGCCGTGTTTTCCCCCTCGAGCGCCTGCTCCACCAGCGCATCGCTGATCACCGGCGATGACGTCAGCGCCACGCACTGCTCAATCACGTTCACCAGCTGGCGTACGTTACCCGGCCAGCTTGCGGTCATCAGGCGTTTCATCGCATCGGTGGAGAACGCGCGCACAAATGGTTTGTGGCGGTCAGCGGCCTGGCGCAAAAGGTGATTTGCCAGCAGCGGGATATCTTCCGCACGCTCGGCCAGCGCCGGGATTTTCAGGTTGACGACATTCAGTCGATAGTAGAGATCTTCGCGGAACTCGTTGCGCGCCATCACCTTGGGTAAATCACGGTGGGTGGCGGAAATAATACGCACGTTGATATCGATATCGCGGTTGCTGCCAAGCGGACGCACTTTCCGCTCCTGCAACACGCGCAGCAATTTGACCTGCAGCGGCGCGGGCATATCGCCAATTTCATCAAGGAACAGCGTGCCCCCCTCAGCCGCCTGGAACAGCCCTTCACGGCTGCTCACCGCGCCGGTAAAGGCGCCGCGGGCATGGCCGAAGAGCTCTGATTCGAGCAGCTGTTCCGGCAACGCGCCACAGTTAATGGCAATAAAAGCATTTTTACTGCGCGGGCTGGCGTTGTGGATCGCCTGGGCGAGGATCTCCTTCCCGGTCCCGCTCTGGCCGTTGATCAGCACGCTAACGTCGGATTGCGCCACCATCCGCGCCTGTTCCAGCAGGCGCAGCATTACAGGGCTACGCGTCACGATGGATTCACGCCAGGCGTCGTCGCCGGATGGCGCCGCGTGCTCAAGGGCGCTGTCGATCGCTTTATAGAGGGCGTCTTTATCCACCGGTTTGGTGAGGAAGCTGAATACCCCCTGCTGCGTCGCTGCCACCGCATCAGGAATAGATCCGTGAGCGGTGAGGATAATCACCGGCATCCCGGGCTGCTGCTTCTGGATCTCCGTGAACAGTTGCAGGCCATCCATTTCATCCATGCGCAAATCGCTGATCACCAGATCGATTTTCTCACGGCTGAGCACTTTCAGCCCCTCCTGCCCGCTTTCAGCGGTGACCACGCTGTAGCCTTCGCTGACCAGACGCATCCCCAGCAGCTTTAACAGCCCGGGATCGTCATCCACCAGTAACAGATGGGCAGGTTTACGGCTTGTCATGGCTTCACATCCTCTTGTTTCGGCGTCTCACTGTCTGGCGTCGTGGCAGAGTTGCCTTTCGACCCATCAGGCAGATAGCTGCCTGCCGGCTTACGCGTCGAGAGCTGTCTTTCGATATCGGTCAGATTTTCGAGCTTGCGGGTGGTGGTTTCCAGCTGCTCGCGCAGCGACTCCTGCTGCTGGCGAAGCGCATCAAGCTCGCTGTCGCTTGACTGCTGCAATTTGCTGTAGCGGAAACGCTCTTCAGACAGCTGTAATTGCAGGGTTTGTCCGTCCCGCCAGAGCTGATAGACCGGGCGCACCTGCGGGGGAATATTGATCACGTAAGTATCCAGCCGCGTCACGTTGGCGCGGCGTTCGACAGGCGTGATTCTGGCATCCGCCATCACGATCCCGCGTTTAAATGCGTCCTGCCAGGTATCGTCCACCAGCATCGCCGCCTGGGCACGGGCCTCGGCGGGCGCCAGCCGCTGGGCGCAGTCTATTCCGCGCAGCCAGAACAGCGGATTGGATTCAACATCACGCCCCGACAGGCTCCAGATATCATCGCAACGTGTCGAAAGGAAATCAGCCAGCTGTTTTTGCGGCCATTTATCTTCCTGTTTGTGGCTAATTGCACTTTTCGGTGCATGGGTTACACAGCCTGCCAGCAGTAAGCAGGGCAGGCTGAGGCGCACATTTTTGCTGGAAAACACCGCGCGCAGTGCGCGGTAAAAGACGTGTGACATACTCACCAGGTTGTTATTCATTTCATTGATTTTTCCGGCTCAAGAGGCAGTTCGATACGAAAACAGACATCGGCGCGTTCATCACTCACGATGTTAAGCTCACCCTGCATGCGTCGTATGCAGTCGCGGGCAATACTCAGCCCCAGACCACTTCCTTTTACCGCACCTTTTCGCTGATGACTCCCCTGGAAGAAGGGTTCAAAGATCATCGTTTTTTCATCATCCGGAATCGGGCTTCCGGTATTCGCTACGTCAATAAATACCCGCGAACCGTTGTTATTGCTTCTGATATAAATGGTACCGGATTCAGTACCATAGTGCACCGCATTGGAATAAAGATTATCCAGTACGCTCATTAACAGCATCGGTTCTGCAAGACAGGCTGGCGCGTTGAGTTCCACCTGGGTATGCATCATTTTAGCTCTTGCTGGCAGGCTATGGGCGGAGATCACCATGTCCACCAGCGGTTCAATCTCAACGCTTTCAAGCACCACAGCACCATCCGCCAGCTTACGGTTATAGTCCAGCAGTTGTTCAATAAGCTTTTGTAAATTGCGGCTGCTGGCATCCAGAATCGCCACGATCTCTTTTTGCTCAAGGGTTAACGGCCCCGCCACTTCGTCGGCCAGCAGTTCCGTACCTTCACGCATGCTGGCCAGCGGCGTTTTGAGTTCGTGTGATATATGGCGCAGGAACTGGTGGCGCTGCGATTCCAGCCACGCCAGGCGCTCTGAAAGCCAGATGATGCGTTGACCGACCGAGCGCAGCTCGCGCGGGCCTTTAAAAACGACCGTATCCCCGAGAGATTTACCCTCCCCCAGGCGGTTAATCATCCGCTGGATCCCCTTCACGGGGCCGATGATCATGCGGGTAAAGAGCAGCACCAGCCCCAGGCTGACGAGGAACAGCACCAGCGCCTGCCAGCCGAAGAACTGGCCGCGCTCGGCAATCTCCTGCTGAAGCTGCTGACCACGGGAAAAGATAACCGTACGGGTGGACTGAACCATCTCCGTATTGGCGTTCGCGAAGGCTTCAAGTCGGGCGGCGGCGGCGGCATCAGGACCGCTGTTTTTGCACTGGAGCTGCGCCAGATCGTTCAGATCCTGACGCAGCGCCTGATAGAGTTTGTCATCTGGCAGCACCCCGGCGTGGGCGTCCAGCATTTCGCTGTAGCGTTTACGCTGGTTCTGATAGACCCTCTCCAGCGTGCGATCGTCCAGCACGCAGTACTGGCGATAGCTACGCTCCATCTCAAGCGCGGCGTTGGTCATCGCCTCGCTACGGCGAGCATCAATAAGCGTGGTGCGGTTAGTCAGGGCCGCCTGAGCACTTAACGCGTTCAGGCTTTGCCAGGCCTGCCAGGCCAGAACCAGCAAAGGTAGCAGGATCAGCAGGAAGGCCATCATAACGAGCTGTCGCAGGGAGCGAGGGAAAGCGGGCCAGCGTTTCAACACATTACTCTCTTCATCCGGTTTTGAGGAGAGCGTAACTGAGTCTGCCCTTCAGATACAACAAAGCCGGGTAAAAACCCGGCTTTGTCATGGAATAAGGCGGTGCCTAACTCGACGTTTCGCCCTGGCCTGATAAAGCATTGCAATAATCAGTAGTTGGACGGCAGGCACCTTTTTGTGCGTCATTCGAAGTTTATGTAGCACGTCCCGAAGGGGCTGACATAAGAAGGTGAATGAGCCACTGGTTACTATTATGCAACACGCGTGCCAGATTGCAAAAATTAATGCTATCCTTATGATTAGTAATATTTTTATTATCAAAACGTATTGATTGTTACGTGAATGATTTCCAGGCTAAGTGTCGCTATTAAGCAACACCTTAACGGGAACCTGTCCTGCCGCATATAAATCAACAGGTTAAATGTCTCCTTTTGGAGACACTCAGACCAGAGAGTTGTCGCGATTTTGCGACAGAGACAAAAAAGCCCGGTGGCGCTAGCGCTTACCGGGCCTACAGTCAGGGCGTAGAAACTTAACCTAGTTGTTTACGTGCGTTGCGGAAAATGCGCATCCACGGGCTGTCCTCGCCCCAGTTTTCCGGGTGCCAGGAGTTGCTCACGGTACGGAAGACACGCTCCGGGTGCGGCATCATAATCGTCACCCGACCGCTTTCGCTGGTGACCGCGGTAATGCCATTTGCCGAACCGTTCGGGTTAGCCGGATAGGTTTCGGTGACCTTGCCAAAGTTATCAACAAAGCGCAGCGCCACCAGTCCTTTGCTTTCAAGCTGAGCCAGGTGCGCCGCATCACGGACTTCAACCTGACCTTCACCGTGCGAAACCGCGATTGGCATCTGCGAACCGACCATCCCCTGCAACAGCAGAGACGGGCTTTGGGTTACTTCTACCAGGCTGAAGCGCGCTTCAAAGCGGTCAGACTGGTTACGCACAAAGCGCGGCCAGGCTTCGCTGCCCGGGATCAGCTCGCGCAGGTTAGACATCA
The DNA here is from genome assembly GCF_015159675.1 of Enterobacter cloacae complex sp. S2. Classification (NCBI taxonomy): domain Bacteria; kingdom Pseudomonadati; phylum Pseudomonadota; class Gammaproteobacteria; order Enterobacterales; family Enterobacteriaceae; genus Enterobacter; species Enterobacter cloacae complex sp. S2. The sequence goes on from NZ_JADDTS010000002.1 coordinate 361,048, forward strand.
TCTGGCAGCCGTTACACACCCCCAGCGCCAGCGTCTGCGGACGGTGGAAGAAGGTTTCAAACTCGTCACGTACGCGGCTGTTGAACAGGATGGACTTCGCCCAGCCTTCGCCCGCGCCCAGCACGTCACCGTAGGAGAACCCCCCGCAGGCGACCAGTGCCTGGAAATCATCCAGCCCGGTACGCCCTGCCAGCAGGTCGCTCATGTGGACGTCGATGGCGTCAAAGCCCGCCCGGTGGAAGGCCGCTGCCATCTCAACGTGGGAGTTAACGCCCTGCTCGCGCAGCACGGCCACTTTCGGACGCGCACCGGTCGCAATGAACGGCGCGGCAATGTCTTCGTTGATGTCGAAGGTGAGCTTCACGTTCAGGCCAGGATCGTTGTCGTTCGCCTTCGCGTTATGCTCCTGATCGGCACATTCCGGGTTGTCACGCAGGCGCTGCATCTGCCAGGTGGTTTCCGCCCACCACATACGCAACGTGGTGCGGCTTTCGCTGAACACCGGGTGGCCGTCGGCTTCAATCACGAAACGGTCGCCCTGCACCGCTTTACCGAGATAGTGCACGCAGTCTGCCAGACCGTGCTGCGCCAGAATCGCTTCCACCGCGTCGCGATCTGCGGCGCGTACCTGAATGACCGCGCCAAGCTCTTCGTTAAACAGCGCCGCCAGGCGGTCTTCGCCAAGCGTTGCAATGCTTGCTTCAACGCCGCAGTGGCCGGTGAAGGCCATCTCTGCCAGCGTCACCAGCAGGCCGCCATCGGAACGATCATGGTAGGCAAGCAGCTTACGCTGCGCCACCAGCGCCTGAATTGCGTCGTAGAAGCCTTTCAACTGTGCGACGTCCCGCACGTCGGCTGGCTTTTCGCCGAGCTGGCGGTAAACCTGTGCCAGCGCGGTGGCACCCAGCGCGTTATGGCCTTTGCCGAGGTCAATCAGCAGCAGGGCGTTATCTTCAGTGGAAAGCTGCGGCGTAACGGTATGACGCACGTCTTCCACGCGCGCAAACGCGGTGATCACCAGCGACAGAGGCGAAGTCATCTCGCGCTGCTCGCTGCCTTCATGCCAGCGGGTTTTCATCGACATGGAGTCTTTACCCACCGGAATGGTCAGGCCGAGCGCAGGACACAGCTCTTCACCCACCGCTTTTACCGCTTCGTACAGGCCCGCGTCTTCGCCAGGGTGACCGGCAGCGGCCATCCAGTTCGCGGAAAGTTTGATGCGTTTGATGTCGCCAATCTGCGTCGCGGCGATATTGGTCAGCGCTTCACCGACCGCCAGACGGGCAGAAGCGGCGAAGTCCAGCAGAGCCACCGGGGTGCGTTCACCCAGCGCCATCGCTTCGCCGTAGTAGCTGTCGAGGCTCGCGGTGGTCACGGCGCAGTTAGCGACCGGGATCTGCCACGGGCCGACCATCTGATCGCGTGACACCATACCGGTCACGGTACGGTCGCCGATGGTGACCAGGAAGGTTTTCTCCGCCACCGCAGGCAGGTGCAGCACGCGGTTAACCGCTTCCGCCACAATAATGCCCTGACGATCCAGCGCTTTACCCGCCGCTTTGCGGGTTGTAACGTCGCGGGTCATCTTCGGCGTTTTGCCGAGAAGCACGTCGAGCGGCAGATCGATCGGCTGGTTGTCGAAATGGGTATCACTGAGAGTCAGGTGCTGCTCTTCGGTAGCTTCACCGATGACGGCATACGGCGCGCGCTCGCGGCGGCACAGCTCGTCAAACAGCGGCAGCTGATCGGCAGCAACCGCCAGCACGTAGCGTTCCTGGGATTCGTTACACCAGATTTCCAGCGGGCTCATGCCTGGCTCATCGCTCAGGATATCGCGCAGGTTGAAGCGCCCGCCGCGACCGCCGTCGCTCACCAGCTCAGGCATGGCGTTAGAGAGCCCACCCGCGCCCACGTCGTGGATGAACAGAATCGGGTTGGCATCGCCGAGCTGCCAGCAGCGGTCGATCACTTCCTGACAGCGGCGCTCCATTTCCGGGTTGTCGCGCTGCACGGACGCGAAGTCGAGATCCGCATCAGACTGGCCGGAAGCCATAGACGAGGCTGCACCACCGCCCAGACCAATGTTCATTGCCGGGCCGCCGAGCACGATCAGCTTCGCGCCCACGACGATCTCACCTTTTTGCACGTGATCGGCGCGAATGTTGCCGATCCCGCCCGCCAGCATGATGGGTTTGTGGTAGCCGCGCAGCTCTTCGCCGTTGTGGCTGTCCACTTTCTCTTCGTAGGTACGGAAGTAACCGTTCAGCGCCGGACGACCAAATTCATTGTTGAACGCCGCGCCGCCCAGCGGGCCTTCGGTCATGATATCCAGCGCGGTCACAATGCGCTCTGGCTTGCCGAAATCTTCTTCCCACGGCTGTTCAAAGCCCGGGATACGCAGGTTGGAAACGGAGAAACCGACCAGACCCGCTTTTGGTTTCGCGCCGCGACCGGTCGCACCTTCGTCACGGATTTCACCGCCGGAGCCGGTCGCCGCACCCGGCCACGGAGAGATGGCCGTCGGGTGGTTGTGGGTTTCCACTTTCATCAGGATATGCGCAGGCTCCTGGTGGAAGTCATAGCGCCCTGCTTCGCGGTCGGCGAAGAAGCGGCCCACCTCGGAACCTTCCATCACCGCGGCGTTGTCTTTATAGGCAGACAGCACGTGGTCAGGGGTTTGCTCCATGGTGTTTTTGATCATTTTGAACAGCGACTTCGGCTGCTGTTCGCCGTCGATAATCCAGTCGGCGTTGAAAATTTTGTGGCGGCAGTGCTCGGAGTTGGCCTGCGCGAACATATACAGTTCGATGTCGTTCGGGTTGCGATTCAGCTTAACGAATGCATCCTGAAGGTAGTCGATTTCATCTTCTGCGAGCGCCAGACCAAGACGCAGGTTTGCGTCGATCAGCGCCTGACGCCCCTGCCCCAGCAGATCCACGCTCTGTACCGGCGCAGGCTGATGGTGGGAGAACAGTTTCTGCGCATCATCCAGAGAGTCAAACACGCTCTCCATCATGCGGTCGTGCAGCTCCGCTGTCACGGCCTGCCACTGCGCGTCGCTCAGGGTTGACGCTTCCACATAGTACGCCACGCCGCGCTCCAGACGGTTAATCTGGCTCAGGCCGCAGTTGTGAGCGATGTCGGTGGCTTTGGAAGACCAGGGGGAGATGGTGCCAGGACGTGGCGTGGCGAGGATTAATTTGCCGGTCGGCGTATGGCTGCTCAGGCTTGGGCCATATTTAAGCAGACGTTCCAGCTGTACGCGCTCCTCTGCATTCAGGGGGGCATTCAGGTCAGCAAAATGGACATACTCAGCGTAAATATTGCTTACCGGAAGGTCGGCCGCCTGAAAACGTGCCAGCAGTTTATTAATACGGAAGGCAGACAGTGCAGGCGAACCACGCAGAATTTCCATCATAAGTCTCTCGTCTTCGAAGCGCCGGGGCGCTTACAGTGTGCGCAAGGGGGGAAAACGGGCGTCATTATAGAGAATCCTGAGCGCTGACGAAACCGTTTGCGTCGAAATAAAATCATCCTTTTTGTTTAACAATAGATGTGACCTGTCTCTCTAATTGGTTGCCAACTGGCGCTACTTTGCGCAAAATGCCGCTCAATCAATGGCAAACTCTACTCTTAACATGACTACAGCACACTGAGGCAACCGGCGTCGCAGAGAATTAACTAATTGAAAAAATTAAAGATTAATTATCTGCTCATCGGCATTGTTACGTTGCTGCTGGCAGTGGCCCTCTGGCCGTCTATCCCCTGGTTCGGCAAGGCCGAAAACCGTATCGCCGCCATTCAGGAGCGGGGGGAGTTGCGCGTCAGTACCCTCTCCTCTCCGCTTATATACGACGATATCAACGGTAAAACCATTGGTCTTGATTACGAACTGGCACAGTTGTTTGCGGACTATCTGGGCGTGAAGCTGAAAGTCACCGTGCGGCAGAACATCAACCAGCTGTTTGATGATTTAGACCATGACCGTGCCGATATTCTCGCCGCAGGTCTGGTGTACAACAGCGAACGCAGCAAAAACTATCAGCCGGGCCCGACCTATTACTCCGTGTCGCAGCAGGTGGTTTATCGTGTGGGTAGCTTGCGCCCGCGCTCACTGGCCGACATTACCGACCAGCAATTGACCATCGCGCCAGGCCATGTGGTGATTGACGATCTGCGGGCGTTGAAAGAGAACAAATACCCGAACCTCAGCTGGACGGTCGATCCTAAACTCGGCACTACCGAATTGCTGGAGCAGGTAAAAGATAAAAAGCTGGCCTATACCATTGCTGATTCGGTGGCGATCAGCCTTTTCCAGCGCGTTCATCCTGAAATCGCCGTGGCGCTGGATGTGACCGATGAACAGCCGGTAACCTGGTTTACCCAGTTAGACGACGATCAAACCGTCTCTGCGGCTATGCTCGATTTCTTTAATTCCATCAATGAAGACGGCACCCTGGCGCGTCTGGAAGAGAAATATCTCGGTCACGGTGACGATTTTGATTACGTTGACACCCGCTCCTTCCTGCGCGCGGTGGATAGCGTGCTGCCGGACCTGCAACCGCTGTTCGAGAAGTACGCTCAGGAGATTGACTGGAAGTTACTGGCGGCAATTTCCTACCAGGAATCGCACTGGGATGCTCAGGCCACCTCCCCCACGGGCGTTCGCGGGTTGATGATGCTGACCAAAAATACCGCGCAGAGCCTCGGCATTAGCGATCGAACCGATGCGGAACAGAGCATCAGCGGCGGCGCGCAATATTTACAGGATATGATGGCGAAAGTGCCGGAGACGGTCCCTGAAGGGGAGCGGATCTGGTTTGCGCTGGCCGCCTATAACATGGGTTATGCCCATATGCTCGACGCGCGGACGCTGACGGCAAAAACCAAAGGTAACCCGGACAGCTGGTCAGATGTAAAACAGCGCCTGCCGCTGCTTAGCCAGAAACAGTGGTACCAGAAGCTGACGTACGGCTATGCGCGCGGGCATGAAGCGTATGCCTACGTGGAAAATATTCGTAAGTATCAGATAAGCCTGGTGGGATATCTGCTGGAGAAAGAAAAAGAGGCGGCCGAGGCGCAACAGCTGGCTGAAAGCTATCCGGTGGTCGCACCGGACGAGCTTAATCACCCTGCGGTTTCAATTCTGCCTTTTGTTGCTTTTTCTGCTGCCGACGCATTCGAAAAAAGTCACTTAACAGACCCGAACATTCTGGTGCAAGTACCCCGCCGATAGTTTTCACCTGGTGGTTCATCCCCGGATGCCCAAGCACGTCCATCAGTGAACCAGCAGCGCCCGTTTTTTCATCCCGCGCACCAAACACCAGCGTACCGATTCGGCTGTGCACCATCGCCCCGGAGCACATCACGCACGGTTCAAGGGTGACGTACAGGGTGGTATCAAGCAGACGATAGTTTTGCAGCACCAGTCCGCCCTGACGCAGCGCCATAATTTCAGCATGCGCGGTAGGATCGTGACGGCCAATCGGACGGTTCCACCCTTCACCAATTACCTGATTGTTATGGACCAGCACCGCGCCCACGGGAACTTCGCCCTCTTCCCAGGCGCGCTGAGCCAGCGCCAGCGCGTGGCGCATCCAGTATTCATGATTGTGTTCAGGGTTGGACAAGGGCTGATACTCCAGTCGAAAAGCGGGCGGCATTATACACAGCCGGTACAGATAAGACTATTCGAGTTGCTGAAGTTCGCCCAGAGGCGTGACGCGCCAGCGGTGCTGGCAAAAATAGAGCAGCGGGTTGTCCTGCTTGCTGTCGCTGTAGCCGCTGTACAGACGCAGCGGCGTACCGATGCGTTTCTCCAGCTGCACCACTTTTTCATGTCCGAGGCAACGCAGGGTGAGCACCCAGCCGCCGTAGCCGCGCGCGATCTGCGTGGCGATAAGGTTTACGCGCGGCAGCCAGGGCGTATCATAATAGACCTGCTCCACCAGCGTCTGCGGGGAGCCGGTAATCAGCCAGATATCGGCATCGTTGGCGTCGAGATAGCTGGTCAGGCGCGCCTGGACCACGGGAAACGCGGCGACGTGCCCGCGAAACCAGTGGGCAAAATCCTGTTCAAGCTGCTTAAGACGCGCTTCGCTATGACCAAACGTACATCCCCAGAGCAGCAGGCTCATCGGCCAGCGCGCTGAACGGCCTTTCACCAGTAGCGCGATGCCAATAACGGGTAACAGGGGCAATACCAGCAACGCGTTAAGGGGCTGGCGCCGCAGCAGATAGCGCATAAAGGTGCCGAACATATCCTGCTGATGCAGCGTTCCATCCAGATCAAAAAAGACAACGCGACGCTCGTGATTTGCCAAACCTTACTCCTCTGGGTCGTTGAATCCTAATAGCCAGGTAAACAGGAACCCGGCGATCACCGCTACCAGATAGCCTAACAGATAGAGCATCACTTTTCCGGTCACGATGGTTAATGCCAGCGGTAAACCGGAAATCCCGAAGGTGATAACGGTCGCCACTTTCCAGTAGCTAATCAACGCCCCGCCCACCGCGCCACCGAGACAGGCGGCCAGGAACGGCTTGCCCAGCGGCAGCGTAACGCCGAAAATCAGCGGCTCGCCGATACCGAGCAACCCGACCGGCAACGCCCCTTTAATGACCTTTTTCAGACGTGCGTTGCGGGTTTTCATCAGCACCGCGATGGCCGCGCCGACCTGCCCAACGCCCGCCATCGACAGGATCGGCAGCAGGGCGTTATAGCCGTGCGCCTGTACCAGTTCGACGTGAATCGGCACTAGCCCCTGATGCAGACCGGTCAGCACTAACGGCAGGAAGGTTCCGGACAGCACAGCCCCCACCAATAACCCACCGCGATCGATAGCCAGAGACGCGCCGTGGGCGATGGCTTCAGAGATGGCGCCGCCTAACGGTTGCAGCGCCACAATCGCCACGCTCCCGGTAATCAATGTGGTCAGCAGCGGGTTGAGGATCAGCTCAATCGAGCCTGGCAGCACCGCGCGCAGCTTTTTCTCGATCCAGCACATCAGAATGACCACCAGCAGCACGGCAATCACCCCGCCGCGGCCAGGCTGAAGCGCCTCGCCAAACAGCGTAATCTGCGCCAGCTGCGGGCTGGAGAGAATACCCGCCATAACGCCGCCCATCGCCAGCGAGCCGCCAAACACTTTGGCCGTGTTCACCCCCACCAGAATGTTCATGATGGCAAACACCGCGCTGCCGAAAATCGCCAGAATACCCAGCAGGTTCGGATACTGCGTGGCAAAATCCCCGACAATATCCGGACGCTTAAGAATATTGATAATCCCGGTGATCAGCCCCGACGCGATAAACGCCGGGATCAGCGGAATAAAGACGTTAGCCAGTTGGCGCAGCGCATCGCTCATAGGGGCTTTGTATTTGGCTTTCGCCTGCGCTTTGGTGCGTTCCGCATCGTCAAAGGCGGGAGCCGTTTCACCGCCCGTCATCAGGGCGCGCATGGCATCTACCACCTGCGCCGCTTTGCCCGGACCGACAATCAACTGGTGCTGTTGCCCCTGCTTAACGTACCCGCTCACGCCGGGAAGCTGCTTAAGGCGCGTCAAATCAAGCTGTTCGTCGTTATGCACCTCGACGCGAACACGCGTCATACAGTTCTCAAGACGCTGAATATTTTTTTCCCCACCGATCCCGAGCAGGATGTCGTTGGCGAGCGCTGCTGTTTTGTCCATACACGCCTCTTATTGGTGTTCTAATGCCGCCCGTAAAAACCCGTGATGGGCTTCGAGTCTGGCTCTGGCCGCGGCTGCATCCAGCCCGGTTAATATCATCAGAATGGCGGGTTTTACATCGTGATCGGTCTGCTGAAGCACCTTTTCCGCCTCTTCACGACTGGCGCCTGTCGCTTCCATCACCATGCGACACGCTCTGTCCACCAGCTTGATGTTAGTGGCCTGCATATCCACCATCAGGTTTTGGTAGACCTTGCCAAATTTCACCATCGCGCCGGTGGAGATCATATTGAGCACCAGCTTCTGCGCGGTACCCGACTTCAGCCGTGTGGAGCCGGTGAGCGCTTCCGGCCCGACGACCGGAGAGATGGCAATGGCGGCCACCTGCGCAATCGGCGAGCCCGGGTTACAGGAGATGGCCACTGTGGTGCACCCGGTCTGTCTGGCATATTCCAGTCCACCAATGACGTACGGCGTACGACCAGAAGCCGCCAGCCCGACCACCAGATCCTGCGCGGTCAGGTTTAGCGCCCTGAGATCATCTTCCCCAAGCTGTTTATTGTCTTCTGCCCCTTCTACCGCTTTCAGCAGCGCGCCGGGGCCACCGGCAATCAGGCCAACGACCAGCCCGTGCGGAACGCCAAAAGTCGGCGGACATTCTGAGGCATCCAGCACCCCGAGGCGCCCGCTGGTTCCCGCTCCCATATAAATAATGCGTCCTCCTGCTTTGAGAGCGTCGGCAGCGGCGTCTACGGCTTTTGCTACCTCAGGCAATGTCTCTTTGACTGCCAGCGCGACGAGGGTATCCTGTTGATTAAAGCGGTTTACCAGCTCCAGCGTGGACAGTGCATCAAGATCCATGGTTTGCGGGTTACGCGTTTCAGAAACAAGAGAGCCAAGATTCATGTTATTTACCTCTGGAATTTTTAATTCATAATAAACGCACTATAATGGAATATAAAATTCATTCAGGCGAGCAAAATTCGTATTTGCGCGGGTAATCACATTTTCGCCAGGAGACCGTATGAACTGTTTAATTCGTATTCGTCAGCGCTACGCAGGGTTTGCCCAGAGTGATAAAAAGCTGGCGGATTTTTTACTTTCTCAGCCCGATCGCGCGCGACACCTCAGCTCCCAGCAGCTGGCAGGCGAAGCCGGAGTGAGTCAGTCGAGCGTGGTGAAATTCGCCCAGAAAATAGGCTATAAGGGCTTTCCGGCGCTAAAGCTGGCGATCAGTGAAGCACTGGTGAGCAACCCGAATCCGCAGTCAATGCCGGTGCATAACCAGATCCGTGGCGACGATCCGATGCGTCTGGTGGGCGAAAAGCTGATCAAGGAGAACGTGGCGGCAATGCATGCCACGCTGGATGTAAACACGGAAGAGAAGCTGCTGGAAAGCGTAGCCATGCTTCGCGACGCGCGGCGTATTGTGTTGACCGGGATCGGCGCCTCCGGACTGGTTGCGCGTAACTTTGGCTGGAAGCTGACAAAAATCGGCTATAACGCCATCGTTGAACAGGATATGCACGCGCTGCTGGCGACCGTGCAGGCCATGGATCCTGACGATTTACTGCTGGCCATCTCCTATTCCGGCGAGCGACGTGAAATTAATATGGCCACCGACGAAGCCCTGCGCGTAGGGGGAAAAATTCTGGCGATTACCGGATTTAGCCCGAATGCGCTCCAGCAACGGGCAACCCGCTGCCTGTATACCATTGCCGAGGAACAGGCCACTCGCAGCGCGGCGATTTCGTCGACGAGTGCGCAGATGATGCTGACGGACCTGCTGTTTATGGCGCTGGTTCAGCAGGATCTGGAGCGTGCGCCAGAACGTATTCGGCACAGCGAAGAGCTGGTAAAAAAACTGGTCTGAACAACGAATGAGCGTATAATGCCCGCCCTGTTTGTGATGTTTCTGAGAATTTCCTGATGGCGCTGTTAATCACCAAAAAATGCATCAACTGCGATATGTGCGAACCCGAATGCCCGAACCAGGCGATTTCGATGGGCGACAGCATTTATGAGATTAACAGCGACCGCTGCACCGAATGCATCGGCCACTATGAAACGCCGACCTGCCAGAAGGTGTGCCCAATTCCCAATACGATCTTAAAAGATCCGGCACACGTCGAGAACGAAGAACAGTTGTGGGATAAGTTTGTCCTGATGCACCATGCGGACAAAATTTAACTCTCAATAATCACCGTCGCACAGGCATAGTGGCGTTCATCTGCAAGCGTTACGTGCATGTGCGCCACGCCCAGCTTTTCCGCCAGCTTAAGCGCCTCCCCCCATAAACGCAGACGTGGCTTACCCAGCTCATCGTTAAACACTTCAAACTGGTTAAACGCCAGGCCGTTACGAATGCCCGTGCCGAACGCTTTCGCCGCCGCCTCTTTTACCGCGAAGCGCTTTGCCAGAAAGCGCACCGGCTGTTGATGCGCCTCCCAGATAGCCCATTCGTTATCGCTCAGCACGCGTCTTGCGAGGCGATCGCCGCTGCGGGCGATCACCGCTTCAATGCGGGCTATTTCGACGATGTCGGTGCCTAAGCCCAGAATAGCCATTACTGACGCGCTTCCAGCATCAGGCGCTTCATCTCGGACACCGCCTCTTTCAGGCCGCTCATCACCGCACGACCAATAATGGCGTGGCCAATGTTCAGCTCATGCATTTCCGGCAGGGCAGCAATGGCTTTTACGTTGTGATAGGTCAGGCCGTGTCCGGCGTTCACCTTCAGTCCCAGGCTCGCGGCGTAGGTTGCCGCTTTGGCGATTCGCTCCAGCTCTTTCGCCTGCGCTGCGTCGTTTTCGGCATCGGCATAGCAGCCGGTGTGAATTTCAATATACGGCGCACCCACGTCGGCAGCGGCTTTAATCTGGGTGAAATCGGCGTCGATAAATAAAGATACCAGGATACCGGCATCCGCCAGGCGTTTGCAGGCATCGCGCATTTTGTCGAGCTGCCCGGCCACATCGAGACCGCCTTCGGTGGTCACTTCCTGACGCTTTTCCGGCACCAGGCAGCAGAAATGCGGTTTGGTCTCGCAGGCAATCGCCAGCATCTCTTCTGTCACCGCCATCTCCAGGTTCATGCGGGTATCCAGCGTCTGACGCAGGATGCGCACGTCGCGGTCAGTGATGTGGCGACGATCTTCACGCAGGTGGACGGTAATGCCGTCGGCGCCAGCCTGCTCAGCGATAAATGCCGCCTGAACCGGATCGGGATACGCGGTACCGCGTGCATTACGTAACGTGGCGATGTGATCGATATTGACGCCTAACAGTAATTCAGCCATGACAATCCTCGGTATTTTTGGTCATTTACCTTCTCCCTCTCCCTCCGGGAGAGGGCTGGGGTGAGGGGTAAAACATTAGCGTTTCGGCATAAACTGCCTGAATAATTCGCGGCTCTTTAAAGGTTTGCCCCCAAGATACGGCTTGAGCGCGATTCGGGTAAAGCGTTTTGCCGCACGCAGGGTGTCGGCGTCCGGGAACTCGCGTTCATACAGTGCTCTGAGCTGGCGCCCGGTAAAAGTGCTGTTATCGACGACGACACTGGCAATAAAGCCCTTTTCCTCACGATAGCGATAGGTCATGGTGTCTTCTACCTCGTCTCCGCTTCCCGCACAGTGCAGAAAATCAACGCCGTAACCAAGGTGCCCGAGCAGCGCCAGTTCGAAACGACGCAGCACAGGCTCAGGGGTGCCGGTTGCGCCAGCAAGTGCCTGAATACAGTGCAGGTAATCAAAGAAAAGTTCAGAGAAGCGGGTCTCATGTTCAAGAACCCGTGAAATGAGTTCGTTGACATACAAACCGCTGTAGAGCGTGATACCAGAAAGAGGAAGCGCCAGGGAGACGGCTTCAGCACTGCGCAGGGTTTTGACTTCCCCTCGCCCGCCAAAGCGGACCAGCAGCGGGGTGAAAGGCTGCAAGGCACCTTTCAGATTAGAACGTCTGGAACGTGCGCCTTTGGCAACAAGGCGCACGCGACCGGACTCTTCCGTGAAGACGTCCAGCATCAGGCTGGTTTCGCTCCAGGGACGACTATGCAGGACAAAGGCGCGCTGCCATCCATCCATATGCTCGTCGTCTTAGGTTACTGATCTTCGCCGTAACCGAGGCTGCGCAGCGCACGCTCATCATCGGCCCAGCCAGATTTCACTTTCACCCACAGTTCCAGGTGAACCGGTGCTTCAAACATGTCCATCATGTCTTTACGGGCTTCGATTCCGATAGTTTTGATCTTGGCACCTTTATTGCCGATCACCATCTTCTTCTGCCCTTCTCGCTCAACGAGGATCAGACCGTTAATATCGTAGCCGCCACGCTCGTTGCTCTGGAAACGCTCGATCTCCACCGTCACAGAGTACGGCAGTTCAGCGCCCAGGAAACGCATCAGCTTCTCACGGATGATTTCAGACGCCATAAAACGCTGAGAGCGATCGGTGATGTAGTCTTCCGGGAAGTGATGAGTCGCTTCCGGCAGATGTTTACGCACGATGCCCGCGATGGTATCGACGTTCAGACCCGTTTCCGCAGACAGCGGGACGATGTCCAGGAAGTTCATCTGGCTGCCCAGCCATTGCAGATGCGGCAGCAGATCGGCTTTTTCCTGCACGTTGTCCACTTTATTGACCGCGAGGATCACCGGCGTTTTGCCGTCACGCAGCTTGTTCAGGACCATTTCGTCGTCCGGCGTCCAGCGGGTGCCTTCCACAACGAAAATCACCAGCTCTACATCGCCAATGGAGCTGCTCGCCGCCTTGTTCATCAGACGGTTGATGGCACGCTTCTCTTCCATGTGCAGGCCCGGGGTATCGACGTAGATCGCCTGATACGCGCCTTCAGTATGGATACCAACGATGCGGTGACGCGTGGTCTGCGCCTTACGCGAGGTAATGGAAATCTTCTGTCCAAGCAGATTATTCAACAGGGTGGATTTGCCAACGTTCGGACGTCCGACGATGGCAATAAATCCGCAATACGTTTTTTCTTCGCTCATTCCAGCTCCAGCATTTTTAACGCCTGTTCGGCGGCAGCCTGTTCAGCCTTACGACGGCTTGAACCCGTGCCGACCACCGGTTCACTCAGGCCACTGACCTGGCAATGGATGGTAAATTCCTGATCGTGCGCTTCGCCACGTACCTGCACCACCAGATAGGATGGCAGCGGGAGGTGACGACCCTGCAAATATTCTTGCAGACGCGTTTTCGGATCTTTTTGTTTATCGCCCGGGCTGATTTCGTCCAGACGGGTCTGATACCAGTTCAGGATCATCTTTTCTACGGTCTGGATATCGCTGTCCAGGAACACGCCACCGATTAATGCCTCGACCGTATCGGCAAGAATGGATTCACGACGGAACCCACCACTTTTCAGCTCACCCGGCCCCAGACGCAGACACTCACCCAGCTCAAACTCGCGTGCGATTTCAGCGAGGGTGTTGCCGCGCACCAGCGTGGCGCGCATGCGGCTCATATCACCTTCGTCCACACGCGGAAAACGATGATAAAGCGCATTTGCAATCACGAAACTTAAAATAGAGTCGCCTAAAAACTCGAGACGCTCATTATGTTTGCTGCTGGCACTGCGATGGGTTAATGCCTGTTGCAACAACTCCTGATGATGAAAAGTGTAGCCCAGCTTCCGTTGAAGCCGATTAATTACGATGGGGTTCATGCGATACCAATAAATGAATGCGTCAAAAATGCAGCACACGAAACCGACCTGAGAAAACCAACGCGGTTTCGTGTGCCGTGGCACCCTTGCAGGGCCAACCTTAAACTTCGGGGGAATATTCTATACGCAACGACAGGGGATGTCGTTAGTTCAAAGAGATTTATCGCTGAAATAATTCACGTAGCGGCGAATAAAAGCCGCTACGTGTTATTTTTGACGAAAATTAATGAATTCCGCCAATACGATTCAGGCGAACGCCGGTCGGCCACTCGCCTTCCTGCTTCTCGAAACTCATCCAGATAGCGGTTGCTTTACCGACCAGATTCGCTTCCGGCACAAAGCCCCAGTAACGGCTGTCCGCAGAGTTATCGCGGTTGTCACCCATCATGAAGTAGTGTCCCGGCGGCACAATCCAGGTCGCCAGCTGCTGGCCCGGCTGCTGGTAGTACATTGCCAGCTGGTCCTGTGCGATTGGCACAGTCAGAATGCGGTGAGTGACATCGCCCAGCGTCTCTTTGCGTTCAACCAGACGAATACCGTTCTCTTTGGTTTCACCTTTTGGCACCTGGAAGAATCCGCTGGTCGCTTCACCGCCATTACGGCGGGCGAAGGTCTGCACAAAATCACCTGGCTCAACGTTGGAGTAAGTGACTGGCAGCGCATTTTCACATGCAGTTCCAGAGCTACAGCCTGGCTGAATCCTCACTTCCTTCGCTATCGGATCGTAGGTTACTTTATCGCCCGGCAGACCTACCGCGCGTTTAATATAATCCAGCCGTGGATCTTCCGGATATTTAAACACCACGATGTCGCCACGTTTCGGATGACCCGTTTCGATCAGCGTTTTCTGGTAGATCGGATCTTTGATGCCATAGGCAAACTTCTCAACCAGAATGAAATCACCGATCAGCAGCGTTGGCATCATCGATCCTGACGGGATCTGGAACGGTTCATAGATAAATGAACGCACCACCAGCACAATCGCCAGCACCGGGAAGACCGATGCCCCTGTTTCCAGCCAGCCCGGTTTTGGGCCGACTTTTTTCAGGGTTTTCGCGTCCAGCGTATCGCCCGCGGCAGCCTGCGCGGCAGCCTGACGTTCACGGCGTTTTGGGGCGAAGATAAACTTATCCAGGCACCATAACAGACCTGTTACCAGGGTAGCGATGACCAGGATCAGGGCAAACATGTTCGCCATGCCAACTCCTTAAGGTTATTTACCGTTTCCGTCTTTACCAACATGAAGGATGGCAAGGAATGCTTCCTGCGGCAGCTCAACGTTACCGACCTGCTTCATACGCTTCTTACCTTCTTTCTGCTTCTGCAACAGCTTTTTCTTACGGCTGACGTCGCCGCCGTAGCACTTAGCCAGAACGTTTTTACGCAACTGCTTCACGGTTGAACGGGCAATGATGTGGTTACCAATGGCCGCCTGAATCGCAATGTCAAACTGCTGACGCGGGATCAGCTCTTTCATCTTCTCAACCAGCTCACGACCACGGTACGGTGCGTTATCGTTGTGGGTGATCAGCGCCAGGGCATCAACACGCTCGCCGTTGATCAGCACGTCCACGCGAACCATGTTGGAGGCCTGGAAGCGTTTGAAGTTGTAGTCCAGTGACGCATAGCCACGGGAGGTAGACTTCAGACGGTCGAAGAAGTCGAGCACCACTTCCGCCATCGGAATTTCATAGGTCAGCGCCACCTGGTTACCGTGGTACACCATGTTGGTCTGCACGCCACGCTTCTCAATACACAGGGTGATCACGTTGCCGAGGAACTCCTGCGGCAGCAGCATGTGACACTCTGCGATAGGCTCGCGCAGTTCCTGAATATTATTCAGCGGCGGGAGCTTGGAAGGGCTGTCGACGTAGATGACCTCTTTCGACGTGGTTTCTACTTCGTAGACAACCGTCGGGGCGGTGGTGATCAGATCCAGATCGTATTCACGCTCCAGACGTTCCTGAATGATCTCCATGTGCAGCAGACCGAGGAAGCCACAGCGGAAGCCGAAGCCCAGCGCCGTTGAGCTTTCTGGCTCATAGAACAGGGAAGCATCATTGAGGCTCAGCTTTCCGAGCGCATCGCGGAAGTTTTCGTAATCGTCGGAGCTGACCGGGAACAGACCCGCATAAACCTGCGGTTTCACCTTTTTGAAGCCTGGCAGCGCTTTATCTGCCGGGTTACGTGCGCCGGTCAGGGTATCGCCCACTGGCGCGCCGAGGATGTCTTTAATTGCACAGACCAGCCAACCCACTTCGCCGCATTTCAGTTCGGTACGGTCAACCTGTTTTGGCGTGAAGATGCCAAGGCGGTCAGCGTTGTAGACCTGCCCGGTGCTCATGACCTTGATTTTGTCGCCTTTACGCATGGTACCGTTTTTAATACGCACCAGCGAGACAACACCCAGGTAGTTATCAAACCAGGAGTCGATGATCAGCGCCTGGAGCGGCGCATCCGGGTCACCTTCCGGCGGCGGAATGTCACGCACCAGACGTTCCAGTACATCCGGAACACCTACGCCGGTTTTTGCCGAGCAGCGCACTGCATCGGTCGCATCGATACCGACGATGTCTTCAATTTCTTCCGCTACGCGCTCAGGATCGGCGGCTGGCAGGTCGATTTTATTCAGAACCGGCACCACTTCGAGATCCATTTCCATGGCGGTATAGCAGTTTGCCAGCGTCTGGGCCTCTACGCCCTGCCCGGCATCCACCACCAGCAGCGCGCCTTCGCAGGCCGCCAGCGAGCGTGACACTTCATAAGAGAAGTCAACGTGCCCTGGGGTGTCGATAAAGTTCAGCTGGTAGGTTTCACCATCGGAAGCCTTATAGTCGAGCGTCACGCTCTGGGCTTTAATGGTAATACCGCGTTCGCGTTCCAGGTCCATGGAGTCCAGAACCTGGGCTGCCATTTCACGATCAGACAGGCCACCGCAAATCTGGATAATACGGTCAGACAGCGTCGACTTACCGTGGTCAATGTGAGCAATGATCGAAAAGTTACGTATGTTCTTCATATAGTTAAATAATTATGCCTTACGAATTCCTGGAGGCCGCTGTTCTTAGCCTGACGTTTTTCAGTGCGAAAACGCAGCATTCTACACTACAACCTCGTCTGCTGGAAATGCACTTAGAGTCAGGTATAGCGCGAAGAGACGGCGTTTACTTTATTGCGATGTAAATAATAATAAAGCCCGGCAGATCACCGGGCCTCAGAAGAGAGCGTCTCAACACGAAGTTGGTCGGGTGCCAGTGCAACGCTGAGAATGACGGGCTGCCAGGCTTCCCGGGCGGTAAGCCTTGGGGAAACGCCTTTAGCAAGCCAGAACCCGCCCACACCGCCCAAGGCGGCACCGCACATGGCGGCCAAATCTGTGCCGAACAGCATCTGGAAAACCCCGCCCATCACGAAAAGTCCGGCGAGCGGAGAAAGGTAAACCAGTATGGCGGAAGTGAGCAGGCTGCCTTCAGCGATGCCGAGCTCCACTTTTTGCCCTGCCACCAGCGGCTGATCGCTCGACACAGCAATAGTGTGCGACGTTTGCGGCCCCAGCTTATTCAATACGCGGCTGCCGCAACCGGCTCGCGAAGCGCAGCTGCTGCATGATGCTTTAACGTCACAGCTGACAAGCGCTACGCCATCCTGCCAGGATACGACCGTCGCCCACTCTTTAATCATTGCGCAGCCCTGAATTTAATGCTGTCTGAAATACGTTTTGCTGTTGGCGGCGGTAATTCACCAACAATGGTAATTTCCGCATTATCGCGTACCGTCGTGCTAACCGTCCGGCGACCGGTACGGAGCATCTGTTCGGAACTGTTCGCCGTAGCGCGATTGATATTCACCGAGAAGCTAAATAGCCCATCGGAATAGAGGCGCGATTCAACCGGTGTTTCGATAGTCGGCAGCTGGCGACGGCTGCTGGATACTTCGCTGAATCCTTGCGGGATCCAGGAAGGTACCCAGTTGAAATTGACAGAATCGCCGGCAGGTACGGAAAGCAAAGGCGGCAGGCTGGCTTTGGCCAGATTCTGCATACTGTTGCCAACCTGACCGTTCACGTCGAAGGAGATCACGCGGAACTGCTCCAGCGTTTCACCGTCGCGATCGAGCAGATCAACGCGCATCGGCAGCTTCGTCTCTGCGTCAATCCAGACGATATAGCTGTAACGTGTCCCATCCCGCGCGACTACGCGGATCACTTCGCACAACCTGTCGGCAATACGCGTTCGCCCCACCGAGATAAAATCATAGTAGGGGGCGAGACGTTTAAAATCGGTGTAAATGAGCGATGGCAGGGAATCAACGATGTAGTCACCATTGAGCGTAAACGGCTCAAGGCCTGGCTCGAAATAGCTGATTTCGTTCCCACGCTGGACCACTTCCCGACGCGGGCCATCCATCTGTAAAAGCTGGGCGAGCGGCTGATTATCAAGGCGGGCGTGGCGATAGCGTAACGATTCGACACCCTGCTTATTGATGCTAATAAATGCCAACTCGTAATTGAGTGACTGGCTGGCCAGATTCATTTGCTGCAACAACGCCCCGGATGAAACATCAGCCGAGGCGTTAGCAGAGAAGAACAGGCTACCCGCCATCAAAGACATGGCGAACCAAAGTTGCTTCATTACTGCGATTGCGTTCCTAAAGTTTGGTTTCCTGGCACCTGCACAGCAGCCTGCTGGGTTTGGGCCTGCTCAAACTGAAGCTGCTCGGAGTGCAGACGACGCTGCAACTCGTAATCCTGCAACATCGCATTAATGCGACGACGCTGCTCCTGTACCTGCTGTTGCTGTCCGCCGCTTGCGGAGGCATCTGCCGGTACGCCCAGGCTAACCGGACTGGCTTTACCCATCATCGGCAGCGTATTGAACACTGGCGCTTCAGGCTGCTGACTGGCTTCAGACTGGGTATTATAGTGCTGGACCCCAACGATAACTGCAAGCGATACACACGCAGCGACTCCCATCTGGGTGAGCTGGCTGGCCCATGGACGCACCTTGTGCCAGAACGGCATTTTCTGCCATTGGTGAGGTGCAGGCTGCGCTTCAGGAATAAGCGGCGTGGTCTGATGAACAGGTTCGTTCTCAATGGCCGCCATAACGCGTGCTGAGATATCGAAATGGAGAACATCGCTGGTATCACCCCGCAGAGTGTCGCGGATAAGATGATAGTTCTCCCAGGTCTGTTGCATTTCGGGAGAATGAGACAACTCATCGAGCAGCTCACTATCCAGCATTTCACCATCCATTAAAGCGGAAAGTTTTTCTTTCTGCATGCCTAATACCTTTTCCAGTATCCCGCTATCGTCAACGCCTGATAAGCGGTTGAACTTTATTATCAATGGCTTCTCGCGCACGGAAAATTCGTGAACGAACCGTGCCGACCGGACAATCCATGATGGCGGCTATCTCTTCATAGCTTAGGCCATCCAGCTCCCGTAACGTAATTGCCATGCGTAAATCTTCCGGGAGCGACTCGATCGTGCGAAAAACGATTTGTCTCAGTTCTTCTGACAACATTAAGTTCTCAGGGTTCGAAATTTCTTTCAGCGCGCCGCCACTTTCGAAGTTTTCTGCATCGATAGCGTCAACATCACTTGAAGGCGGACGACGCCCCTGAGCAACCAAATAATTCTTAGCCGTATTGACTGCAATACGATACAGCCAGGTATAAAAAGCACTATCCCCCCGGAATGAATCCAGCGCGCGATAGGCCTTAATAAAAGACTCTTGTACCACATCAGGAACATCGCCTGACGGTACATAGCGGGAAACCAGACTCGCTACCTTATGCTGGTAGCGCACCACCAGTAGGTTAAAAGCTTTCTGATCTCCCTTCTGGACCCGTTCAACCAGGACCTGGTCCGTTAACTGCTCGCTCATCCGAGGTAATGTCTCCCCAAACCAAATTCCACGCGTTATCGAAACGCCACTCTAACAACATTGCACTTTGAGCAAGCACCGCATTAGAGCGTCTGTTCTTCAATAAGTTCCGTAACGCCTTTGTTTTTGTTCATCGCGCCGCAGACCGTTCATTTTCTCTCATTATAAGTCTGTTCACGATACGCACCCGCTTTCTGACAAGAATCATTAACTTTATCGTCAGAAGAGTAACGCAACACAGGCTTTATTTCACCACAAAATCTGAAGCTAACGATCTGCTTCGCAAAATAATTCCAGTCATTTAGCGATGATTTAACTTCCGGCCATCCGTTTAGTCATTGCAACACGCTTCAAAAAAAACGTGCGATAACTCGCATCACAATGCTATTCTGCCCAGACCATGTTTAGTAAATTAAACAAACATCATGAATACAACGCCTGAACTCCATTGTGATGTACTGATTATCGGCAGCGGTGCTGCTGGCCTCTCCCTCGCGCTGCGCCTGGCGGAACATCAGAACGTAATCGTGCTGAGTAAAGGGCCGATGAGCGAAGGTTCCACCTTCTATGCACAAGGCGGTATTGCCGCCGTGTTTGATGAAACGGACAGCATTGCCTCACACGTAGAAGACACTCTGATTGCCGGTGCCGGGATCGTGGATGAGCATGCCGCAGAGTTTGTCGCCAGCAATGCCCGCCACTGCGTGCAATGGCTTATCGACCAGGGCGTGCTGTTTGATACGCAGGTTCAGCCTAATGGTGAAGAGAGCTATCATCTGACCCGTGAAGGCGGACACAGCCATCGCCGTATTCTGCACGCTGCTGATGCAACAGGAAAAGCGGTTGAAACCACATTGGTCAGCAAAGCCCTCAGCCATCCCAATATTCGGGTGCTGGAGCGCAGTAACGCCGTCGACCTGATTATTTCCGATAAAATTGACCTGCCCGGCACGCGCCGTGTTGTCGGCGCATGGGTGTGGAATCGGAATAAAGAGAAGGTGGAAACCTGCCAGGCTAAAGCCGTTGTGCTGGCGACCGGCGGCGCCTCCAAGGTTTACCAGTACACGACTAACCCGGATATCGCCTCCGGAGACGGTATCGCCATGGCCTGGCGCGCAGGCTGCCGCGTAGCGAATATGGAGTTTAATCAGTTCCATCCTACCGCCCTGTTCCACCCGCAGGCACGTAACTTCCTGTTAACTGAAGCGTTGCGCGGCGAAGGCGCGTATCTCAAGCGACCGGACGGTTCCAGGTTTATGCCGGACTTCGACCCCCGAGGTGAACTTGCCCCGCGGGATATCGTGGCCCGCGCCATTGACCACGAGATGAAGCGGCTTGGCGTGGACTGTATGTATCTGGACATTAGCCATAAACCGGCAGACTTTATTCGCCAGCACTTCCCGATGATTTATGAAAAGCTGCGGAGTCTGGGTATCGATTTAACCCGCGATCCGGTGCCGATTGTGCCTGCCGCTCACTATACCTGTGGCGGGGTGATGGTTGACGATCATGGTCGTACCGACGTGGATGGTTTGTATGCGATCGGCGAGGTCAGTTACACCGGCCTGCATGGTGCGAATCGCATGGCATCAAACTCATTGCTGGAGTGTCTGGTGTATGGGTGGTCGGCTGCGGAAGATATAACCAAACGCATGCCCTATGCACGTCCAACAACGCACCTGCCAGCATGGGATGAAAGTCGAGTAGAGAACCCGGACGAACTGGTGGTTATCCAGCATAACTGGCACGAGCTGCGGCTTCTCATGTGGGATTATGTCGGGATTGTACGCACAACGAAGCGTCTGGAACGCGCGTTACGCCGCATCATGATGTTACAGCAGGAAATTGATGAATATTACGCCAACTTCCGCGTTTCCAATAATCTGCTGGAGCTGCGCAACCTTGTGCAGGTTGCCGAGCTGATTGTACGCTGTGCGATGATGCGCAAAGAGAGTCGTGGCCTGCATTATACGCTGGACTATCCCGACCCGCTGGAAACGTCCGGCCCGTCGGTGTTGACGCCGCAGGTTCACATAAACAGATAAAAGGCCTGGGTCAGGGCAGTGTAATCTTCGGAATAACGCTGGTCTGGCCCGCGAATAACCATCCTGTCGGTAAAGCACTCCCCCTCTTTCGGCGAGAGCGCCAGCAACACACGGTGCGGTAAGCGACCTTCCGTATCCGAAATATCGGTACGAAGACGCAAACTCCAGCCGATATCCCGAGCGATCTCAATGAAGGTGTTACCCGTGCTTTCGGGCAAGACCACGCAGAAAAATCCCTCTTCCGAGATGAGTTCCGCCGCGCTGGTCAGTAGCGCCTTGTGATCGAGCGAGCCGGTGTAACGTGCCTGCTCGCGTTCCGGCGTTCCACACTCCACACCTGGCGTGAAATACGGCGGATTGCTGACGATCAAATCGTAACGCGCAGTCTGCTCCAGTGCCCAGGTCAGGACATCGGCACATTCCACCCTGATCCGTTCTGCCCACGGAGAATCGGCAGCGTTTTCGCTTGCCTGCTGGGCCGCCTGAGGATCAAGCTCAACGGCGTCGATAGTGACGTGTTCTTCGGTACGCTGCGCCAGCATCAGCGCCTGAAGTCCGCTGCCCGTACCAATATCCAGAATGCGTTTTACACCTGCGACAGGGGCCCATGCACCCAGTAAAATACCGTCTGTACCGACTTTCATTGCGCAACGATCGTGCGCCACAAAAAATTGTTTAAACGTAAAACCATCGCGGCGCAACTGCGCTTTGAGTTGAGACATGTCAGGGCAACCTTCTGTGTGAAACTGGAGTAGCATAGGGGAAAGCGAAGTGGTCGAAAAGCGATATCCATACAAACAGATGAAGATTACAGCCGTAACGTCTATAATCAGCGCCCCACACAGAGGTAGAACATGACTGTAACGACTTTTTCCGAACTTGAACTCGATGAAAGCCTGCTCAATGCTCTTGAGAGTAAAGGCTTTACACGCCCGACCGCCATTCAGGCCGCGGCCATTCCGCCTGCGCTTGAGGGCCGCGATGTGCTCGGTTCTGCGCCAACCGGCACGGGGAAGACAGCAGCCTACTTGCTGCCTGTGTTG
This sequence comes from Enterobacter cloacae complex sp. S2, assembly GCF_015159675.1. Taxonomy (NCBI): domain Bacteria; kingdom Pseudomonadati; phylum Pseudomonadota; class Gammaproteobacteria; order Enterobacterales; family Enterobacteriaceae; genus Enterobacter; species Enterobacter cloacae complex sp. S2. Next base: position 383,396 of record NZ_JADDTS010000002.1, read on the forward strand.
CAGCATTTGCTCGATTTTCCGCGTAAAAAATCAGGGCCGCCGCGCATTTTGATCCTGACCCCGACCCGTGAACTGGCGATGCAGGTTGCCGAACACGCGCGTGAGCTGGCGGCGAACACCCATCTGGATATCGCGACCATCACCGGCGGCGTAGCGTATATGAACCACGCCGAAGTGTTCAGCGAAAACCAGGATATCGTTGTCGCGACGACAGGCCGTCTGCTGCAATACATAAAAGAAGAGAACTTCGACTGCCGGGCGGTGGAAACGCTGATTCTCGATGAAGCTGACCGCATGCTGGACATGGGCTTTGCCCAGGATATCGAACACATCGCGGGTGAAACGCGCTGGCGTAACCAGACAATGCTGTTCTCGGCAACCCTTGAAGGGGATGCCATTAAAGATTTCGCCGAACGTCTGCTGGAAGATCCGGTGGAAGTGTCCGCTACGCCATCGACGCGTGAGCGTAAGAAGATCCACCAGTGGTACTACCGCGCAGATAACCTTGAGCATAAAGTTGAGTTGCTGAAACATCTGCTGAAGCAGGAAGAAGCAACCCGTACCATCGTCTTCGTACGTAAACGCGAGCGCGTGCATGAGCTGGCAGAAATGCTCCGCAACGCTGGCATCAACAACTGCTATCTCGAAGGTGAAATGGCACAGGTTAAGCGTACCGAAGGGATTAAGCGCCTGACCGATGGTCGCGTGAATGTGCTGGTTGCAACCGACGTTGCCGCGCGCGGGATCGACATCCCGGACGTGAGCCATGTGATCAACTTTGATATGCCTCGCAGCGGTGATACTTACCTGCACCGTATTGGTCGTACCGGCCGTGCGGGCCGCAAAGGGATTGCTATTTCTCTGGTAGAAGCGCACGACCATCTGCTGCTCCAAAAAATTGGCCGCTACGTTGATGAGCCGCTAAAAGCTCGTGTGATTGACGAACTTCGTCCGACGACACGTGCGCCGAGTGAAAAAATGACGGGTAAACCGTCCAAGAAAGCGCTCGCGAAACGTGCTGAGAGAAAAGAGAAAGAAAAAGAGAAGCCGCGCGTGAAGCAGCGCCACCGCGATACCAAAAATATTGGTAAGCGCCGTAAGCCAAGTTCTGCTGCGCCAGAGACAAAAACTGAAGAGTAAAAAAAAGCCGGGACATTCCCGGCTTTTTTATTCCACCCCCGAAGCTGAAACCTTACAGGCTTTCAGTAAAGGTACGGGCGATAACGTCGCGCTGCTGTTCCGGAGTCAGAGAGTTGAAACGCACCGCATAGCCAGACACACGGATGGTCAGCTGCGGGTATTTTTCTGGGTTCTCAACAGCATCCATCAGCGTTTCACGACGCAGGACGTTAACGTTCAGGTGCTGACCACCTTCCACGCGCACTTCTGGTTGCACTTGCATTGGAATTTCACGGTATTCAATTTCGCCCAGTTTGCTCACCGGAATGATTTCGTCTTCCGCAAAACCTGCTTTCGCTACTACACAGCGCGCTTCGTTTTTCTCGCTGTCCAGCAGCCAGAAAGAGTTCAGCAGATCGTCATTTGCAGCTTTAGTAATCTGGATACCTGTAATCATGTGTTGCCTCCCTTAGGCTACATTAACTGATGCTGGCCTTTTGCGGCCAATTGGTAAAACCATTGTTTGTTGTGTGTATATATAACATTCAGACCCGGGTGATTTATTGATTTAAATCAACAAAATCACTAACCACATAAAGAGTGTGGTCTGAATTTTTTGTTTTAGATCAATTTTAATGATTTACCAATTCAACTTACCCTGCCTGGTTTTCAACATAAATTGAGACACTTAGCCGCTTTTCCGCGGGTAATTTTGCTCACCAGGCATTAGCAGGTAAGCTAGGCAGAGAATGAAATTCGCAGGAGAGCGAGATGACAACACCTTTAACCTGGCATGACGTGCTGGCAGAAGAGAAGCAGCAGCCCTATTTTATTAATACCCTCAGTACCGTTGCGGCTGAACGGCAGGCCGGCCAGATAATTTATCCACCGCAGAAAGATGTATTTAACGCCTTTCGCTACACCGAACTGAGCGACGTGAAGGTGGTTATACTGGGGCAGGATCCGTACCATGGTCCCGGGCAGGCTCACGGACTGGCATTTTCCGTGCGTCCGGGCGTGGCCATTCCCCCTTCTCTGCTGAATATGTATAAAGAGCTGGAAGGAACGATTCCGGGTTTCACCCGCCCTAATCACGGTTATCTGGAAAGCTGGGCGCGCCAGGGCGTGCTGTTGCTGAATACCGTATTAACCGTCCGGGCGGGTCAGGCACACTCCCACGCCAGTCTGGGATGGGAAACCTTTACCGATAAGGTTATCAGCCTAATCAATGAGCATCGTGAAGGCGTCGTGTTTTTACTCTGGGGTTCACATGCCCAAAAGAAAGGGGCGATTATCGATCGTCAGCGCCATCACGTACTGAAAGCACCGCACCCGTCGCCGCTGTCTGCGCATCGCGGTTTCTTTGGCAGTAACCATTTTGTTCTGACGAATGAGTGGCTGGAAAAGCGTGGCGAAAAGCCGATTGACTGGATGCCTGTGTTACCGGCAGAGAGTGAGTAGGGTTTGAATGTGCCGGGTCAGGCCCGGCACATATAAGGCTTATGCCTTGTTCTGACGCCACCATTCGGCCAGCAGCACGCCGGTCGCAACGGATACGTTCAGGCTTTCAACGTTGCCAGTGCCGTCGATAGAAACGCTCATGTCAGCGCTGGAGAGTGCCGCATCAGACAGACCATCGCGCTCCTGACCTAACACCAGCACCATTTTGCGCGGCAACGTCGCTTTAAACAGCGGCGTAGCGGCACGGCTTGAGGTGGTGACAATGGTGTAGCCCGCGTTACGGAATTGCTCAAGGGCCTCCAGCACGCTGTCGCCGGTGATCGGCTGAACATGCTCAGCACCGCCTTCCGCGGTACGGATTGCCGCACCGGATTCCAGCAGCGCGGCATCCTGCAACAGAACGCCTTTCACGCCAAAGTGCGCGCAGCTACGCATCATAGCGCCCAGGTTATGCGGGTTACCCACATCTTCCAGCGCCAGCACACAGTCATCGGCATCCGCCTGGCTGACCCACTGCTGCACGGTGGTGCCGTTACGTTTTTTGATCAGGAAGCAGACGCCGCCGTGGTGTTCAGTCCCGGACGCTTTTGTCAGCTCGGCATCGTCAACCACGTGGTAGGCTTTACGGTTCGCCGCCATCCAGCGCAGCGCTTCTTTAAAGCGCGGGGTCACGCTCTGGATAAACCATGCGCGAACGATACACTCCGGGCGGCTCTGGAACAGGGCCTGACAGGCGTTCTCGCCATATACACGGGTTTCTTCCGCACGCTGACGACGCAGCACTTCCGGATCGATAAAGCTTTTTCCGCTGATACCGCCGTGATCGGCTTTTTCGGTCGCCTCTTCACCGGGCGCGCGCGAAACGGTACGCCATGGCGATCCACCGTCGCGGACAAAATCATCGCGTTTGCGATCGTCACGCTTACGGTCATCACGTTTGCGGTCATCGCCGCGGTTATTTCTGTCATCGCGGGCGGGGCGACGGCCACCGTCTGCACGAGAAGACGCCGGACGCCCGCCACCTTTTCCGGTACGCGGATTTTGGGTGCGTTTATCAGAGTCATCATCACTGCGGACATACATCACTTTGACCTTGCCGCTTTTGTTTTTCATTTCGTCGTTCATGCTTTTCTCCACCAGCGCTGCGCGAAGCGCGCAGATTACCCGATGTGCAAGCTCATAGCCATAATTTCGTACAAAAGCCTGTGACTATTGTTCCCATTGAATAAAACGCGTTGTCGATTTATACAGGCTCACTGATAATATGTAACATATCAGAAACATTATCGGCGTTCTGCCGTTGTTCCAAGGCTCTATCAGAGGTTAGTTATGAATACCGTATGTGCCAACTGTCAGGCTTTAAACCGCATTCCGGACGATCGGATGGATGACGGTGCGAAATGCGGGCGTTGTGGCCACGAATTATTTGATGGCGATGTCATTAACGCGACGGGTGCTACGCTGGACAAACTCCTCAAGGACGATCTGCCGGTTGTGGTCGATTTCTGGGCACCGTGGTGCGGCCCCTGCCGTAACTTTGCGCCCATCTTCGAAGACGTGGCTGAAGAGCGCAGCGGGAAAATGCGTTTTGTTAAAGTGAATACCGAAGCGGAACGTGAACTCAGCGCCCGTTTTCGCATTCGCAGCATTCCAACCATTATGATTTTCAAAAATGGGGAAGTGATCGACATGCTCAATGGTGCAGTACCGAAGGCGCCTTTCGACAGCTGGTTAAACGAATCCCTGTAACATTCACGGGGCACATCTTGTGCCCCGTTCTCTCCTCTGCGAAAATGGGTTTTTTCCTGCCTTTTCGCCCATGACTGATAACGCTGTACTTCAATTACGCGCCGAGCGCCTTGCGCGCGCAACCCGCCCTTTTCTGGCCCGAGGCAATCGTATTCGCCGCTGCCAGCGCTGCCTTTTACCGCTGAAAGTGTGTCTGTGCGAAACGCTTGCACCGAGCGAGGCTAAAAGCCGTTTTTGTCTGGTCATGTTCGATACCGAACCGATGAAGCCCAGCAACACGGGGCGTTTGATCGCCGATATTCTGCCCAATACCGCAGCATTTCAGTGGTCGCGCACTGAGCCACCTCAGGCTCTGCTTGACCTGGTGGCAAACCCGGACTATCAGCCCATGGTCGTTTTCCCGGCATCATATGCAGGCGAACAACGCCAGGTGCTTACGGCGCCACCATCCGGTAAGCCGCCGCTGTTTATTATGCTCGACGGCACCTGGACCGAAGCAAGAAAGATGTTTCGCAAAAGCCCTTATCTTGATGCGCTGCCGGTGATTTCCGTCGATCTGTCGCGCGTTTCGGCCTATCGCTTACGAGAAGCGCATGCCGAGGGTCAATATTGCACCGCTGAAGTCGCCATTGCGCTACTGGATCTGGCGGGCGATACCCAGGCGGCCAGCGCATTAAGCTCCCACTTCTCCTGCTTCCGCGAACGTTATCTGGCAGGAAAAACCGTTCATAAGGGTAGCGTCACAGCAACAGAGACAGAAAGCGTTTAAAATCATCAGGTCGCTTGCATTCACAGGAGGCCTGCATGAGCCAGAGAGGGTTAGAAGCGCTACTCCGTCCGAAATCCATTGCCGTTATTGGCGCCTCGATGAAACCGGACCGCGCAGGGTATCTGATGATGCGTAACCTGCTGGCTGGCGGGTTTAACGGCCCGGTCATGCCCGTTACGCCCGCTTATAAAGCGGTACAGGGGGTGCTGGCGTGGCCGGACGTGCAAAGTTTACCGTTTGTTCCCGACCTCGCCGTGCTCTGTACGCATGCGAAACGAAACCTCGAATTGCTTGAGTCGCTCGGTCAGAAAGGCTGTAAAACCTGCATTATTCTTTCCTCGCCTCCTGAACAGCAGCCCGAACTGCTGGCCTGCGCCAGCCGCTACCAGATGCGCATTCTTGGTCCAAATAGCCTCGGTCTGCTTGCGCCCTGGCAAGGGCTGAATGCCAGTTTTTCCCCGGTTCCGATCCGTAAAGGCAAACTGGCCTTTATTTCACAGTCGGCAGCGGTATCCAATACCATCCTCGACTGGGCGCAGCAGCGTGAGATGGGCTTTTCCTATTTCATCGCCCTCGGCGACAGCCTGGACATTGACGTCGATGAGCTGCTGGATTTCCTGGCGCGTGACAGCAAAACCAGCGCTATCCTGCTCTACCTTGAACACCTGAGCGACGCCCGTCGTTTTGTGTCGGCGTCGCGTAGCGCATCGCGTAATAAACCGATTCTGGTCATCAAAAGCGGGCGCAGCCCCGCGGCTCAGCGCCTGCTGCATTCCCATTCCGGGATGGATCCCGCATGGGATGCAGCGATCCAGCGCGCCGGTTTACTGCGGGTACAGGATACGCACGAGCTTTTTTCCGCCGTCGAAACGTTGAGCCACATGCGTCCCCTGCGCGGTGAAAAGCTGATGATTGTCAGCAACGGAGCCGCTCCCGCCGCCCTGGCGCTGGACGAGCTCTGGCTACGCAACGGCAAGCTGGCCACGCTGGGTGAAGAGACGCTCCAGCGCCTGCGGGACGCGTTACCGGGAAGCGTTGTTCCCGATAATCCCCTCGATTTGCGCGATGATGCCAGCAGCGATCGTTACATTAAGGCGATCACGATTTTGCTGGATAGCCAGGACTTTGATGCGCTGATGATTATCCATTCGCCCAGCGCGGTTGCGCCAGGCAGCGAAAGTGCACGAACGCTGATTGAGGCTGTCCGAAACCATCCGCGCGGCAAATACGTCACCCTGCTGACCAACTGGTGCGGCGAGTTCTCCTCGCAGGAAGCGCGACGTCTGTTTAGTGAAGCCGGGTTGCCAACCTACCGTACGCCAGAGGGCACCATAACCGCGTTTATGCATATGGTTGAGTACCGCCGCAACCAGAAGCAGCTGCGTGAAACGCCTGCCCTACCGGGCAACCTCACAGCAAATTCGGTGGACGTACACAGTTTATTGCAACAGGCCATCGAAGAGGGCGCCACTTCGCTTGATACGCATGAAGTGCAACCCATTCTTGGCTGCTATGGGATGCAAACACTGCCGACCTGGATTGCCGGTGACAGCGCTGAGGCGGTACATATCGCTGAGCAGATTGGCTATCCGGTCGCGCTGAAGCTGCGCTCCCCCGATATTCCGCACAAATCGGATGTTCAGGGCGTCATGCTGTATCTGCGCACCGCGACAGAAGTACAACAGGCCGCGGATGCCATTATCGATCGCGTTAAAATGACGTGGCCACAGGCCCGGATCCACGGCCTGCTGGTGCAGAGCATGGCTAACCGAGCAGGTGCGCAGGAGCTGCGCGTGGTCGTCGAACACGATCCGGTTTTTGGTCCACTTATTATGCTGGGTGAAGGCGGCGTTGAATGGCGGCCAGAAGAACAAGCGGCTGTCGCGCTTCCACCTCTAAACATGAACCTGGCGCGTTATTTGGTTATTCAGGCCATCAAAAGTAAAAAAATCCGCGGCAGAAGCGCTCTGAGGCCGCTTGATATCGCCGGGTTAAGCCAGTTTCTGGTGAAGGTCTCCAACCTCATTGTTGACTGTGCGGAGATCCAGCGCCTGGACATCCACCCGCTCCTCGCTTCCGGAAATGAATTCACTGCCCTCGACGTGACGCTGGAAATTGCGCCATTTGTCGGTGACCGGGAAAGCCGTCTCGCCATTCGTCCTTATCCTCTCCATCTGGAAGAGTGGGTGGAGATGAAAAATGGAGAGCGGGCACTGTTTCGCCCTATCCTGCCGGAAGACGAGCCGCTGCTGCGAGCGTTCATCTCGCAGGTGACGAAAGAAGATTTGTACTATCGCTATTTCAGCGAAATTAATGAATTTACCCACGACGATTTAGCCAATATGACCCAGATCGACTACGATCGAGAAATGGCGATTGTGGCGGTCCGCCGTTCCGCAGAGGGAGAAGAGATCCTCGGCGTGACGCGTGCCATTTCCGACCCGGATAACGTGGATGCGGAGTTTGCCGTACTGGTGCGTTCCGATCTTAAAGGTTTGGGTTTGGGCAGACGGCTGCTCGAAAAACTCATTGGTTATACGCGCGATCACGGATTGTCACGGCTCAATGGCATTACTATGCCAAATAATCGGGGTATGGTGACCCTGGCGCGGAAGCTCGGTTTTGACGTTGATATCCAGCTGGATGAAGGCATTGTCTCTTTGTCCCTCAGCCTGACTTCGACGGATAAACAAGAGTAAGCTGCTGGAAATGTTACCCACTTTTCCCGGCACTGGGGTATCATTGTCCGCTTATGTTGTTTGCCTGGTACAGACAACCCTTCAATGAACAGAGAAGAAACGCACTGTGATGTTGTCAAAATTTAAGCGTAATAAACATCAACAACACCTTGCTCAACTACCGAAGATTTCTCAGTCAGTTGATGATGTAGAGTTCTTTTATGCTCCCGCTCATTTCCGGGAGACGCTTCTTGAAAAGATTGCCAGCGCTACGCGACGTATTTGCATTGTGGCGCTCTATCTTGAACAAGATGAAGGTGGGCGTGCGATCCTGAACGCGCTCTATGAAGCGAAACGTCAGCGTCCGGAACTGGATGTTCGCGTGCTGGTTGACTGGCACCGTGCTCAGCGTGGCCGTATTGGTGCGGCTGCCTCGAATACCAATGCTGACTGGTATTGCCGCATGGCCCAGGAAAATCCGGGTATTGATATACCGGTATATGGCGTACCGGTGAATACCCGTGAAGCGCTTGGCGTTCTTCATTTTAAAGGATTTATCATTGATGACAGCGTCCTTTATAGCGGCGCCAGTCTGAATGATGTGTATCTCCATCAGCTCGATAAATACCGTTACGATCGCTACCATCTTATCCGTAATCCGCAGATGACCGACATCATGTTCAACTGGGTTGATAAAAACCTGGTTCATGGCCGGGGTGTGCACCGTCTTGACGATCCTCATCGCCCGAAAAGCCCGGAAATCAAAAACGACGTTCGCTCCTTCCGCCAGGAGCTGCGCGATGCGGTTTATCGTTTCCAGGGTGATGCCAATAATGAAGAACTGTCCGTTACGCCTCTGGTAGGCCTGGGTAAATCCAGCCTCCTGAACAAGACTATCTTCCATTTGATGCCGTGCGCGGAGCATAAGCTCACCATCTGCACCCCGTACTTCAACCTTCCCGCCGTTCTGGTGCGTAATATCATTCAGTTGCTGCGTGATGGTAAAAAGGTGGAAATCATTGTCGGGGATAAAACGGCAAACGACTTTTTCATTCCGGAAGATCAGCCTTTCAAGATCATCGGCGCACTGCCTTATCTCTATGAGATTAACCTGCGCCGCTTTCTGAGCCGTTTACAGTACTATGTGAACACGGACCAGCTCGTCGTGCGCCTCTGGAAAGATGAAGATAACAGCTATCATCTCAAAGGAATGTGGGTTGATGACGAGTGGATGCTGCTGACCGGTAATAACCTGAACCCACGCGCCTGGCGTCTGGATTTGGAAAACGCCATTCTGATTCACGATCCTCAGCATGCGTTAGCCGCGAAACGCGATCGTGAGCTGGAGCTTATACGCACGCATACCACAGTGGTTCGTCATTATCGCGATCTGCAAAGCATCGCTGATTACCCGGTGAAAGTTCGCAAGCTGATTCGCCGTCTACGTCGGATCCGTATCGATCGCCTCATCAGCCGCATTCTGTAATACACGAGCCCTGTCATCGACGGGGCTTTTTTTATGGAGCCTGTTAATGCGTACGCCTTGCCTGATAATCCCTCTTTTGCTGACAGGTTGCAGCCATATGGCTAATGATAACTGGTCGGGTCAGGATAAAGCTCAGCACTTTCTGGCGTCTGCAATGATGTCCGCTGCGGGTAATGAGTATGCGCTGCACCAGGGTTATAGCAGGGATCGTAGTGCCACAATAGGCCTGATGTTCTCCATCAGCCTGGGGGCATCAAAAGAACTTTGGGATAGCCGCCCCTCGGGAAGTGGCTGGAGCTGGAAAGATTTTGCCTGGGACGTAGCCGGGGCAACAACCGGCTACGCCGTCTGGCAGATGGCGCATTATTAAAGGCGGATACCTTTTCCTTTGCGATGCAGCATCAGCGAGACAATAAACGCCAGCGCCCCCATAACGGTGACATACCAGAAGAAGGTCGTTTCACTGCCCCATGACTTAAGGGATAACGCGACATACTCTGCCGAACCGCCGAACAGGGCGTTTGCAACCGCATAAGAGAGGCCTACGCCCAGCGCCCTCACCTGTGCGGGAAACATTTCCGCTTTCAAAATGCCACTGATTGCCGTGTAAAAACTGATAATAATGAGCGCCACCATGATTAAAGCGAAAGCGGCATACGGAGAGGTTGTATGCTGTAGCGCCGTCAAAAGCGGAACGGTACCCAGGGTGAGCATGCCGCCAAAGATCAGCATGGAGGTACGGCGACCAATTTTGTCCGACAGCGCGCCGACAATCGGCTGGATGAGCATAAAGACGAGTAACGCCACCGTCATGACGACACTCGCAACGTTTGCATGCATGCCCGTGGTGTTAACCAGATATTTTTGCATGTAGGTGGTGAAGGTATAGAAACTTAGCGAGCCCGCGGCGGTAAAACCTAACACCATCAAAAATGCTTTGCGGTTTCGCCAGAGCCCCTTCATCGAGCCCGCCTCTTTCAGCGCCCTGACCTCCTGTTGAGAGGTTTCATCAAGCTGACGGCGTAGCCACAGGGCGACAACCGCCAGGGCAGCGCCCATAGCAAACGGGATGCGCCAGCCCCAGGCGCGCAAATCTTCATCGCTAAGGATTTGTTGCAGGATCACCACAACCAGTAACGCCAATAGCTGTCCGCCAATGAGGGTTACATACTGGAATGATGCATAGAAACCTTTGCGCCCTTCAACCGCCACTTCGCTCATGTATGTCGCACTGGTGCCATATTCGCCACCGACCGATAGCCCCTGGAACAGACGTGCCAGCAACAACAACGCCGGTGCCCATGTTCCGATAGTCTCATAACCGGGCAGGCAGGCAATCACCAGCGAGCCGACGCACATCATGCATACAGAGATGAGCATGGATGTCTTGCGCCCTTTCCTGTCCGCGATCCTGCCGAATAGCCAACCACCGATAGGGCGCATCAGGAACCCGGCGGCAAAAACGCCTGCGGTTTGCAAAAGCTGAGTTGTGGTGTTCCCTGACGGGAAAAAGATATGCGCAAAGTAGAGTGAACAAAATGAATAGACGTAAAAGTCAAACCACTCTACAAGGTTTCCTGATGAGGCCCCAACGATTGCCCAAACCCGACGGCGAGTATCCTTACCTGCCAAATTGGTGTTATCCGTATCTGCACTGGCTACGGTTTCTGTCATTTTAATATCCCCTGTCTCACATTGCGGGCCTTTGCCCACAAACAGTAAAACCGGATTTAAAACGAATCGTTAGGTAAATAAAATGTTTCCGATATGTTTCATTGCGTTTTGTGAAGTCGATCAGCTATCTAATTATTAGCGGACGCAGTAATTATCCCCAGGACTGCTGGTGGGCCTTTTTTCGCTGCAAGTAATCTTCGTCTGCACGAATTTTATCCCACCACTTTTTGAAGACTGCGGCTGCTTCTGCTTTTACTGGATCGTGATCGAGGGGTTTGACTTGTCGTTCCGCATCATACTTTTTACCGCCCTTATGATTCGCGTATCGCCGGGCGCGGGTATAGCCCATTTGTATGAATTTACGCGCCATATCCCTGCCTACAAAATCGTTTTTACTGCGGTACTCTTCAAATAGAGCGTATATCTCTTGTGCCGAACGCGCTGCGACTTCAGAATTTTTAAAACGCCAGTGTGGAAGGATTTCGCTTTTATAAGGCTCGACCATCAATACGCCCTGCTCACCCCGGCCAACCTGATACCGTTCGGGATGTTCGCGAAAATTTATATTTGCAAAATCTTGTTGGTAATCAAAAGGACGAGTCAAAGCGGCACCATTGTTAAAATCGTTTTAACAATTGTAGGCCGGATAAGGGGAAGCCGCCATCCGGCATGTTTTTCCGCGCACAAAGCAAAAAACCCCGCACCTTCCGGTACGGGGTTCTTCCTGATTGATGCCTGGCAGTTCCCT